>NZ_JBFAMF010000001.1:0-342433 GCF_040656435.1 Brevibacterium sp. NPDC049920
TTGAACTGCGGGCTGAACTTCCGCCGTGATGCACTTGCCATGCTCTTGATCCTCTCCCATCAAGAGGAACTGTCCAAGAACCTTGATACACCCCAGCGTGCTCGGGCGGGGAGTAGATGGTGTAGAGAATCAGCGGCTCGTCGCCGGTGTTGCGGAAGTTGTGCTGCGCCCCGGCCGGCACGGCGCACTGATCTCCGGCTTCGATCGGGTGGGTCTCGCCGTTGAGGTCCGCGTGGCCGGTGCCGGAGACGAACGTCAGGATCTGGTCGGTCTCCGGGTGGACCTCGTCGCCGATCTCTCCGCCGACCGGAACAGTCATGACCACGATCTGCGCGTGCTCACCCGTCCACAGCACCTTGCGGAAATCCGGGTTCTCCTGCGCCACGTCTGCAATGGTGAAGTGCTGGACATTGCCGTCAATGCTGAATGATTTCTCGGTCATGGTCTTCTCCTTCTATCTGATGGGGCCTTGTCGTGGTGCCGGTGACCGGGGTCCAACGGCGGGACTGAGAGTCCCGCCGTCCGGCGGATCGGTCAGGTGTTGGCCTTCTCGGTCGCGGAGTCAGTGTCAGCCTGCGCTGCTCGCGATGGGGCGCGCAGCTCCTTGGCCATAGCGGTGGCGTCCTGGGCGTTGCGCATCAGTCGCATCGCGTTGGCGATCACGACCAGCACGGAACCCTCGTGGACCAGCATGCCAATCGACATCGTCACACCGCCGGCGAAGACGCCCGCGAGCAACAGCACCACGGTGACCAGAGCGATCGCGATGTTCTGCCGCATCACGGACACGGTGCGCTTGGCCACGCTGATGGATTCCGGGAGCTTGAGCAGATTGTCACCCATCAGCGCGATGTCCGCGGTCTCCACGGCCACGGCCGAACCGGCCGCACCCATCGCCACGCCGATGTTCGCAGTCGCCAGGGCCGGGGCATCATTCACCCCGTCGCCGACCATCGCGACCGTATGCCCCTGCTTCTGCAGCTCAGAGACCGCATCCAGCTTGTCCTCGGGCAGCATCGACGCGTGGATCTCATCGATCCCGGTCTTGGAACCGATGGCCTCGGCCACCAGTCGTGTGTCGCCGGTGAGCATGACGACCTTATCCACACCTGCCTCGTGCAGGCGCTTGACCATTTCGGGCGCATCCTCGCGGATCTTGTCGGCCACGGCGACGACACCGATCACAGTGCCACCGACAGCCACGATCATCGGAGTCTTGCCCTGAGCTGCCAGCTGCTCAGCAGCCTCTGCCGCACGTTCGGGCGCACCACTGCCGTCGGTGATCCCGTACTCGACCAACAGCGGAGCATTGCCGATCAGCACCTGACGGCCCTCGACGTCGGACACGATGCCCTTGCCGGGCACCGGAGTGACAGCACCGGGAATGCCCTCGGGACCCACACCCTCCTCCTTGGCGGAGTCGAGAATCGGACGGGCCAGCGGGTGCTCCGAGCCGGCCTCGGCGGCAGCCGCCCAGCGCAGGACCTCCGTGCGGTCATACGCCGGGTCCAGGACCACGACGTCGGTCAGCTGCGGCCGGCCCTCGGTGAGAGTTCCGGTCTTGTCCACAGCGACGGCCGAGATCTTGGCAGCGGTCTCAAGGTACTCTCCGCCCTTGATCAGGATGCCGTTGCGGGCCGAACGGCCGATGCCAGCGACGATCGCGACCGGGATCGAGATCACCAGTGCGCCCGGGCAGCCGATAACCAGCAGAGTCAGGGCCAGCACGACGTCCTGAGTGATCAGCCCGGCCACGAGAGCGAGAACCATCACCGCAGGCGTATACCACGTGGAGAAGCGGTCGATGAACGCCTGGGTCTTCGCCTTGGCGTCCTGAGCCTCTTCCACCCGGTGGATGATGCGAGCCAGAGTAGTGTCCGCGCCGATCCCGGTGGCCAGCACCTGTAGGAAACCCCCGCGCGAGATGGTGCCCGCGAAGACCTGGTCCGTTTTAGATTTCTCGACCGGAATCGATTCGCCGGTGATGGACGCCTCGTCCAGCGCGCCGGTGCCGGCCACGACCTGGCCGTCCACCGGGACCTTGGCCCCGTTCTTCACCAGCACGATCTCGCCCATCTTCACCAGGTGGGCAGGCACTGAATCGCCCCGGGTCTGGTGGAGGCCTGATCCCACGGGAGGATGAGGAGCATGGCAGCACCGAGGAAGTACCCCGATGAGCTTCGGGAGAGGGCCACGAGGATGGCCGTGGACGCGCGGCGGGATCCAGCGACGAAGTCAGGCACGTTCCGTCGTGTGGGCGAGCAGCTCGGGATCAATCCCGAGACTCTGAGGAACTGGGTCGTGCAGGCCGAGATCGACGAGGGCCACCGGCCCGGAACCACGACCGGCGACGCCGAGCGGCTCGCTGAGTTGGAGAAGGAAGTGCGCGAGCTGCGCCGGGCGAACGCGATCCTGCGGTCGGCCTCGGCTTTTTTCGCAGCGGAGCTCGACCGCCCACCGCGATGATCGTGACGTTCATCGACCAGCACAAGCACGAGTTCGGCGTCGAGCCGATCTGCCGCACGCTCACCGCAGCGAGCACCCAGATCGCGCCGAGCACCTACTACGCCTTCAAGACCCGCCCGCCCTCGAAGCGGACGCTGCGGGACGAGGAGCTGCTCGCGCAGATCCGGCGCGTGCACGCGAAGAACTTCGGGGTCTACGGCGCGAAGAAGCTCCACGCTCAGCTGCGCCGAGAAGGCGTCGCAGTCGCGCGCTGCACCGTGGAACGGCTCATGAGAGCCGAAGGTCTGCGCGGCATCAGCCGAGAGAAAGGCCCTCGGACCACGCGCCCAGGCGACGGCCCAGATACACGTCCTGACCTGGTCGAACGCAACTTCACCGCGACGGCCCCGAACCAGCTCTGGGTCGCCGACATCACCGACTGCCGCACGTTCGCGGGATGGGTGTATGCCGCGTTCATCATCGACGTTTTCTCCCGCCGTGTGGTCGGCTGGCAGCTATCGAAGTCGCTGCGGACCGACCTCGCCCTGGACGCGCTGGAGATGGGGATCTGGACCCGTGAGCACGCAGGTCACGACGTCTCCGGGCTCACGCATCACAGCGACAAGGGCGTCCAGTACATCGCCGTCCGCTACACCCAGCGCCTCGCCGAAGCCGGGGCCGTGGCCTCGGTCGGCTCGACCGGCGATTCTTACGACAACGCCCTGGCCGAGGCCTTCAACTCGCTGTTCAAGGCCGAGCTGATCCGTAACCACGGCCCCTGGACGGGCATCGACGAGCTTGAGATCGCGACCGCTGAGTACATCGACTGGTTCAACCACCGACGTCTCCACGGCGAGATCGGCATGATCCCACCCGTCGAGCTCGAGGACATCTACCATCACCACCAGACCGTGCCGGCGACCGCCGGCACGGCACTTGCAAGCCTCTAACAAACCCGGGGCGATTCACCCTGAAACTGCTCTCCAACGCCGCCGACATCTACGAGCATGCCGACGATGCGAACCGTCGGCTCCTCAACCAGGCGCTGGTCAAGACGATCTACATCGACGAGGACAACGACGTGCGCGTCGGCTACCGCAACCCGTACGACGGGCTGAGCATCCCCGGCCTCCATGCCGACGCGCTGAGCTGGGCCGCCGAGGCAAAGAAGATGGGCCAGGCTGAACCCTCGACCAAGGGCGGACCCTTGGCCGCGAGTTCAAACCTGACCCGTTTGGGGTGGCTAACGGGACTTGAACCCGCGACCCCCGCGACCACAACGCGGTGCTCTACCAGCTGAGCTATAGCCACCATCGCTGCCAGCAGGCAGCATCGACCATTCTAGGGCGGTCGCAGGCGGGGGGGCAAACCGGGTGGGTGTGATGAATCCCGCACTCCACCGGCGCCGCGCAGCCTGTGCCTCGCACCTGGGCCGCTGTTGCCCTGCACTCGCCGCCGACAGCAGGAACAATGCCTGCCCGCCCCCGCCCCGACGGTTCCTCCACGAACGCTGAGGAACGCAACGATTGGGTCGCCGAAGGGTAACTATTCGGACTCGGACGCAGTCATGCCCGGAGCACGTTCGTATGCTTGACTCCGTCGTCGTCGTCGCCGCACGCCTCCCCGTCTCCGAATCCCGAACCGAGGTCACCCGCTCCATGCCCATCGCCCAGGTGCACGTCTCCGCCGATCGCTCGGCGGAAGCGACCGTGGATGGTGCCACCTCCCACCATCCCGACCTGGGTGCTGCCATGACCCGGCTGACCGCGCTCGCCCGCGAGGGCGGTCAGCCCGTCACCCTCGAGATCCACGACGACGGCACCGTGCGCACGCTCCACATCGATCCGAGCGGCCGCGTCTCCATGCAGGCCGCACCGCTCGCACCCTCGCAGCAATCCGCACCCTCGCAGCCGGCCGTGCCCTCGCAGCAGTCCGAGATCCCGACCGCCGCGCCGGAGGAGCCACCCGCGCCTGAGGAGCCCGCCTCGTCTGATGCCACGCCGCCGCGCGCCAGCACGCCCGACGGCTATCCGATCGGCACCCCGTACTCCGGTCCGGCCGCTCCCGGCGCGAATGCGCGCACCCGCCGCCGGGCCCAGCGCCAGGCCGACCGCCGGACCGCGGCGCAGTCCGCGCGCAGTGCGCCCACCCGCTCGAAGGCCCCCGACAGCGGGGCCGCTCGGCATCACCCCCGTCGGTCGCGGGTGCGCGGTCTCACCGCACCGACGATCGTTCTCGCGGTCATGCTCGTCGTCGCTCTCGGCGCCTATTTCCTGCCCCGGATCATCGGCTCCCCCGACGGGCTGACCCCGCAGAGCATCCCGGCCGGCAGCACGAACACCTCGGAGGACTCGCTCGCCCTCGAGGACGGCCGGACCCCGGTCCCCGGTTTCGCCGCCCAGCCGACGTGGGAGTCCGAGGTGCCGGCGACCGCCTCGGTCACGGCGACGGGCCGCGGCGTGCTCGTCGTCGACGGCAACGCCCTCGCCGTCCTCGACCCGGAAACCGGCGAGTCCCGGTACACGGAGGACATCGACGCGCCGATCAGCTTCGCGGTCGACACCGTCATCGATGGCGAGCGCGCGCTCGTGTGGCGCACCGGAGACCGCGCCCAGGCCCTGTTCGACGGCGAGACCGCCCCGATCGAGTACACGATCCCGGACGACGCCCGCATCTCCTCGGCCGGCACGAGCGTGCTCATCAAGGAGGGCAACTCCCTGTCGACCTTCACCCGCGACGGCCTCACCGCGATCCCCACCCCGGACCCGGGGTACACACCGATGGCGCTCGACGGCACCGCGCTCATCAGCGCGGAGTTCTCCGGCACGGTGACCACGACGGACGTCGACACCGCCGAGAGCTCCGAGATCCTCCTCGAGAGCCCGTCCGACGACCTGCAGATCTTCCGCTGGGTGACCGCCGGGCACGGCAAGATCGTGTCGCTGTGGGGCGAACCGGGCGCGAGCGCGACGAGCGGCCACCGGATCCAGCTCGTCGTCCACTCCGCCGCGGACGGTCGCATCTTCTCCACCGTGTCGACCACGACCGACGCGGTGGGCGAGGCGAACTGGGTGCGCGGGCAGGGATACCGCCTGGCCGTCATCGGCCCCTACCTCTTCACCGTCGACGGCGGGCTGCTCGTGCGCAACGCCACCGCGCACCACCTGCGCATGGCCGAGCCGCGCGGGGAGATCGTGCCCTCGTCGATCGACGACACGCGGTACCTGCTCCACGGCAACACCGCGTGGCGCTCGGACGCGAATCTGCTCGCCGTCACCGACTCCGGTTCCCACGCGATCGTGCGCACCGGCCAGGACCGGGTCGTCGGCTACCCCGCCCAGTGAACCCGGCGCCGCATGGGCGCGAACCGCGCCGCGCACGAATTGCGGTCGTTGTGTAAGCGTCGCTTTCGTCTTCTACGCACCGTAGTCGTTACGATGAACACAGGAGCGTCACAGCCGTCCCCCGCTCGGCCACCACCCTGATCGAACGCCGGCGACGACGACCCCGGGCCACACCCCGGAACTCCTCCATTCGATGTCGACCCCGAGGACCGCACGTGCGCCCCAGCCCGATGATCGGCCGCACCGCCGCCGCCGTGGGCGTCGCTGCGCTCCTCGCCGGCGGTTCCGCGATCGGGGCGGCAGCCGTTCCGACGGCCGGGCCCGCACCCGCTCCCCCGGCATCCGAGTCCGACACCGCACCCGAGGCGCCCGTTGCCGCTCCCGAGGCACCCGCCGCCGAGGCGCCCGCCCCCTCACCGCAGCCCACGAACGTTCCGGGCCCCGCCGCGATCCCGACGGAACCGGCGCCGGAGGCTCCGCAGCAGGAATCCCCGCAGGACGTTCCGCAGGACAGCGGCACCGATGCCGAGGCGCCCGCTGAGGACCCGGAGATCGGCCCGAGCGAACCGGGCTCGGACCCGAGCGATGACCCCGGCCTGGGGCCGGTCGATCCGACCGCAGATCCGACACCGGAACCGACCGCAGATCCGACGCCGGGCCCGACCGCGGCACCGGAGCCGACGGATACGCCGACGTCCGAGCCGACGCCCGACCCCAGTCCGACGGAGACCGCCTCCCCGACACCGGGCCCCACTCCCACGGACACCTCTTCTCCGTCGGCGACGCCGGCGCCCACGCCGACCCCGACTCCCACGGGCGACCCGGAGAACCCCGGCGATGGTGGAACCGATCCGGATGAGGGGACTCCGAGCGGCACCCCCACCCCGGAGCCCACCCCGGCTCCGAGCTCCCCTGAGCCCGAACCGACCCCGGAACCCACCCCGACTCCGAGCTCCCCTGAGCCCGAACCGACCCCGGATGACCCGGGGCGCGACGATTCCGGACCGCGCGACGACTCCGATGACCCCGACGACAGCGGTGACGAGCCGGCCGACCCCGAGTCCGACGACTCCGGTCCGGGAGCGGACGACCGCGGTTCCGGATCCGGCGACCGGCGACCGCGGACGAACGATCCGGTGACCGGCAGCGGCGGCTCCTCGGGCACCGAGGTCCCCAACAGGGCCGGCACCGACTGGGCTCCGCAGGCGGGGAACTCGGGCCAGGCGCTGAACGAGGACTACTCCGATCCGGTGCCGCAGGCTCCGGGCTCCCAGGACGACCAGGACGTCATCAGCGACGGGACCGACGACGCGACCCCTGATCCCGACACCGACTCCGATATCGATGCCGCCGGTGACGCCACCGGGTTCGGCTTCAGCTGGCCGCTCGCAGCGCTCATCGCCATCGGCCTGCTGTGCCTGGCCTTCATCGCCTTCGTCATCGGCCGTCGCGGCTCCGACGAGCACTGAAGCCCCCGCGGCCCCGACCGAACCACCCCGAACCGGACTGCCGTCGAGGCTTCACCGGGCTATCGCGCCCCCGCCTCCGGGCCCCACACCTGGGCATCGCGCAGGGAGCTGGGCACATGAGAAAGCGCCCGCCCTGGTCATCAGACCTGGACGGACGCTTTCGGTGGTACACCCCCCGGGACTCGAACCCGGAACCCACTGATTAAGAGTCAGTTGCTCTACCAATTGAGCTAGAGGTGCGCAACGAGTCACCACTATACACTCACTCCGAGGCCGACGAGAACTCGAATCCGCGGAATCCGGAGAATGTGGCACGTTTCACCCCGGGCACCGGATCAGAGGTAGAGCCCGGTCGATTCGTCGCCGGCCTGCTGTCCGATCGCGTGGACGTCGCGCTCCCGCAGGAGCGTGTACGCACTGCCCTCGAACTCGACCTCGGCGCGGTCCTCGGGATCGAAGAGGATCATGTCGCCCAGGCTCACCTGGCGGACGTGCGGACCCGCGGCGACGACCTCTCCCCAGCCGAGCCGGCGGCCCACCGCCGCGGTGGCGGGGATGACGATCCCGGCGCGGGACTTCCGCTCGCCCGATTCCCGATCCGGCTGGACGAGGATCCGGTCGTGGAGCATCCGGATCGGGAGGCCTGCGGAATCAGGCACGCGACTTCCGGATGGCGAGGAAGGTGACGAGTGCGGCGACGCTGAGGATCACACCGCCGATGAGCGCCGCGCGATCCGACTTGACCGAGCCGTCGTCGGCCACGAGCACGGACTTGGCGCTCTCCGCCGCGCGGTTCGCCAGCGCCGAGGGGTGCACCCGCCCCATGAGCTCGTCGACATTCGCGGCGAGGCGCTGTTCGCGCAGGCGGATCGATTCGACGAGCTGGGCCTTGTCGGCGGAGTCGACGGTGACGTCGGAGGTGTAGACGTTGCTGCTCATGGTGATGTGTCCTCGGGTCGGCGGGTGTGGCGGTGCCGCGCCCCGCGCCCAGAGCCTGCAGTCGCCGCTGCTGCGCCCGGGTGCCGCACCGTATCCTTCGCCCCTGAGCTTACCGAATCCCGGCGGCTATGGTTGAACCGGACAGACCGCCAGCGAAAGGACTCCATCGTGCCCCGCCTCGAGATCGGCGACACCGCCCCGGACTTCACCCTGCCCGATTCCACCGGCACCCCCGTATCCCTGTCGGACTACCGCGGCCGCCGCGTGGTCGTGTACTTCTATCCCGCGGCCATGACCCCGGGCTGCACCACCCAGGCATGCGACTTCCGCGACTCCCTCGCCGCGCTCGAGGCCGCCGGCGTCGCAGTGCTCGGGATCTCACCGGACTCCCCGGAGAAGCTCGCGAAGTTCGTCGAGAAGGAGGGGCTGAACTTCCCGCTCCTGTCCGATCCGGACAAGGAGATGATGAAGGAGTGGGGCGCGTTCGGCGAGAAGAAGAACTACGGCAAGGTCGTGCAGGGCGTCATCCGCTCCACTGTCGTGATCGACGCCGAGGGCACGGTCGAGCACGCCCAGTACAACGTCAAGGCCACCGGGCACGTCGCCCGGCTCCGCAAGCAGCTCGGCCTCGACTGAGCGCTGCCGTCGCACCGGGGCACCTCGAGCACGGCTCCACCTGCTCGTGGGATAGGATCTCGGTGCGACTCGCGCGAGTGGCGGAATCGGCAGACGCGCTGGATTTAGGTTCCAGTGTCTTCGGACGTAGGGGTTCAAGTCCCCTCTCGCGCACACCTCGGGCCCGGCCCACTCCCCCGTCACCGCAGCGCCGGGGAGAGACCGATCTCAGCCCTCGTCGGGCTGCGGGTCCGTGCCCGGGTCCTCGTCGGGCCGGTAGCGCGGGACGTTGGAGATCCTGCCCTCGTGCTGCATGTCGCCGGGTCGTTCCCCGATCGCCGACTGCCACTGGGACGGGAAGTCCTTGAGGTCTCCGGTCTTGTTCGCGTCCCACTCCTCGAGGGTGAGCGGCGTCTGCAGCCACAGCGTGACGAGCTCCGCGCACGCCCTGAGGGAGTCGACGTGCGTGCGCTCCCAGCCGTGCGAGGCGTCGAGTCCGAACGCCAGGAGCGCCGCACGCGCCCCGGCGCCGGCCTCGAGCGCGGCGGCGACATCGGAGCGGTAGAAGTGGAAGATGTCGCGGGCCACCGGCAGCTCGTGGCGCTGGGCCAGCGTGATGAGCTTGCGGGTGAGGTGGTAGTCGAAGGGCCCGTGCATGTCCTTGAGCGGGATCGTGATGCCGTACTCGATCGCGTTCTGACCCGGCGCGCACACCGCGTTGTCGATCGACACGAGCTCTGCGACGTCGTCGGACACCCCGGACGAGGCACCGTGGCCGACCTCTTCGAAGATCGTCACCATGATGCTCGTCCGGTGCGGCAGGCGCAGACGGCCCTCCTTGACGCTCTTCGCCGCGGCGAGCGCGATCGCGACCCCGGCCTTGCCGTCGAGGTGGCGGGAGTTGATGTATCCGGAGCGGGATCGCTGCGGCCCGGCCATGAGCGCCACGGTGTTCCCGATCTCGATGCCGAGCTCCTCGAGCCCCTCCCTCGACTCGACGCGCTCGTCGACGCGCACCTCGACGTGCTCCCAGCCGACGCCCTGCGTGTCGATCTCGTCGCCGAACGCGTGCCCGCTCGACTTGAGCGGCAGGATGGTGCCGGTGTAGACGACGTCGGGGAACTCGGTGACGATCTGCACCCGGGCACCCTCGGCGAAGCGTGCGGAGAAGGTGCCGACCGGGACCACGGACAGACGCCCGTTCGGCTTGAGACCCGACACCATGCAGCCGATCGTGTCGGCGTGCACGACGAGCGAGCGGTCGAAGGTCTCCGTCTCCCCCGGCAGGTCGACGATGAGGGTGCCCTGCCGGGTCACCGTCGAGTCGAGTCCGAGGTCGTTGACGATGTCGCCGATGTACTGCATGACGGCGTCCGTGCGGCCGGACGGGCTGGGGGTGCGCAGCAGCCGGAACAGGATGTCGACCATCCACTCGGTGTCGATCTCACCGGTCGACAGGTCCTGGAACCCGGTGAGGTTCGCCTTGCCGAGCTCCTGCACGTCGATCGTCCGGTCGTCGCTCGGTGCGGTGCCGGCCCGGGCGGTGCCGGTGGTGGTCGTGTCCGTTCCTGCGGCGTCGGTGCCGACCGCATCGATCCCGGCGAAGTCGTCCGTATGGTCCTTCATGGTGCCTCCTGCTGCGTTCTCACTGCTCACGGCAAGAGTAGCGGCTCGACGAACCGCCGGTGAAACGGTCTCGGGCGGCGGCGCGCGGGGACCTCAGTTGACGGGGTCCTGCGGCTTCTCCGGCTGCCAGGTCCACGGGGTGCGGGCGGAGTTCGGGAACAGGTAGTCGATGAACTCCGCCGGCACGGGCTGCGGTTCGTGGTTCGCCAGCCCGGGACGCTCATTGGCCTCGATGAACACGTACTCCTCGCCCTCGACGTCGGGCACGAGCAGGTCGATGCCGCTCACCGGGATGTCGATCGCCTTGGTGGCGGTGAGCGCCGCCTGGGCGAGGGCTGGGCTGAGCCGGTCGGTGACGTCGTGGATGGTGCCGCCGGTGTGGAGGTTCGCGGTCCGGCGGACCTGCAGCCGCTCCCCCGCCTCGAGCACGTCGTCGAAGGTGTAGCCGCCCTCGCGCACGGTCGCCTCGGTCGCGTCGTCGAGCGGGATCTTCGACTCCCCGCCGGTCGCGGCGGCGCGCCGCTTCGAATGGCGGCGGATGAGTTCGTGGATCGGCGTCTCGCCGTCGCCGACGATCGTCGCCGGCCGGCGGATCGCCGCCGCCGACACGCGGCCGTTGATGACGAGGATCCGCAGGTCGTCGCCCTCGGCGAACTCCTCGAGGAGCACCTCGGAGCCCTCGCCCCCGGCGCGCCGGAGCGCGTCCTTGAGCTGCTTCTCCGTCTGCACCCCGATGGTGATCCCGGCGCCCTGCTCACCGCGCACCGGCTTGACGACGAGAGCGCCGACCTCGTCGAGGAACTCGACATCCTCCTGATCGAAGGTGGCGCTGCGGCCCCGGGGCACGCGCACCCCGGCCTTCTCCACGATCTTGCGGGTGACCCGCTTGTCCTCGCACCGGCTCATCGCCACCGCGGTGGTGTACTGCGACAGGGATTCCCGGGTGATGACGGTGCGGCCGCCGTGCTCGAGCTGGATGTAGCCGGTGTCGGCGTCGAGCACGGTGACGCGGATGCCGCGACGGATCGCCTCGTCGGCGATGATCCGCGAGTACGGGTTGAGCTCCTCGAGTCCCTCGATCTGCCGCTTCGCGTAGAGCTTCTCGTTGATCGCGTTCTTGCGCTTGATGCCGTAGACCGGGGTGCGGTCGAAGCCGAGCCGCTCGTAGAGCTTGATCGCGCCCTCGTTGTCCCACATCACCGACAGGTCCATGAACGCCGCGCCGGCATCGCGCATCCGATGGGCGAGGGTGATCGCGAGCTGCTTGCCGAGCCCGGCGTGGACGGTCGCCGGATCGACGGCGAGGCACCACAGCGAGGAACCGCGGTCCGGGTCGTCGAACAGCGCCCGGTGGTCCACGCCGGTGACGGTCCCGATGATCTCCCCGTCGGCGGTGTCGACCGCGACGAGGTACTGCACCGCGGGGTTGTGGTTGTGGTTGTCCCACATCACCTCGACATCGGCGGGCACCATCTGCCGGAGCACGTAGATCCGGTTCATCCGCTCGGCCTCGTCCTTCGTGCGGACGGGGCGGATCTCGATCCCCGGGATCGGGGTCGACTCCGGGATCTCCCCGGTGAGGTCGAGCCGGTACGTGTGGCTCGGGTCGATGAAGTACTCCTCCGGGTGGAGTGCCACGAGCACGTGCGGATCCTTGAGGTACATGCAGATGTCGCGCGTGCCGCCGGCCTCGTCGCGCAGCACGCGGCCGATCTCCTCGATCTCCGAGAAGGTCTGGCCGAAGACCAGTCGGCCCCAGCCCAGCTCCTGGATCACGTCGGTCTTCATCGGTGTCTCCTGTTCGCCGGTGCCGGTCGGGTCCGGGCCGGGGTGGGCGGTGGGCTGGGGCATGGGTTCAGGCGGCCGGCCCCGTGATGCCATGGCTCTGCAGCCACAGCTCGAGCAGCGCGATCTGCCACAGGCGGTTTCCGCGCAGCGGAGTGAGGTTCCCGTTCGGATCCTGCAGCAGCTGCGCCACGGAGTCCTGCTGAAACAGCCCGCGGTCCCGTGCGGTCTGCCCGGTCACTGCGTCGGTCACCATGTCGAGGTAGGGGCCGGCGAGGTGCTTGAGCGCCGGCACCGGGAAGTAGCCCTTCGGCCGGTCGATGACGGCGGCCGGGATGACCCTGCGACCGGCCTCCTTGAGCACGCCCTTGCCGTCCTGCGCGGTCTTGAGGCGGGCCGGGCACTGCGCGGCGAGCTCGACGAGGTCGTGGTCGAGGAACGGCACGCGCGCCTCGAGGCCCCACGCCATCGTCATGTTGTCCACACGCTTGACCGGGTCGTCGGTGAGCATGATCTGGGTGTCGATCCGCAACGCCTTGTCGATCGCGCTCGACGCGCCCGGGTGCCGGAAGTGGGCGTCGACGAATTCGCCGGACACGTCCGAGCCGGCGAGGAACCGGGGGCTGACGAGCTGCGCCATCTCCTCGTGGCTGCGGTCGAAGAAGGCGCTCCGGTAGCTCGCGAGCGCGGCCTCCGGGTCGGTCCCGGCGGCGTACATCGGCGGGTACCAGTGGTAGCCGGCGAACACCTCGTCGGCACCCTGTCCGGACTGGACGACCTTGACGTGCTTGGCGACCTCCTCGCTGAGGAGGTAGAAGGCGACGGCGTCGTGGGACACCATGGGCTCGGACATCGCATGGATCGCGTTCCCGAGCGCCGGCAGCATGCGGGCGGTGTCGATCCGGATCTGGTGGTGGCGGGTCCCGAAGTGCTCGGCGATGACGTCGGAGTACTTGAACTCGTCGCCCTCCTCGCCGCCGGCGGCCTCGAAGCCGATCGAGAAGGTGTTGAGACCGTGCTGGCCCTCCTCGGCGAGCAGGCCGACGATGAGGCTCGAGTCGAGTCCGCCGGACAGCAGCACGCCGACGGGCACATCGGCGACGAGGCGGCGGCGCACCGCGGTGCGCAGGCTCTCGAGGATCGCGTCCTCCCAGTCGTTGTCCGACCAGTCGGCCTTCGCCGGATCGTCCTCGTAGATCGGCTCCCAGTAGGTCCGCTCGGTGCGGGTGCCGTCGGGCTCGATCCACATGAGGGTGGCCGGCGGGAGCTTCCGCACGCCCTGGAGCATGGTGTACGGCGCGGGCACGACGGCGTGGAAGGTCATGTAGTGGTGGAGGGCGACGGGGTCGATCCGGGTGTCGACTCCCCCGCCGGCGAGGATCGCCGGGAGGGTGGAGGCGAAGCGGAAGCTGCCGTCGACCTCGGCGTAGTAGAACGGCTTGATGCCCAGCCGGTCGCGGCCCACGAGCACGCGGCCGGTGCGCTCGTCGAACAGCGCGAAGGCGAACATGCCCTTGAGGCGGTGGACGAAGTCCTCACCCCACTGCGCGTAGGCCTTGAGGATGACCTCGGTGTCGGAGTGGCCGCGGAAGGAGTGGCCGAGGCCGCGGAGCTCCTCGAGGAGCTCCGGGTAGTTGTAGATGCAGCCGTTGAAGACGATGCTCAGGCGCGTGTCCGGGTCGTGCATGGGCTGGGCGCCTGCATCGGAGAGGTCGATGATCGCGAGCCGGCGGTGGCCGAAGACGACGTGGTCCTTCTCGTAGAGGCCGTGGCCGTCGGGACCGCGGTCCGTCATGGTCCGGCTCATCGCCTCGACAGCGGCGCTGTCCGGCGCGTGGACCGCCCCGATCTCACCACAGATTCCGCACATGGCCTCTCACATCCTCATCTCGTCGGCGTCCCGGGGCTCGCCCGGATTTTCATCCTATCGGTTCGGGCACGGTGCCGGTGCGGGCGGACGGGGAAGGTGGGCGAGGTCACGGCCGGTGCGGGGTCGCGGCAAGGCGGCCTGTGGGCTCAGGCGAGGTGCGGCGGATGGTGGGCCCACGCAGGCGCGGCGGCAGGTGGGCTCACGCCGGCGCGGCCGCGCTCACCACGGTGAAGCGGCGATCGCGCGCCCACTGCGCGGAGTCCCCGAAGGCCCGCTCGATCCCCGGGCGGTACCGCAGGTGCGAGTTGAACACGCAGACGAGGCGCCCGCCGGGGGCGAGCAGCTCGTGCGCCCGGTGGATGAGGGTCCGCGCGGTGCCCGTCTCGATGGTCGTCCCGTCATGGAACGGCGGGTTGAGGACGACGAGGTCGAACATGCCGGCCGCGACTGCCTCGGCTCCCGCGCCCCAGGGCAGCGGAGCGGTCGCGTCCTGGAGGAGGAGCCGCGGACAGGTCGGCTGCGAGTGGTGCGGGTCGGCGGCACGAGCCCGTGAGCCGTTCCCGTCAGGCGTCCCGGCGGCGCAGGTCACCGCGGCCGAGGCGATCGCCGCCCTGGACACGTCCACACCGGTGAGTGCCGCTCCGGGGTGGAGCGCGGCGAGCAGCCAGCCGTTGCCGCAGCCGAGGTCGAGGATACGGCGGGGCGCCACCGGCTGGTCGGCGTCCGTGGGAACGGGTTCCGCTGCCGCGGGCGGGGAGCCGTCGGCTTCGGGCAGGTCCGTCGCCGGTGCCGCCGGGCCGAGGTGGCTGCGGACGGCGTCGAGGAGGAGCTCGGATCCGGGGTCGGATGTCGGGCCGCCGAAGCAGGCGCCGAACGCGCTCACCCGGATGTCCGGGATGCCGGGGACCCGCGTGCTCACGGCAGCGGTCCGCGGGGCGGGGATCCGATCGGAGGCACCCGGGACCGGAGCGTGCGATGCGGTTCCCTGCGAAGCCGCGCTCCGCGGTCGCGAGGCGATGAGGAGTCGGGACTTCGCGCGGCCGGGCGACACATCGACGCGGTCGTAGAACTTCGCGAGCTCGGCGTTGAGCCCCCGGCTCATGTGCTTGTCGCGTCCGACGACGACGAACTCCGCGGCCACCGGGGCGAGCACCTCGAGATACTCGTCGAGCACGCGCACCGCCTTCGGTGCGGAGAGGAGCACCCGGCAGGGACCGGGGAGGGAACGCGATGCCTCGGCGAGCGCCCGCAACCCGGGGGTGGGCTGCACGGATGCCATCCACTGGATGCGTGATCCGACCGCCTCGACCGCGTCGACGGCCCGGCGCGCGGACTCCTCGGCTGCGATCGAGTCCGCGTAGGCGACGACCGGGCCGGCCCCGGTGAGTGCGACCACGAGAGCGAGGGCGCCGCTCGCGTCGTCGAGGACGATCGAGCCGGGTGCCGGAGTGTCAACCCCGTCAGTTCGGTCGGTGCCCGCTCCGTCCGTGCCGTTTCCGTCCGTCCCCATCGTGGCGGCCTCCGCACCGCTTCCCGCCGCCGGTCGGCCGGAGACGTCGAGCACCCCGGCAGCGCGGCCCGTCAGGTACTCCTGGACCAGGCGCGCATCGGGGTGACCGAGCGGCCAGCCGGCGAACACTGCGGCGAGCTCCCGGTCGGTGGCCGCGATCGGTCCGTCGGGGCGGAGCAGGGCTTCGGGCAGGAGGGAGGCGGGCATGGCGACAGTCTACGGAGACGGTGCGGCAGGGAGGCTGCGCGCCGCGGGGAGGAGCACCCCGGCAGGTCGGGACGACGCCGCCGATGTGCGCACCCCACCGCAGAGGCGCAGGTGGGGCGGGCCGACCGGGGCGGACGCCTCGTGCACGGTCCGGCCGGCGCCGACTATGGTGGACAGGGACGACCGGCCCCGTTGAGGAGATCCCCCATGACCATTCTCGTCGGCTACACGCCGAACCCCGAAGGCACCGCAGCAGTGGAATTCGGCATCCGCCAGGCCCGCGCATTCGACGACACCCTGCTCGTGCTCAACGCCGGGATCGGCGAATCGAAGGACGAGCGCGGCGTCGCCTCGGAGGAGCAGCTCGCCGAGATCGTGAAGAAGCTCCAGTCCGCGAGCATCAAGTACGAGCTCAAGCAGTTCCTGCGCGGCAACGACGCCGTCGAGGAGATCCTCGCGCTCGCGGAGGCGTCCCCCGAGGTCTCGATGATCATCATCGGTTCCCGCAAGCGCTCGGCCGTCGGCAAGCTCATCATGGGCTCGTCCGCGCAGCGGATCATCCTCGGCTCCCCCGTCCCCGTGGTCTCCGTCAAGGCCTGACCCTGGCGCGGCCGCCCCGGCCTTCCCCGAAAGTCCCGCGATTCCTGCAATCCCCCTCACAACCTGTTCAGGTCGAAGGGGTGAGTGCAGGAATTGCGGGACTTTCCCCTCATGGAGCCCTGTGACCTGAGGACGGGCAGTCGTCCACAGGCAGTGGAGGGGGTCTTGTCCGGGGCTGCCGGGCGATGGAGCCTGGTGCCATGAGCCTCATCGTCACTCAGCAGGATCTGTTCGATCATGGGGCGCACTGGCGCACGATATCCGCCATGACGGCGTGCTGCCTCAAGCGACTGATGCCCGGCGTGTACCTGCTGCACCGCCGATGCACCGAACCGCTCCACCGCCCCGGCACCCGGATGATCGAACCGATCGATGACGACCGCTTGGCATCACTCGGGTCGAACACCGCGCACATCCGCTACGCCGCCGGTCGTGCCCTCCTCATCGAGGCGTTCACCGCAACCCGGCATGGGGGCCGGCTCGTCTCGAGCGGAGCTGCGGTGTTCTCGCACGGCAGTGCCGCCCATCTCCATGCCCTCCCCTTCGCGATCGACGAGAGACCGCTGGTCGAGGTGCAGCGACCGGGCAAGAGCAGGCAGAAGGGGTACACCTGGCTCCGACCGATGCAGGTCGGTGCCGATCAGATCGTGGAGGTCTCGGGACTGCGCACCACCTCGCCCGCACGGACCGTCCTCGACATCGCACGCACCCGGGGCCTCGACCAAGGGCTGCCGATGGCCGAGGCCGCCCTTCGCAGCGGAGCGCTCACCGCCGAGGACCTCATCGTCTCTCGGGACTCGCATCCCGGCAGGCGACTGCACGTCGATGACGCGCTGCTCCGCCTCCTCAGCGGGCGCAGCGAGAGCGCGGGCGAAGCACTCCTCAAGATCCGTCTCGATCGTGCCGGGCTGCTCGGCGACCTGGTCGAGCAGTATTCGGTGTACGACGAGCACGGGTTCGTCGCACGTGTGGACTTCGCCCACTCCGGGACGAAGCTCGCGATCGAGTTCGACGGCTACGGGAAGTACTTCCTCGATGATGCGGACGGCCGGGCGGCGCTGAAGCAGGAGCGTCGGCGGGAAGCCGACCTGCGCGCCGCCGGCTGGGAGGTCATCCGCGTCGAATGGCGCGATCTCTTCGACCCGGCGGCGATGCGACGCCTGTGCGCACGCATCGCTCGGCACCTCGCAACCCGCAGTGCCGCTTGACCACGCGGTCCGAACCACGAAACTTCCGCAGAACCTGCAGTGGCCCGCACAACCTGTTCAGGTTGTGCGGGCCACTGCAGTTTTCGCGGGCATCTGCCGCAAGGCAGCCCCGCTGCCTGTCGCCTGGAGATCAGGCGAGGAGATCGCGCATGAGCTGCGCGGTCTCCGAAGGCGTCTTGCCGACCTTGACGCCGGCGGCCTCGAGGGCCTCCTTCTTCGCCTGCGCGGTGCCGGACGAACCGGACACGATCGCACCGGCGTGGCCCATGGTCTTGCCCTCCGGGGCGGTGAAGCCCGCGACGTAGCCGACGACCGGCTTGGTGACGTTGGCCTTGATGAACTCGGCCGCGCGCTCCTCGGCGTCGCCGCCGATCTCGCCGATCATCACGATCGCCTCGGTCTCCGGGTCCGCCTCGAACGCGGCGAGCGCGTCGATGTGGGTGGTGCCGATGACCGGGTCGCCGCCGATGCCGATGCAGGTGGTGAAGCCGAGGTCCCGCAGCTCGTACATCATCTGGTAGGTCAGGGTGCCCGACTTCGACACGAGGCCGAGCTTGCCCTTCTCGGTGATGTTCGACGGGATGATGCCCGCGAGCGATTCCCCGGGGGAGATGATGCCCGGGCAGTTCGGGCCGATGATCCGGGTCGCGTTGCCCTTCTCGGTGGCGTGCGCCCAGATCGCGGCGGAGTCCTGCACCGGGATGCCCTCGGTGATGATGACGAGGAGCTCGATCCCGGCATCGATGGCCTCGAAGCCCGCGTCCTTGGAGAACGCCGGGGGCACGAAGGCGACGGACACGTTCGCGCCGGTGGCCTCCATGGCCTCGCCGACGGATGCGAACACCGGCAGCTCGACGTCCGCGCCGGAGGCGTCCTTGTGGCTCACGGTGGTGCCGGCCTTGCGGGCGTTGACGCCGCCGACCACATTGGCGCCGGCGGCGAGCATCCGCGCGGTGTGCTTGGTTCCCTCACCGCCGGTGATGCCCTGGACGATGATCTTCGAATCCTGGTTGAGGAAAATCGACATGGTGTTATACGACCTTTCGGGCTATCAGTTCGCGGCGGCGAGTTCGGCGGCCTTGTCGGCTCCGCCGTCCATCGTGTCGGTGAGGGTCACCAGCGGGTGTCCGGCCTGCTCGAGGATCGCGCGGCCCTCCTCCACGTTGTTGCCGTCGAGGCGCACGACGAGCGGCTTGGTGGCCTGGTCGCCGAGGATCTCGAGGGCCTTGACGATGCCGTTGGCGACGGCGTCGCAGGCGGTGATGCCGCCGAACACGTTGACGAACACGCTCTTGACCTGTTCGTCGCCGAGGATGACGTCGAGGCCGTTGGCCATGACCTCGGCCGAGGCGCCGCCGCCGATGTCGAGGAAGTTCGCCGGCTTCACGCCGCCGTGGTCCTCCCCGGCGTACGCGACGACGTCGAGGGTCGACATGACGAGTCCCGCGCCGTTGCCGATCACGCCGACCTCGCCGTCGAGCTTGACGTAGTTGAGGCCGAGCTTCTTGGCCTTGAGCTCGAGCGGGTCCTCGGCGTCGATGTCGTGGAGGTCCGCGTGGTCCTCGTGGCGGAAGTCGGCGTTCTCGTCGAGCGACACCTTGCCGTCGAGCGCGATGATGTCGCCGGCCGCGGTCGACACGAGCGGGTTGACCTCGACGAGGGTGGCGTCCTCGGCGTCGAACACGGTCCACAGCTTCTGCAGCACCGCGGCGATCTTCGCCGCGACATCGCCCTCGAACCCGGCGGCGTCGACGATCTCCTGGGCCTTCGCGGCGTCGATCCCGGTGAGCGGGGACACGGGGACCCGGGCGAGCTCCTCGGGACGCTCCTCGGCCAGGGTCTCGATGTCCACGCCGCCCTCCTTGGAGCACATGGCGAGGTAGGTGCGGTTGGCGCGGTCGAGGAGGATCGAGAAGTAGTACTCCTCGGCGATGTCCGCGCCCTCGGCGATCATGACCTTCTTGGTGATGTGGCCCTTGATGTCGAGGCCGAGGATCTCCTCGGCCTTCTCCTTGGCCTCGGCCGGGTCGTGGGCGAGCTTGACGCCGCCGGCCTTGCCGCGGCCGCCGATCTTGACCTGCGCCTTGACGACGACGGTGCCGCCGCCGAGCGCCTCGGCCGCGGCCTGCGCCTGTTCGGGGGTGTCGGCGACCTGTGCGCGGAGCACGGGCACCCCGTGCTTCTCGAAGAGGTCACGCGCCTGATACTCGAAAAGATCCACGTGTGTTCCTTACGTCCGTGCGCGCCCGGTCCGGGTCCGGATCGACCGTGGCCCTGCGGGCGCGCCGCTTGCGGGTGGGTATGAAGCGAATCAACCGCTTCCCACACTAGTCGCTCATCCGAGTGCGGACACAAGCGACCCGGCCGAACGTGGACGCCGGCCCCGGCCCGAGGCGCCCGCCGCACCCGAACCGCGCTCCCGTCGCCCGCACGCAGCCCGCCTGCCGCTCCCCGTCGCCCGGCCCCGCGCCGGCCCCACGGCCCGCCCGACCCCGCCCCGGCCTCGCCGTCAAGAATCTTGAAGCACCGGTATCTTGACGGCGAAGTATCATGGGGGCATGGATGAGGTCGACCGGATCGTCGCGGCGTGGCGCCATGAGCGCCCCGACCTCGACGTGTCCCCGATGGAGGTCCTGTCGCGCGTGTCGCGCCTGTCGAAGCAGCTCGACAAGGCCCGCAAGGTCACCTTCCACAACCACGGACTCGAGGTGTGGGCCTTCGACGTGCTGTCCGCGCTGCGGCGCTCCGGCGCTCCGTATCAGCTCTCCCCCTCCCGCCTCATCGGCGAGATGATGGTGACCTCGGGGACGATGACCAATCGGATCGACCGACTCGTCACCGCCGGCTGGGTCTCCCGGCACCCCGACCCCGCGGACCGCCGCGGCGTGCTCGTGCGGCTCACCGCGGCCGGGCAGGCCAAGGTCGACGGGGCGCTGGCCGAGCTCCTCGTCCTCGAGGCCGAGCTTCTCGCGCAGCTCTCCGCCCCGCAGCGCCGCAAGCTCAGCGAGCTCCTGCGCCAGCTCTCCACCGGGTTCGACGGCGAGGACGAATGAGCGACCGGCACCGCACCGAGTCCGATCGCCGCGAGCTCGCGTTCGACGGCGCGCTCAACCTCCGCGACCTCGGCGGGCTCCCGACCGCTCACGGCCCCACCCGGTTCGGCCGGGTGGTCCGCGGGGGCCGGCGCGAACGCCTCACCGCGGAGGGCTGGCAGCAGCTCGCGGCGTACGGGATCGGGCATGTCATCGATCTCCGCACCCCCGCCGAGGTGCACCGCCGCCCCACCGACCCGCCCGTTCCCGCGACCGCCTGGGAGTCCTTCGACATCCTCCAGCTGCCGGTCGAGGACTTCGCGGTCGCGGACTACGTCGACGCGCTCGACCACCCCTACCTCAACCACCCCAAGCACTACCCGCTGCTCCTCGCCCATTTCCCCGCCGAGCTCGCCGCGGTCATGCACGCCCTCGCCCGGATCGCCCGGCTCCCGGCCGGCACGCGCTCCCCCGACTCCTCCGATCCCGCGGAGCCCGGTTCCGGATCATCCCGCCCCACCTCTCCCCGTCCCGGCGTCTACATCCACTGTTCGGCCGGCCGCGACCGGACGGGGCTGGTCTCCGCGTGGCTGCTCCAGCTCGCCGGCGTCGCCGACGCCGAGATCATCGCCGACTACCGGCGCTCCCTCGACTGGGTCAACGAGTACCACCGCACCTCGGGCCATCCGGTGGAGAAGCACGAGCCGCCCGCGGTGTTCGAGCCCTGGGCCCGGTCCCGCACCGAGGCGCTCGCCGCGTTCCTCCGCGCGCACCCCGCCGCCGAGGTGCTCCCCCGGCTCGGCCTCGAGGCGGACGAGGTCGGCGCGCTCGCCTCCCTCCTCGCCCCGCCGGACCCGCGCCCGGACCCGTCCGCCGGCTGAGCCCCGCTCCTGGGCACCGCCCGCCGACCGAGCCCGCCGACCGAGCCCCTGCGACCGAGTCTGCCGACCGAGCCCCACCGACCGATCCCTCCGCCTGCACCCCTCCGGCGGAACCCCGCGCCCGGTGCCTGCGGCGTTGCTCCCGGGTGCCGGGGCCGCGCGCCCCTAGACTGCACGTGACCGTCGACGTCCCCCTGCTGAAGGTGATGAGTGTGCGCCAGCGCTTCCTGACCGTTCCCGCAGCCGCCGCGTGCGCGCTGCTCGCCCTCACCGGCTGCGAAGCGACCGGCACCGAGCGCCCGGACCCGCGGCCCTCGGTGAGCCCCGAGGTGGCGACCCCCGTCGAGACCCCGGACTCCGCTCCCGCGATCACGCTCGTCGACGTGTCTCCCGGCGGGCCCGTCGAGGGCGATCCCGTGTGGTCCGGGCTGCAGACCGCCGCGGCGGACGGCGAGGACGCCTACCTCGACGTCTACGTCCACAGCTACCAGGAGCCCGGCGCGGAGGGCGAGGTCACGCTCACGCCGTCGACCCCGGACAGTGTGAGCATCACCCTCCCCGCCGAGGCGGTCGATGCCGAGCGGGCGCCGTTCTACCGGATCCTCGGCACCTTCGCAGTCACCGAGGTCGGGTCCTCGGCGTACACCCTCGAGTCCGTGAGCACGGACGAGATCGCCGAGGTCAGGCCCACCGGTCCGAGCACCGAGGAGCGGTGCACGGCCGAGGACGCGAACGAGCGGATCGAGCAGGCCGCCCAGCAGCTCGCCGAGGACCCGGGATCCCGGGAGGAGCTGCGGCTGCTGTGGGCGAGCGCGCCCGAGGTGTGGTGGGGCATCCAGCGCACGGCGGCGACGCTCGGGGACTCCGAGGGCGAGGCGGCCGGCGACTTCCTCACCGAGGCCTGCGGACAGCACCTGGGCTGAGCCCTACTTCTTCTTCGAACCGCCCACGCTCTTCGTCGGACCGCTCCTGCGCGTGGAACGGCTGGAGCGCCCCGCGCCCTCCGCGCGCTCAGCACCCCCCGCACCATCCGCACCATCCGCACCCTCCACGCCCACGCCGATCGCGGCGGCGACATCGGCGGACAGCGCGTCCTGGGCGGCCCGGGCCTGCGCCTCGTGCTCGGTGATCGCGGCACCGTAGGCGCGCAGCGAGGGCGGGGCGAACAGCGCGACGATGCACAGCACTGCCGGCACGATCGAACCGACGGGCAGCAGCCAGCCGGAGCCGAGCACCGACAGGCCGAACAGGATGAGCAGCACCTGCCAGGCGACCGTCGCCGGCCGCGCCCAGCGGTGCATCCGGTAGAGCCCCATGATCACGGCGACGAGGCCGAGCGCGAGCACGCCGAACATCACCGCGAGCGACAGCAGCGAGGTTGCGACATCGGTGCTCCCGGAGCGCGAGAGCACGACGAAGAATCCGGCGGACACGAGGAGGGCGGCGACCTCGACGGCCACCATCGCGAGTGCGGCCCACAGCGTCCACGGCCGGCGGACCGCGGTGGGCTCGGGCCGCTCGGTCACAGAGTGATCCGCTCGAATCCGGGGATGAGGATCTCATCGATGAAGCGCTCGCGGGCGTCGAGCGGGATGAACGCACAGCCGAGCGCGTTGACCGTCGCCCACTCGAGGTCGCTCTGGTCCCAGCCGGCCTCGTCGACGAGGAGGCGCATCTCGCGGGTCACCGAGGTCGCCGACATCAGCCGGTTGTCGGGGTTGACGGTGACGGCGAACCCGAGGTCCTTGAGCCCGGTGATCGGGTGGTCGGCGATCGAGCCGGCGGCCCCGGTCTGGAGGTTCGACGAGGGGCACAGCTCGAGCGGCACCTGGTGATCGAGGATCCACGCCGCGAGCCGACCCAGGGTGCCGTTGCCGTCGATGATGTCCATGTCCTCGACGATCCGCACGCCGTGGCCGATCCGCTGCGCGCCGCACACCTGCACGGCCTCGAGGATCGATTCGACCCCGGCGGCCTCACCGGCGTGGATGGTGACGGGGAAGCACTCGCGGTGGAGGTAGTCGAAGGCCTGGAGGTGGGCGGCCGGCGGGTTGCCGGCCTCGCCGCCGGCGATGTCGAAACCGACCACGCCGGTGTCGCGGTGGCGGATCGAGAGTTCGGCGACGGCGAGCGAGTTGTCCGCGTGCCGCATGCCGGTGAGGATCTGCCCGGTGCGGATGACGTGCCCGGCCTCCGCGGCGATCGCCTCGCCCTCGTCGAGGCCCGCCTGGACGGCGATCACCGCGGCGTCCATGTCGAGGTCCGCGCGCAGGTGCTGCTCGGGCGCCCAGCGCGCCTCGGCGTAGAACACGCCGTCGGCCACCTGGTCGAGCACCCACTCGCGGGCCACCCGGGTGAGCGCGGGCGCGGTCTGCATGACCGCGATCGTGTGCTCGAAGGTCTCGAGGTAGCGGGTGAGCTCCCCGGAGTTCGCCGAGGCGGAGAACCACGCGCGGAGGTCCGCCGGGTCGTCGGCCGGCAGCGTGTGGCCGACCTCCCGGGCGAGCTCGACGATCGTCGCGGGTCGCAGCCCGCCGTCGAGGTGGTCGTGCAGCGACACCTTGGGGAGTCGGAGAATCGGGTCATCGGCGTCGACTCCGTGGGGAGTCGGGAAGAGAGTCTGGTCCACGCGACCAGCCTACGCCACCGGCCCCGGGCCGACGCTCAGTCGGCGCCGGGGACGTCGATCTCGCCGGCCCGGATCCGGTCGCGGACGTCGGCGATGTCGCGCGACAGCCCGGCCACGGTGCTCAGCAGCCCGTCGGAGGCGACGACCTCCACCCCGCCGTTGTCCATCGTGCCGGTGTAGGCGGGCGCGCGCACGGCGATGTCGCCGATGGTGCGCTCCTCCCCCTCCGGCTCCTCGATCTCACCGGCGAACCCGGTCACCGGCCAGCCGGCGACCGTCGACTGGAAGCCCGCCGCGACGTTCGGCACGGTCGAGGCGATGACGTGCTCGCCGAGGTCGTCGTCGAGCGTGCGCGCCCCGTCTGTGCCGTACCAGATCAGGGTCGGGTCGATCGTCTCCTCCGGGTCCTCGTCGGACCCGCCGTCGCCCTCGCCGATCTCCGGCCCGCCGACTCCCGCCGCCGCCGTGCCGGGCCCGGCTGTGCCGTCGGTGCCCTCGGCGCCGTCCGCGGCCGCCTCGTCGCTCGGAGCGTAGTGCTCGGCGAACACGTCGAGCACCCCGCTCGCCGCACCCGAGGCGAAGGGCACGATGACGTCGGCCCCGGCCTCGAGCGCGGCCTCGGTGTACTCGCGCCCGGCCGCCGGGGTGTCGTCGACGGTGCGGCGGGACACCGAGCCCTCCCGCAGCCCGGCGACCTCGGACCCGGTGTCGATGCCGCGCTGCTCGACCCCGGCGTCGAAGGCCGCGAGGAGCTCGTCGCCGCCGGCGAACCCGCGGGACACGAACATCGCGACGATCCCGGTCTCCGAGCTCGCCGCCGCGGCGTAGCCGGCGATGAATGCGGGCTCGCGGAGGTCGAAGTCGATGGTGACGACGTTGTCCGGGTAGTCGGTGCCGCCGGTGGCGACGGCGAGCCACGCGGTGTCCGGGGCCCGCGCGGCGACGGCGGCGAGCGCCTCGGCCCCGCCGGGGCCCACGAGCGCGCCGAGCGAGCAGTCCCCGCCGGCGTAGCGGCCGAGCGCCTCCTCGGTGCCGGCGAGCGTGCTCACGCGCTGGGAGGACGTCGAGGCGAGGAACCCTGCGGACTGCGCATGGGACAGCTCACCGAAGCTCAGCTGGCCGATCGACCGGTCGGCGAAGCCCGCCGGGGCGGAGACCACGCAGCCGGTCGTCGTCGCCGGAGCGGCCTCCTGCGGCTGCGCCCCGCACGCGGTGAGCAGCGCGGCCGCGGCGAGACCCGCCGCCGCGCCCGGAGCCCGGCGTGCGCTCGTCATCGCAGTCCCAGCGCCTTGAGGGCGGTGGAGGCGAACACGCGCACCCCCATCTCGAGAGCGCCCTCGTCGACGAGGAAGTCCCCCTGGTGGATGTCGTAGGTGACGCCGCCGGGCGTCCGGGTGCCGAGTCGCACGAGGGCTCCTGGGCAGTGGGTGAGGTACCAGGCGAAGTCCTCCCCGCCCATCGACTGCGGGGTGAGCTGCACGCTGTCCTCGCCGAGCTCCTCCTTGACGGCGGCCTCGATGAGCGCGACCTCCGGCTCGGTGTTGACCACCGGGGGCACGCCGCGCCGGTGGGTGAGCTCGACCTCGACCCCGAACGGCCCGGTGATCCGGTCGACGAGCCCGGGGAGCACCTCGGCGACCTGATTCCAGCCGTCGACGTCGAGGCACCGCAGGGTGCCCATGATCGAGCCCTCGTTGGGCACGACGTTGGCCGCGTGCCCGGCCTCGATCGCGCCCCACACGAGCGAGATCGCGTGGCGCGGATCGATGAGCCGGTGGAGGGTGGCGGGCAGGTCGGTGGCGACCTTGCCGAGCGCGTAGACGAGGTCCTCGGTGAGGTGCGGGCGCGAGGTGTGGCCGCCGTGGCCGCGCAGCCGCACGATGACGGTGTCGCCGGCCGCGGTGATCGCCCCGATGCGCGATCCCACGTGCCCGACGTCGACGTTCGGATCGCAGTGGATCGCGAACACCTGCGGGACGTCGGCGAGCGCACCCTGCTGGATCACGGTGAGCGCTCCGCCGGGCGTGACCTCCTCCGCGGGCTGGAAGATCAGGCGCACGGTGCCGCCGAGCCCGCCGGGCCGGCTGCGGTGCATGTCGGCCAGCACGATCCCGGCGCCGACGAGGGCGCTGAGGTGGATGTCGTGCCCGCACGCGTGGGCGACGCCGGGCACGGTGGAGACGAAGTCGGTGCCGGTGAGGTCGTCGAGCGGGAGGGCGTCGATGTCGGCGCGCAGGGCGAGTGCGAGCGGCCCGGAACCCACCTCGCACACGACCCCGGTGCCCTCGAGGCGCCGCGGCGCGAGTCCGGCGGCGGTGAGCGCTGCGACGATCCGGTCGGTGGTGCGGAACTCCTGGAAGGACAGCTCGGGGTGCGCGTGGATGTCGCGTCGGAACCCGACGAGGGAGTCGAGATGAGGGGCCAGGGCGGATCGGATCACGCGCACTCGGTCTTTCGGATGGACGACGAACGGACGGACGGCACCGGGGACATCGCGGTGGACGACGGGGTGATCCCCGATTCTAGTCCCGATGACGAGCGCACATGACACCGGATGACGTTCCGTGACAGCCGGTCGCCGGACGCTGCGCGGGCGTGCGTCACAGCACGTCCTCCCGCCCGATCTCCGCGGCACGGGCGACGGCGCGCTTGACGTCCTGCGCGTGCGAGCGCGCGGCGACGAGCAGGGCGTCGGCGGTGTCGACGACGACGACGTCGTGGAGGCCGACGATCGCGATCAGCCGGTCCTGATCGGACATGACCACGCCGGAGGCATCGATGTCGACGACGTCGACCTCGCGGCCGACCGAGAACACCCCGTGCTCCTCGCCGCGCACCGGCTGGCGCAGCTTCGCCACCGAGTCGAAGTCCCCGACGTCGTCCCAGCCGAAGTCCCCGGGGATGACGACGACCCGCCCGGCCGCCGCGGCGGGCTCGGCGACGACGTAGTCGATCGCCTTCTTCTCCAGCCCCGGCCACACCTCTGCGAGCACCCGCTCGCGCTCCGCACCGGGGGCGGCGTCGGCGATCTCCCGCAGCCCGGCGTGGAGCTCCGGGGCCTGCTCCGCCATGACCGCGAGCAGCGCATCCGCACGGGCGATGAACATCCCCGCGTTCCAGCGGTAGGAGCCGGAGTACGTGTACTCGCGGGCCCGGCCGGCCGCGGGCTTCTCCACGAATGCGAGGGCGCGGCGGGCGGCGGGCGCGGCGGGCAGCGCGAGCAGCGGCCCGGTCCGGATGTAGCCGTAGGCGGTGGCGGGGTAGGTGGGGGTGATGCCGATGGTGACGATGTCCCCGCCGGTCGCCGCGGCGCACGCCTGGGCGATGACCGCGGTGAATTCGTCGACGTTGGTGATCGAGTGGTCGGCGGAGAAGGAGCCGATGATCGCATCCGGGTCCTCGTCGGCGATGAGCATGGCGGCCAGCCCGATCGCCGCGGCCGAGTCCTTGGGGCTGGGTTCGGCGAGGATCCGGTCCGCACCGAGGCGCGGCAGCTGCTCCCGCACCGCCTGGACATGGGGTGCGCCGGTCACCACGGTGATCCGGTCCGGGGAGACGAGCGCCTCGACCCGGTCCCAGGTCGACTGCAGCAGCGAGCGGCCCACGCCCAGGACGTCGTGGAGGAACTTCGGGGCGTGCGCCCGCGACACCGGCCACAGCCGGGTGCCGGATCCCCCGGCGGGGATCACCGCGTGGAAGTGCGGGTCCGCGAGCGGCACAGCAGGAGCGGCGGGCGCGCCGGCGACAGGGGCAGGGGCAGGGGCAGGGGCATCGGCGATCATCCCACCCATTGTGGTCGACTCCCCGCACGGGTCCGCTGAGCGACCCGCCGCGCACCGGATCCCGCGCCCGGGGCGCAGCGCGGCTCCCCGGCCCGCGGCCGCCCCGCACAGCGCCGATGCGCGGCGGAGAGTCGCAGCGGATAGTCCGTGATGAATACCGCACACTTCTGTCCGGTATATATCTTTCGGACGCGAGGAGTCCGAATGCTGGTCAGCGCGGTGCGCGCTTCTCTCATGAAATGCGCAGGAAGCGTGCGTTTCGATTGGCACCGCTGGGAAAACCGGCGTAACTTCATGAGGTAACCCAAATGCTCGTATCCACTTGGAGGATGCCCCGTGGCCAAAGCGTCTACGGGCACTCTGTACCGAGGGAACGAAGGGATGTGGTCCTGGGTCGCGCACCGCGTGACCGGCGTCGGCATCTTCTTCTTCCTGCTGGTGCACGTGCTCGACACAGCACTCGTTCGCGTCTCGCCGGAGGCGTACAACGCCGTCATCGCGACCTACAAGACCCCGCTCATGGGACTCGCCGAGATCGGCCTCGTCGCCGCCATCGTGTACCACGCCTTCAACGGCCTGCGGGTCATCCTGGTCGACTTCTGGAAGGGCGGCCCGAAGAACCAGCGGAAGCTGTTCTGGGGAGCCATGATCCTGTGGCTCGTCGTGATGATCGGCTTCCTCCCCCGCCACCTCATGCACGTCTTCGGAGGCTGATGAGAATGACTGCTTCGACCATTCCCGCACCCCGCACGGGCTACACGCGCCACGCCTCGACGCGCTCGAAGACCGAGCTCTTCGCCTGGCTCTTCATGCGCCTGTCCGGCATCGTGCTCGTCGTCCTGATCTTCGGCCACCTGTTCGTCAACCTGTGGCTCGGCGACGGCGTCAACGCCATCGACTTCGGCTTCGTCGCCGGCAAGTGGGCCAATCCGTTCTGGCAGATCTGGGACCTCGTCATGCTGTGGCTGGCGATGGTCCACGGCACCAACGGCATGCGCACGATCATCGCCGACTACGCCGAGCGCCCGGGCACCCGGATCGCGCTGCAGGTGGTGCTCTACGTCGCCTCCGCGATCATCATCACGCTCGGCACCCTCGTGATCTTCACCTTCGAGCCCTGCCCCGTCGGCGCCGACCCGGCTCTGCTCGCTTCCTTCTGCACCGCCGGCTGACGCAGGCACTACAAGGAGAACTGAATTCTATGCAGGTACATGAGTACGACGTCGTCATCGTCGGCGCCGGCGGCGCGGGCATGCGAGCGGCCATCGAGTCCGGGCAGCGGGCCCGGACCGCGGTGCTGACCAAGCTCTACCCCACGCGTTCGCACACCGGCGCGGCCCAGGGCGGCATGTGCGCGGCCCTCGCCAACGTCGAGGAGGACAACTGGGAGTGGCACACCTTCGACACCATCAAGGGCGGTGACTACCTCGTCGACCAGGATGCCGCGGAGGTCATGGCCAAGGAGGCGATCGACGCCGTCCTCGATCTCGAGAAGATGGGTCTGCCCTTCAACCGCACGCCCGAGGGCCGGATCGACCAGCGCCGCTTCGGCGGGCACACCCGCGACCACGGCAAGTCCCCGGTGCGCCGCGCCTGCTACGCCGCGGACCGCACCGGCCACATGATCCTCCAGACGCTCTACCAGAACTGCGTCAAGCACGGCGTCGAGTTCTACAACGAGTTCTACGTGCTCGATCTCGTCATGACCGAGGTCGACGGCGTGCGCCGCCCCGCCGGCGTCGTCGCCTACGAGCTCGCCACCGGAGAGATCCACGTCTTCCGGTCGAAGGCCGTGGTGTTCGCCACCGGCGGCTTCGGCAAGGTCTTCAAGACCACCTCGAACGCCCACACCCTGACCGGCGACGGCGTCGCGGTGACCTACCGCCAGGGCCTCCCCCTCGAGGACATGGAGTTCTTCCAGTTCCACCCGACCGGCCTCGCCGGCCTCGGCATCCTCCTGTCCGAGGCCGCCCGCGGCGAGGGCGCGGTGCTGCGCAACTCCGACGGCGAGCGCTTCATGGAGCGCTACGCCCCCACCATCAAGGACCTCGCCCCGCGCGACATCGTCGCCCGGTCGATGGCCAACGAGGTGCGCGAGGGACGCGGCTGCGGTCCGAACAAGGACTACGTGCTCCTCGACCTCACCCACCTCGAGCCGGCGCACATCGACGCCAAGCTGCCCGATATCACCGAGTTCGCGCGCACCTACCTCGGCGTGGAGCCCTACACCGAGCCGGTGCCGGTGTTCCCGACCGCCCACTACGCGATGGGCGGCATCCCGACGAACATCAAGGCCGAGGTGCTGTCGAACAACACCGACGTCGTCCCCGGCCTCTACGCCGCCGGCGAGTGCGCCTGCGTGTCCGTGCACGGCTCCAACCGTCTCGGCACGAACTCGCTGCTCGACATCAACGTGTTCGGCAAGCGCGCCGGCATCGCCGCCGCGGAGTACGCCGCGACCGCCGTCATGCCGGAGCTCCCGGAGGGCCCGGAGGCCCGCGTCGTCGACATGATCGAGTCGATGCGCACCGCCGACGGCACCGAGTCGGTGGCCGCGATCCGCAAGGACCTGCAGGACGTGATGGACGCCGACGTGCAGGTATTCCGCACCGACGAGACCCTCCGCAACGCCCTCGACGTCATCGCGACGCTGCGGGAGCGCTACGCGAACGTCGGGATCCAGGACCGCGGCAAGCGCTACAACCTCGACCTGCTCGAGGCGATCGAGCTTGCCTTCCTGCTCGAGATCGCCGAGGTCGTCGCGGTCGCCGCGATCCACCGCAAGGAGTCGCGCGGCGGTCACTTCCGCGAGGACTTCCCCGATCGCGACGACGAGAATTTCATGCACCACACGATGACCTACCTCGACCCCGACAGCGAGTCCGAGGGCATCAAGGGCATGCGTCTGGAGACCAAGCCCGTCGTCATGACCCGTTACCAGCCGATGGAGCGTAAGTACTGATGAGTGCGAATCCCGAGACCACCACCGCAGAACCGGCATCCAAGGTCGACATCCCCGATCACCTGGGCGGGGGCGGCGGCGAGATCCCGTCGTTCGACTGCACCATCCGGATCGCCCGCTTCGACCCCGAGAAGGACTCCGAGCCGCACTGGGAGGACTACACGGTCACGATGCACGGGACCGACCGCGTGCTCGACGCCCTCCACAAGATCAAGTGGGAGATCGACGGCTCGCTGTCGTTCCGCCGCTCGTGCGCGCACGGCGTGTGCGGTTCCGACGCGGTGCGGATCAACGGCCGCAACCGGCTCGCCTGCAAGACCCTGCTCAAGGACCTCGACACCGACAAGACCATCACGGTCGAGGCGATCAAGGGTCTGCCGCTGGAGAAGGACCTCATCGTGGACATGGAGCCGTTCTTCCAGTCCTACCGCGAGGTCATGCCGTTCCTCATCACCGACGGCAACGAGCCCACCCGTGAGCGTCTGCAGTCCGCGGAGGACCGTGAGCGCTTCGACGACACCACGAAGTGCATCCTGTGCGCCGCGTGCACGAGCTCGTGCCCGGTGTTCTGGACCGACGGCCAGTACTTCGGCCCGGCCGCGATCGTCAACGCCCACCGGTTCATCTTCGACAGCCGCGACGAGGGCACGGACTTGCGCCTCGAGGTCCTCAACGACCAGGAGGGCGTGTGGCGCTGCCGCACGACCTTCAACTGCACCGAGGCGTGCCCGCGCGGCATCCAGGTGACCAAAGCGATCGCCGAGGTCAAGCAGGCGCTCCTCACCCGCGCCTTCTGACCCCGGCGGGCCCGCCGGACCGGCACCGCCCGCACCCGCACAGCGCAGCCGAAGCGCCCGGACCCCGCTCCGGGCGCTTCGTGCATCCACCCCGGTCTGCGGACGCAGCGCATAGACTTCTCGTGTGTTCGATGCTCTCCGCGGCCCCGCCGCCCTCCTGCTCCCCGCCGTCCTGCTCCTCGCGCCCGCGGCCGGACCGCTGTCCACCGCCGGGCCGGCAGGGCTCCTCGGCGCCGGGCCGGTGCCTGCGCTCGCCGCCCCCGAGCCCGCGCCGGAGGAGTCCGAGCCGATCTACGCCTCCCCCGACCTCGGCCCCGGCACCCCGGCTCCCGAACCCGTCGCCGAGGCGTGGATCGTCGCCGACCTCGACTCCGGGGAGGCGTTCGCCGCCCACGAGATCGACGCCGGCCGGGCGCCGGCCTCGGTGATCAAGCTCCTCACCGCGCTCGCCCTCGTCGAGGTGCTCGACGACCCCGAGCAGGTCTACGAGCCGGTGTTCGCGGACATGGCCGTCGACGGCACGAAGGCGGGGATCGTCCAGCAGAACGAGTACACGGTCGACGACCTGTTCCACGCGATGCTCATGTCGAGTGCGAACGACGCCGCGCACGCGCTCGGCAACGCCGTCGGCGGGCAGGACGAGGCGGTGCGGCTGATGAACGCGAAGGCCGCGGAGCTCGGTCTCACCGGCACGGTGGCGCGCAACACCTCGGGCCTCGATGCGGAGGGGCAGGTGACGACGGTCGCCGACCAGATGATCGTGGCCCGCGCGGTCCTCCGCGACGACTACCTCATGGGGATCCTGCGCACGGAGACCTACGACTTCCCCGGAGCCACGGACCCCGACACCGGTGAGAAGGTCGCCGGCTACGAGATCGGCAACCACACGCGGGTCGTCGGTGAAGTCGACGGCGGGCTGGGACTGAAGAACGGCTACACGGAGGCCGCGAAGGGCTCCTTCGTCGCCGTCGTCGAGCGCGACGGGAAGACCTATGCCTCGGCGGTGCTGACGAGCGACAACGGCACCCGCCGGGCCGCGCTCGACCTCATCGAGTGGGCCTTCAACCAGGATGACCCCGAACCCGTCGCCGAGGTCCGCCTCACTCCGGAGCCGACCGCCGGGCCGACGCCGACGGAGTCCACCGCCGCCCCGGCCGCAGACGTCACCGGCGGGGCCGAGGCGTCGGACTCCGGTGCCTTCGATGCGCGCATCCTGTTCGCGGCCGCCGGCGCGGTGCTGCTCCTCGGCACGTTCGGCTTCGTGCTGCTGCGCCGCCGCAGCACCGCCCGCGCGCCACACTCCTGACCCCGGTTCGGAGTGTGGGGCTCTCGGCAGCATGTGGTGGCGCTGTTCGCCCTGCACTCCTCCACAAGCCCCACACTCCACTTCGAGGCGGGCCGTCTCAGGGCCGGACCGAGTGCTGAGCGCGGCCCGGCTCAGATCGCGGAGATGATCCCGCGTTCGGTGAGCTTCGAGGCCAGCCCCGCGCCGTCGCTGGCGTAGACCCAGGGCACCCCGGTGCCGCGGCCGCCCTGCTGCGAGCGACCGCCGGCCCACACCGCCTCGCCGACGGTGAGCTGCCGGATCGCGACGGCGGCGACGTTGTCCGGGTGGTTCTCGGCGAACTCGCCGTAGATCGCCTCGTCGTGCTGGCCGTCGTCGCCGACGAGCAGCCACTTCATGGTGGGGAACTCGCGGGCGAGCCGTTCGAGCGTGGAGCGCTTGTGCTCCTGCCCGGAGCGGAACGCCCGGGTGGCTGTCGGGCCCCAGTCGGTGAGCAGCAGCGGGCCGTCCGGGTAGAGGTTGCGCCCGAGGAACCGCTTGAGGGTGGGTGCGACGTTCCAGGCGCCGGTCGACAGGTAGATGATCGGCGAATTCGGCCGCATGTAGGTGAGCCGGTCGTAGAGGACCGACATGCCCGCCACGGGATTGCGGGCGTGCTCGTCGAGCACGAAGGTGTTCCATGCCGCGAGCATGGGACGCGGCAGGGCGGTCACCATGACCGTGTCGTCGATGTCGGAGATGATCCCGAAGGTCTGCTCCTGCCCGATGATGCGCACCGTCGCACGGTCGACGAGGGAGTCGGTCGTCCACATCTCGATCTCCACCGGACCCGGGGCGAAGTCCCCGGGGATGACCGCATCGACGATCCCGCCGCGGTCGGCGGTCACCATGTGCTCGGTGTCGCCGACCCGCACCCACGCGGTCTCGTCCGACAGCGGCACGTTGCCGAAGGAGCGCCAGCCGCGGATGCTCGCCTTCGTGTCCGCGGCCGGCTGCCCGGTCTTGGTGAGCACGACCCGGGCGAGCACGCGGATGCTCGTCTCCGTGCCGTAGGAGTCGTAGGCGATGACGGTGGGGCGCCAGTCGCGCTTGCGGACCACACCGCGCGCCCACTCGTGATAGCGGTCCTCCCACCGGGCTGCGGTGTGGAGGACCTCGGGGGACAGATTGAGCGGAGTCTGATTCTTCATGGCCACGAGTGCATTGTCCCACGGATCACGGCGTGCGCCGCGCCCGCCGGGGAACTCGGGGACCGCGCTCACGGACCGAAAGGCACCTTGTCGAACAGCCGCCACTGCCCGGACGCATCGTGGAAGTACACCCCGAAGCCGTGCGCCATGAATCGGGCCTCGAATCCGGCGTACTCGCGGTAGGCGCGCTCGAGCTCCTCCTCGCACACGTCCTGGGCGATCGTGACGTGCGGGTGGTAGGGGAAGGCGAGGTGCTGGTTGAGCACGCCGTGGCGCAGCCGGCTCGACAGGGTCTGGCACTCGGAGATGCCGCGGGCCACGGAGATGAACACCACCGGCGAGGTCGGCATGAATGTGCCGGAGCCGCGCAGCTCGATGACGAACGGCGAGGTGTCGTTGGCGACGGCGCGGATGTGGGCGCGCACCACCGGCCAGGAATCACCGGGGATCTCCATCGGCGGGATCACGGTGATGTGGGTGGGCACGGTCGCCGCCCGCTCGTCCCCGTACCCCAGCCGCGCCGTGCGCAGCTCGGTGGCATAGGGGTCCGGGACGTCGAGGGTGATGCCGAGGGCGACCATTCCGTCCGCATCGGGAGCCGGCATCGCCGGGGCGTCCGGGGGCGCGCCCCAGCGGGGGCCGACGGTCTCAGCGGGAGAGGAATCCGACACGGGCGTACACGTCCTCGATGGTTCGACGGGCGATCGCCTCGGCGCGGTCCGCGCCGGCGTGGAGGATCCGCTCGAGCTCGGCCGGGTCGTCGAGCAGCTCGTGCGTGCGCTCGCGCACCGGGGTCAGCGATTCGACGGCGAGCTCGGCGAGTGCGACCTTGAGGTGGCCGTACATCTTCCCCTCGAACTGCGCGACGATCGACTCGATCGGCTCCCCGGAGAAGGAGGAGTAGATGGTGAGGAGGTTGGAGACGCCGGGCTTGGTCTCCGGGTCGTAGGCGATGACGGTGTCGTTGTCGGTCACGGCGGACTTGAACTTCTTCGTCAGCGCCTTCGGCTCGTCGAGGACGTCGATCCGCCCGGCCGGGTTCGCCGCTGACTTCGACATCTTGGCCCCCGGGTCCTGGAGGTCGTAGATCTTCGCCGTCTGCTTGAGGATCCCGGGCTCCGGCACGGTGAAGGTCTGCCCGTAGCGCTGGTTGAAGCGCCCGGCGAGGTTGCGGGTGAGCTCGAGGTGCTGCCGCTGGTCCTCCCCCACCGGCACGACGTCGGCCTGGTAGAGCAGGATGTCGGCGGCCATGAGCGCGGGGTAGGTGAGGAGTCCGAGGGAGATGTGCTCGTTCTTCGCGGCCTTGTCCTTGAACTGGGTCATCCGCTGCGCCTCGCCGAGCGAGGCGGTGCACTCGAGCACCCAGCCCAGTTGAGTGGTCTGCGGGACGTGGGACTGGATGAAGATCGTCGACTTCTCCGGGTCGAGCCCGGAGGCGATGAACTGCGCGGCGGTGCGCAGGGTGCGCTCCCGCAGCTCGACGGGGTCCTGCTCGACGGTGATCGCATGCATGTTGGCGATGAAGAAGAACGCGTCGTGCGTCTCCTGCTGCTCGACGAACTGCTGCAGCGCCCCGATGTAGTTGCCCAAGTGGAGGGAGTCCGAGGTGGCCTGGATCCCGGAGAGGGAACGGGGACGGTGCTGCGATTCGGAGGTCTGCGTCATGGTGCCCATTGTGCCACTGCGCTCGCCCGGGCGCGGACTCGGCCCGACCCCCTACGCCGCCTCCCTGGGCGCTGTTCGATAACGATTCGGACGTCATTCTCGGTTTCCCGACCGGCTCGGTTGGACAAACGGTGCGGGGCGGGTGCACCCTGGAGTGTCTGTCAGCGACCGCACAGACACAGTTGTGCGAACTGCCAGGCTCCCCAAGAGCGTGCAGGCCGCACCACGCCCGCACCGCAGAACCGCAGCACCCGCAGGTCAGTGCAGACCGCGGTCGCCGCGCATCGTTCCGCACACATCATTTCCCGTTAAGGAGCACGCATGTCGGTTGAGTACGTCAAGACCGATGAGACCCTGCCGCCCGTGGCGGTCGTCGAGAGGCCGCGCTGGACCCCGACGAAGATCGTCATCTGGGTCGCCATCGCCCTCATCGCCGCGATCGGCTGGGTCATGGTCGCCTTCGTCCGGGGCGAGAACCTCAGCGCGAGCTGGTTCGTGGCCGCCGCCGTCGGCAGCTACCTCATCGCCTTCCGGTTCTACGCCAAGTTCATCGAGTGGAAGATCTGCCGCCCCGACCCGAGCCGCGCCACCCCGGCCGAGCTCAAGGACAATGGCCGCGACTTCACCCCGACCGACCGCCGCGTGCTCTTCGGCCACCACTTCGCCGCGATCTCCGGCGCCGGTCCGCTCGTCGGCCCGATCCTCGCCGCCCAGATGGGCTACCTGCCCGGCACGCTATGGATCATCTTCGGCGTCATCATCGCCGGCGGCGTGCAGGACTACATGGTCCTCTACTTCTCGATGCGCCGGAACGGCCGCTCGCTCGGCCAGATGGCCCGCGACGAGCTCGGCCGGGTCGGCGGCTTCATCGCCTCGGTCGGCATCCTGCTCATCATGACGATCCTCATCGCGGTGCTCGGCGTCGTCATCATCAACGCCCTCGCCGAGTCCCCCTGGGGCGTGTTCTCGATCGCGATGACCATCCCGATCGCCGTGTTCATGGGCGTCTACATGCGCTACCTGCGCCCCGGCCGGGTCATCGAGACCTCGGTCATCGGCGTCGCCCTGCTCGTGCTCGCGATCATCGCCGGCGGCTGGGTGCACAACAACCCGGTCTGGGCCGAGGTGTTCCACCTCGACAAGACCACGCTCGCCTGGTGCCTGATGATCTACGGCTTCTTCGCCGCGGTCCTGCCCGTGTGGGTGCTGCTCGCCCCGCGCGACTACCTCTCGACCTTCATGAAGATCGGCACCATCGTGCTGCTCGCCGTCGGCATCCTCGTGGTCAACCCGACCGTACAGATGCCGGCGATCACCGAGTTCGCCTCGAACACCTCGGGACCGGCCTTCGCCGGCGCCCTGTTCCCGTTCCTCTTCATCACCATCGCCTGCGGCGCCCTCTCCGGGTTCCACGCGCTGATCTCCTCGGGCACCACCCCGAAGCTCATCGAGAAGGAGAGCCAGGCCCGCCTCATCGGCTACGGCGGCATGCTCATGGAGTCCTTCGTCGCGATCATGGCGCTCGTCGCCGCGGTCTGCCTCGACAAGGGCATCTACTTCGCGATGAACGCCGCGGAGCCGCTCACCGGCGGCACCCCGCAGGGGGCTGCCGACTTCATCAACAACTCGCTCGGCATGTCCGGCGTCCAGACCTCGGCCGAGTTCCTCGAGCAGACCGCTCAGGACGTCGGCGAGGAGTCGATCGTCTCGCGCACCGGCGGTGCTCCGACGCTCGCGATGGGCATGGCGCACATCCTCCACAACGTGTTCGGCGGGCCGGCCTGGATGTCGTTCTGGTACCACTTCGCGGTGATGTTCGAAGCACTCTTCATCCTCACCACGATCGACGCCGGCACCCGCGTGGCCCGCTTCATGCTCGGCGACGCGCTCGGCAATTTCATCCCGAAGTTCCGCGATCCCTCGTGGAACGTCGGCGCTTGGATCACCACCATCGTCATGGTCGGCGCCTGGGGGTCGATCCTCCTCATGGGCGTGACGGATCCGCTGGGCGGCATCAACACGCTGTTCCCGCTGTTCGGCATCTCCAACCAGCTGCTGGCGGCGATCGCACTGGCGGTGGTGTTCGCCCTCGTCTGCAAGTCGGGGTACGCGAAGTACGCGTGGATCCCCGGCATCCCGCTCGTCTGGGACCTCGCGGTGACGATGACCGCGTCGTGGCAGAAGATCTTCTCCTCGGATCCGAAGCTCGGCTACTGGGCGCAGCACGTCGCCTACCGCGATGCGGTGGCCGCCGGCGAGACCTCGCTGGGCACCACCGAGGGGGTCGAGGCGATGAACGCCGTCGTCCGCAACACCTTCATCCAGGGCACGCTGTCGATCATCTTCGCCGTCGTCGTGCTCATGGTCGTGGTCATGGCGCTGTGGGCGGCCTTCAAGTCGATCACCGCGCGCGAGCCGCTGCCGACGACGGAGGAGCCCTACCAGCCGACCCGCAGGTTCGCGCCGGCCGGGCTCATCGCGACCAAGGCGGAGAAGGAGGTCCGGGCGCAGTGGGATAAGCTGGAGCCCTCCGCCGTCGGTCAACGGGAGCACTCATGAGCACGAGCACCACAGGCACTGCGAACCCGGTCCTCGCCCGGATCGCCGCGCCGTTCCGGGCCGTCCACTGGTACCTCAAGGAGGTCATGGGGGAGAACGCCTACCTCCACTACCTCGAGTCGTTCGAGCGCCGGCACGGCACCCGCGAGGGAGCCATGGGAGAGCGCGAGTTCTGGCGAGATCTGACCGACGAGCAGGACCGCAACCCCAAGGTCCGGTGCTGCTGAGCCATCGGCTCTGACCGGGCCGCCCACGAGGGCCGTCGAGGTGATCATCACCTCGGCGGCCCTCGTCGCGTCCCGGCCCCAGAACTCGATTTCCGAAGGTTCCTGAGAGCGGATCCGCGATCCTCTGCGATCTCGATCTCCCGCACCCCGATCTCCCGCACCCCGGGTTGCCTCCACTACCGTAAGAAGTGCGGCGCGGACCGCGCCGCACGCTTTCCGATGGGAGAATCACTATGAGAGCTGCCCGCTACTACGACCGTAAGGACATCCGGATCGAGGAGATCCCCGAGCCGGAGCTGAAACCCGGAGCAGTCGCCATCGATGTCGCCTGGTGCGGCATCTGCGGCACCGATCTGCACGAGTACCTCGAGGGTCCGATCTTCATCCCGCCGAAGGGTTCACCGCACCCGATCTCCGGCGAGGAGGCCCCGGTGACCATGGGCCACGAGTTCTCCGGCACCGTCACCGCGCTCGGCGAGGGCGTCACCGACCTCGAGGTCGGGCAGAACGTCGTCGTCGAGCCCTACATCATCCGCGACGACGTCGAGGTCGGCCCCGGCCGCTCCTACCACCTCTCCCCCGACATGAACTTCATCGGCCTCGGCGGCCGCGGAGGCGGGCTGTCGGAGAAGATCGTCGTCGAGCGCCGCTGGGTCCACCCGATCGGCGACATCCCGCTCGATCAGGCCGCTCTCATCGAACCGCTGTCCGTGGGCCACCACGCCTTCGTGCGCAGCGGAGCGGAATCCGGTGATGTCGCGCTCGTCGGCGGGGCGGGCCCGATCGGCCTGCTCACCGCGGCCGTGCTCAAGGCCGAGGGGCTCACCGTCTACATCTCGGAGCTCAGCGAGGCCCGCAAGGCGAAGGCCCGGGAGACCGGGGTGGCCGACGAGGTGTTCGACCCGCGCGAGGTCGACGTCGCCGAGCGCGTCCGTGAGCTCACCGACGGCCAGGGCGCCGACGTGGGCTTCGAGTGCAGCTCGGTGCCGGTGGTCCTCGACACCCTCATGGACACAGTGCGCCCGAACGGCGTCATCGTCAACGTCTCGATCTGGGGCAGAAAGCCCGAGGTCGACATGCCGACGCTCGTGCTCAAGGAGATCGACCTGCGCGGCACGATCGGCTACGCGAACGATCACCCTGCGACCATCCGTCTCGTGCAGGAGGGGCGGATCGATCTCGCCCCGTTCATCACCGGACGGATCGGGCTCGACGGACTCGTGGACGAGGGGTTCGACCAGCTCATCAACAACAACGAGGAGCACGTCAAGATCCTCGTCGATCCGAACGCCTGATCCCGCCGGCGACGGTCACCCGGCCGGTGCACCGCGCACGGGGCCGCCGAGGTGATCATCACCTCGGCGGCCCTCGTCGCGTCCGGCCGTGCCCGGGTCACTCCCCGGCGGCGAGGCCCGGCAGGTCGTAGTCGATGACGAGCGGGGCATGGTCGCTCCACCGCTCGCCCCAGGTCGCGGCCCGGTCGACCCGGGCGGCCCGCGCGGCGGCGGCGAGCTCAGGCGTCGCCATCTGGTAGTCGATCCGCCAGCCGGCGTCCGTGTCGAAGGCCTTGCCGCGCATCGACCACCAGGTGTAGGGCCCGGGCACCTCGCCGGACAGCCGCCGGTGGACGTCGACGTAGCCGAGCTCCCCGAAGAACCGATCGAAGTAGGCCCGCTCCTCCGGCAAGAATCCGGCTTTCTTGCGGTTCGCCTTCCAGTTCTTGATGTCGAGCTCGGTGTGGCCGACGTTGAGGTCGCCGGTGACGAGCACGTGGTCGGCGGCGGCCCGGAGCTCGGGCAGCCGGACGAGCATCCGGTCAAGGAACCGGTACTTGTCGTCCTGCTTGGGGGTGCCCGCCTCCCCGGAGTGGACGTAGGCGGACACGACGGTCAGCGTGCTGCCGTCGGCCAGTCGGTGGTCGGTCTCGATCCACCGCCCGGACCGCGCGAAGTACTCCTCTCCGATCCCCACGCGCACTGCGTCCGCCGGGCTCCGCGACAGGACGGCGACGCCGGCCCGGCCCTTCGCCTCGGCGTCGGCGCTGTACACCGCGTACCCGCACCCGTCGAGCACGCCCTCGGCGATCTCGTTCGGGGCGCGGACCTCCTGGAGCGTGACGATCTCCGCACCCGCGCTCTCGAGCCACGGGCTCATCCCCTTGCGCCAGGCGGCGCGCACACCATTGACGTTGACTGCAGCGATTCGGATCATGGGGCAATCCTCGCACGCTCCGTGAGACGACTGCTCTCCGTCGGCCGCAGCACGTAGACTGTGTCCACAGCACTGCTTCCGAAGGAGGACGCCATGACCGACACGCCGTCGACATTCGACCTGGACCAGCTCACCATCCATCCGCTCGACGAGGTCGATGCCATGGAGCTCCGCGATTTCCTCGCCGAGCAGTCCTCGCAGTTCTGGGGCGACAAGGATCTCAGCGAGGAGCACGACCCGTACTGGTTCCGCCAGATGGCATCCGGGGGTCTCGTCGCCCGCTTCCGCAACGAGATCGTGGGGTACCTGCTGGGCTGCTTCCCCAAGGACGGCCCGTCCTACATCCACCTCGTCGCCGCGCACGACGACTTCCGCCACCGCGGGATCGGCCGGCGTCTCTACACCGCCTTCATCGACCGCGCCCGCCGGCTCGGCGAGGACGAGGTCGAGGCGACGACGGTGCCGGAGAACAGCGACGCGATCTCCTTCCACTCCTCGCTCGGCTTCGAGGCCGAGCTCGTGAGCGACTACGCCGGCCCCGGTGTGGCGCGCGTGCTCTTCCACATGAAGCTCTGACGCGGGAGCGTGCGCGGCCGACCGTGCACGCCGGCATCGCTTCGGATCGCAGCGGGCCCGGAACTCCAGGGGAGTTCCGGGCCCGCTGTCGTCGTCCGCGTCTCTCAGGCCGGCCCGGCCTGCCGTTCGGCGATCTCGACGACGTTGCGCAGGAGCAGCGCCCGGGTCATCGGGCCCACTCCCCCGGGGTTCGGGGAGAGCCAGGCGGCGACCTCGGCCACCCCGGGATCGACGTCGCCGACGATCCGGCTCCTGCCGGTCTCCGGATCCTCCACCCGCGACACCCCGACGTCGAGCACGATCGCACCGGGGGCGACCGCCTCGGGCGTGACGAGCCCGGCGGACCCCGCGGCGGCGACGATGACGTCGGCGGTGCGCAGCACCTCGTCGAGGTTCCGGGTGCCGGTGTGGGTCAGGGTCACCGTCGCGTTGTGCTCCCGCCGGGTGAGCAGCGATCCGATGGACCGGCCCACCGTGACGCCGCGGCCGACGACCACGACGTGCTTCCCGGCGAGCTCGATCCCGTTGCGCTCCATGAGCTCGATGACCCCGCGCGGGGTGCACGGCAGCGGCGAGGCGATCGGCCGGTTGGCGTTGAGCACGAGCCGCCCGAGGTTCATCGGATGGAGGCCGTCGGCGTCCTTGTCCGGGTCGACCCGCTCGAGCACGGCATCGGTGTCGATGTGGTCCGGCAGCGGCAGCTGCACGATGTAGGCGGTGCACTCCGGGTCGGCGTTGAGCTCGTCGATGACCGCGTCGAGCTCCTCGGCGCTGATCGATTCCGGCAGGTCCTTCCGGATCGAGCGGATGCCGATCTGCTCGCAGTCGCGGTGCTTGCCGGCCACGTAGGACTGCGAGCCGGGGTCCTCGCCCACGAGCACGGTCCCGAGGCCGGGCACGACACCGGACTCCCGGAGCTTCGCGACGCGCTCCCGCAGCTCGTCCTTGATCGCCGCCGCGGCGGCCTTCCCGTCGAGGATCTGCGCGCTCATCAGTACTGCTCCAGACCCTCGTAGAGCGGGAAGTCGGCGGCGAGCTTCGCGACCCGTCCCCGCAGCGCCTCGACATCGGGGCCGGGCTTGAGCGCCTCGGCAATGATGTCGGCGACCTCGGTGAACTCCGCGGCCCCGAAACCGCGGGTGGCGAGCGCCGGGGTGCCGATCCGCAGGCCCGAGGTGACCATCGGGGGCCGCGGGTCGAAGGGCACGGAGTTGCGGTTCACCGTGATGCCGACCTCGTGGAGGAGGTCCTCGGCCTGCTTCCCGTCGAGCTGCGAGTTCCGCAGGTCGACGAGCACGAGGTGGACGTCGGTGCCGCCCGACAGCACCGTCGCACCGGATTCGGCGACGTCGGAGGCGAGCAGCCGCTCGGCGAGGATGCGTGCTCCCTCGAGGGTGCGCTCCTGGCGCTGGACGAACTCCTCGGTCCCGGCGAGCTTGAAGGCCACGGCCTTGGCCGCGATCGCGTGCATGAGCGGGCCGCCCTGCTGGCCGGGGAACACCGCGGAGTTGAGCTTCTTCGCGTGCTCCGGGTCGCGGCTGAGGATGAAGCCCGAGCGCGGGCCGCCGATCGTCTTGTGGACGGTGGAGGACACGACGTCGGCGAGCGGCACCGGGTTCGGGTGGAGCCCGGCGGCGACGAGACCGGCGAAGTGCGCCATGTCGACCCACAGGGCCGCCCCGACCTCGTCGGCGATCGAGCGGAAGGCCTCGAAGTCGAGCTGCCGCGGGTAGGCCGACCAGCCGGCGACGATGACCTTGGGCCGGTGCTCGAGCGCCCGCTGCCGCACGACGTCCATGTCGATGCGGTAGGTGTCGGGGTCGACCTCGTAGGAGGCGATGTCGTAGAGGCGGCCGGAGAAGTTGATCTTCATCCCGTGGGTGAGGTGACCGCCGTGGGCGAGGTCGAGGCCGAGGAGCTTGTCGCCGGCCCGGGCGAAGGCGTGCATGACGGCGGCGTTGGCGGAGGCGCCCGAATGGGGCTGGACGTTGGCGTACTCGGCGTCGAACAGCGCCTTCGCCCGCTCGATCGCGAGGTTCTCCGCGATGTCCACGGCCTCGCAGCCGCCGTAGTAGCGGCGACCCGGGTAGCCCTCGGCGTACTTGTTCGTCAGCACCGAGCCCGAGGCCTGCAGCACGGCGCGCGGGACGAAGTTCTCCGAGGCGATCATCTCCAGGGAGTCGCGCTGGCGGGCGAGCTCCTGGTCGAGGACCGCGGCGATCTCCGGGTCGACTGCGCCGAGCGAGGCGGTCATCGAATCGGGCGCTTCATTCATTCCTGTGACTCCTTGCGACGGTGCAGCTGCGGCCGGCCGACCGCACGGGCCCAATCCTAGTCCACACCCCGGTCGCCGCCACGAGCCCGCAGCCGGCCCCGCACCCGGTCCGCCTGCCGGACCGGCTCCCGGAGCCGAGGCGCCCGCCCCTACCATGGGAGGCATGCTCACCGACCAGGAATGGGTGCTGTCGATCTCGTGCCCCGATCGCGGCGGCATCGTGCACGCGGTGACCGGCGTGCTCGTCGACATCGACGCCACGATCACCGAGTCCCAGCAGTTCGGCTCCCAGGACACCGAGGTGTTCTTCCTCCGCCTCCAGTTCCGCACGGGTGCTCCCGAGGAGGTCATCCGCGAGGCCCTCGCCCCGGTCGTGCGGCGCCTCGGCATGTCGATCGAGCTCCACCCGGCCTCGCGCCGGCAGCGCACCCTCGTCATGGTCTCGAAAGCCGGCCATTGCCTCAACACCCTCCTCTTCCAACAGGGCACCGGGGCGCTGCCGACGGACATCGTCGGCGTCGTCGGCAACCATCCCGACCTCGCAGCGCTGGCGGAGTTCCACGGAGTGCCCTTCCACCACATCCCGGTCACCCCGGAGACCAAGGACGACGCCGAGGCGCAGCTGCTGCGGCTCGTCGAGGAGCTCGACGTCGAGCTCGTCGTGCTCGCCCGCTACATGCAGATCCTGTCCCCGGCGGTGTGCGAGCGGATGCGCGGCCGGGTGATCAACATCCACCACTCCTTCCTCCCGAGCTTCAAGGGCGCCCGCCCCTACCACCAGGCCCACGCCCGCGGCGTGAAGATCACCGGCGCGACCGCGCACTACGTCACGAGCGACCTCGACGAGGGCCCGATCATCGAGCAGGACGTCGCCCGGGTGACCCACGCCCAGCCGGTGGCGGACTTCGTCGAGCAGGGGCAGGAGGTCGAGGCGTCCGTGCTCGCCCGCGCGGTGCGCTGGCACGCGCAGGGCCGGGTCATCCTCGACGGCAACCGGACCGTCGTCTTCCGCTGACCGGCGGGTCCGTCACCCGCCGGCCACCCCGGCGCCGGCCGCACCTCGGGCCCGGCACTCGCCCGGCGGCCCCGCTCCTGCCCGGATCCGCCACCGCTGTACCGGATCCGGAACATCGGCCTTCGCACGCTTCCGCCGGGCGCGACCGGCGGTCTAGCGTGGGTGCATGGCACAGACACCTCTCCGGACGCTCCCGATCCCGCGCCGCCCCGTCAACCTCGCCCGGCAGGCGCTGCTGCGGCTCGCCAACGCCGGCCTCACCACGGCCTACGGGGCCTACCGCGTGCACCCGGCGGTGTGGCGCCTCACCGCCCGCCACTACCACCCGGCGCTCGAGCGGTTCGCGAAGCTCAACGCCTGGATGATCTGCCAGCACGCGAGCCTCGACGTGCCGGCCTACCAGGACCACCTCGCCCGCTCCGGGTACTCCTTCGCCTGGTGGGACCTCGAGCGCTACACCCCGACCTCGAAGGACGACTACGTCCGCACCTACCCGGAGGCCGCGCGCTGCTGGAACGGGGAGATCGAGATCGCCGGCACCGTCGTCGACGAGTCCTCCGGATCCTCGGGCACGCCGTTCAACTGGATGCGCTCGAAGAAGGAGCTCGACACCGTCCACAAGAATGTGGCCGGCTACGTCACCATGCTGTTCGGCAGCGAGAACCTGTTCTGCATCAACGCCTTCTCGATGGGCGCCTGGGCGACCGGCACGAACACCGGGCAGGCGATGGCGAAGGTGGCGATGGTGAAGAACACCGGGCCGGACCTCGACAAGATCCTCGACACCCTGCGGCACTTCGGCCCCGGCTTCACCTACCTCATCAGCGCCTACCCGCCCTTCCTCAAGCACGTCGTCGACCGGATGGCCGCCGAGCCCGAGGTGTGGGACGCCTACACCCTCAACGGCTTCGTCGGCGGGGAGGCGATGACGGAGGGCCTGCGCGACCACCTCGAGCAGCGCTTCGCCCGGGTGTACTCCGGCTACGGCGCCTCCGACCTCACGATCGGGATGGCCGGGGAGTCCGACCTGTCCGTCGTCATCCGCCGCGCGCTGGCCGAGGACCCGGGGTTCCGGGCCGAGGTGCTCGGGGAGGACGAGGCGCGCACCCCGATGGTGTTCCAGTACAACCCGCTCGAGACCTACCTCGAGACCACCGATGACGGCGATCTCGTCGTCACCATCAACTCCGCGGCGGTGATGAGTCCGCGCCTGCGCTACAACATCGGCGACGAGGCCCGGCTCATCGACTTCCCCACCATGGTCGAGCTCACCCGCACCCGCCCGGAGCTCGCCGCGGCGTGCTCGGAAGCGTTCGCCCGGCAGCGGATGAAGCTGCCGTTCGTCCTCCTGTTCGGCCGCTCGGACTCGACGATCTCCTACATGGGAGCCAACATCTACCCGCTCGACGTGGAGAACGGGATCTACACCGACAACCCGCGCGCCCACCTCATCGAGGGCTTCCGGATCAGCCTCGACGACGTCGGGGAGCTCGAGCAGCGCCCCACCCTCCACCTGCAGCTGCGCGACCCCGCCACGGAGCCCGCGGCCGACCTCGACGACGCCGCCCGCGGCGAGCTCGCCGACACGGTGCGGGCCGGGGTCGTCGCCCACCTCACCGCGGTGTCCCGGGACTTCGCCGAATCCCTCGAGGAGGACCCGAGCGCCGCCGACCTGCGGGTGCGCGTCCACGACCACGGCGCCGGCCCGTTCGCCCGCCCGACGACGACGATCAAGAACGTCTACCTGGAGGCCTGACATGCGCTCGAACGACTTCTCCGCAGCACCCCCGCAGGCGCGGGCCGGATCGTTCTTCCTCGGCTGCAACCGCTACCGCAGCCCGCTCGCGATGCTCGGCCAGATCCGCCGCTGGCCGAAGCTCGCCCGCGCGCTCAAGCACGCACCGGGGTACCTGTGGCACCGCAGCTACTACGAGTTCCCCGACCGGATCGGCCTCCTCGTCGCCTTCGCCACCCGCGACGACCTCCTGCGCTTCGCCCGCACCCCGGAGCACCACACGATCATGCACTGGCTGGTCGGCGGGGACGGGTCCTCACCGGCACGCGGCGGCTTCATCCGGATCCTCGACGCCGAGGAGTGGGGCTACACGAACGGCGAGTTCCGCGCCGAGGACGGCCGCCTGGGCCTCATCGACCGGTTCTCCCCGGTCACCGGCGAGTCCGCGGACGCACCCACCACCGGTGGGCCCGGGACCTCCGCGGCCGGTCAGGGTACCGCCGTCACTGCACCCGCCGGCACCCCGCCGGCCGGCACCTCTGCAGCAGACCGCCCGGTCCGCTCGTGACCGTCTCCCCCGTCCGCACCCGCGCGGACCTCGCGGCGTTCCTCGAGCTGCCGGCCCGCTTGGGCCGGGACGAGGGCACGTCCGGACTGCGGGTGCCGCTGCTGCGCTCGGAGATCCGGTCCTGGCACACCGGCCGCACGTGGTTCCCGGAGCCGATCGAGCTGCTGCTGGCCCGCACCGGCGGCACCGTCACCGGCCGCACCACCGCCCACCGCTCCGCCGCGCTCGACGCACGCCTGTCGACCGGGCCGCAGGCGCTCGCGCCCACGGTCCGCGCCCTGTGCTTCGGGGCCACCGAGTTCGCCGACGAGCACGCCGCCGCAGAGCTCTTCGAGGCGCTCGGCGCGCGGGCCCGTAACACCGGCTGCACCCACCTGTTCGGTCCGGTGTCGCCGCTGCCGAACACCACCGGCGGGGTCGTCACCGCGGGCTTCGCCGAGCGCGGGTTCTTCGACTCGCCGTGGAACCCGGCCCACGTGCCCGCGGCCTACGAGGCGCACGGCTTCACCCGCTGGGCTCAGGCCGATTCCTGGATCGTCGACCTCGGCGGCGTCCCGGCCGCCCGCGCCACCGCGCCCACCGCTGCCGAGGCGGCCGCCGCCGGGGTGCGTCTGCGCCACCCCTCCCGCGTGGGCACCCGCCGGTTCGTGCGCCGCCTGCGGCCCACCCTCAACCGGGCGTTCGCCGCCCTGCCGTACTACACGGAGATCGGGCCGGCGCAGATGGCCGGGCAGACCGCCGGCCTCGAAGCCCTCATGGACCCGGCACTCATCGTCACCGCCGACGGCCTCGACGACCCTCCCGCCGCTCCCCCGAGGTGCTTCGCACTCGTGGTCCCCGACCCCACCGCGATCCTCCAGCGGCACGACGGCAGGCTCGGCCCGCGGGCGGTCGCGGAGCTCCTCACGTCCCACCGCACCCGGGGCCGCGACGCGATCCTCCTCATCCAGGGCACCGACCCCGACCACTCCGGTTCCGGGCTGCTCACCCTCGTCCTCCGGCAGGTGTACGCGAACCTCATCGCCGGCGGGTACCGGCGCCTCCGGGTGACCTCGATCGGACGGGACAACCCGGGGTCGGCCGCGGTGTTCGACCGGGCCGGCGGCCGGCCGCTCCACGGGCTCACCACCTACGTCCGGGACCTGCGATGAGTGCACCCCGCCCCCAGCCCGCACCCGCGCTGCGCGATCGCTGGATCGCCGTCGCCGGGTGCGCGCCCTCGGCCCACAACACCCAGCCGTGGCGGCCCGTTCCCACCGGATCCGGGGTGCGGCTCACCGTCGACCCCGCGCGCACCCTGCCCGAGGCCGATCCCCGGCACGAGGACCTCCACCTCTCGCTCGGCTGCTGGGTCGAGGCGCTCGCGATCGCGGCTGCGGAGTCCGGGTGGTCCCTGCAGACCGGCCCGGTGTCCGGGGTCGGGCCGGACCTCGTCCTCGACTTCCGGTTCACCCGCACGTCCGCTCCTGCGCTCACCGGATTCACCGTGCGCGAACTCCGCGCCCGGCAGGTGGACCGCGGCCGGCTCCTCCCCGATGACCGCGCGCTCGATGCCGCGGTCGCGGAGTTCGCCGCGCTGCCGGGGTGCTCGGACCTCGCGCTCAGCCAGCTGCCCGAACCGCTGTTCTCCCACCTGCAGGCGCAGTCGGCCACCCATGTGCTCTCCACTCCGGCGATGGCGGCGGAGACGCTCGGCTGGCTGCGCCTCGACCCGCGCGACCCCGCCTACCAGCGCGACGGCCTCACCGCCGACTGCCTGCGGCTGCCCGCCGGCACCCGGATGCTCGCCCCGGTGCTCGGTGCTCGGGCGGCCCCGGTCGTCGCCCGAGCGCTCGCCCGGGTGCAGCCGCTCGCCCGCCGGGTGCTCTGCACGGCGGACACCGTGAAGACCCTGCCCGCCGCGACGGCGGCGAGCTCTGCCGTCCGGGCCGTGCTGCCCGGGATCGGCCGCCCGCCGGCGCGCCTGGTCGTGTGGGGCCGCGCCGAGGATTCCGGCACGGATCCGATAGCGGGGATCGCGCGCGGCCGGGACCTGCTGCGGCTGTGGCTCGTGCTGGGCCGGCACGGTCTGCGGGTGGCCGCGCACTCCGAGCTCAAGGACTGCCCGGACACCCGGGAGGGGCTCCGCGCCTTCCTGGGACGCCGCGGGCGGGAGGGTGAGCCGTGCGGGGTGTTCTCCGCCGGCCGCTCGACCTCGCCCGTCCCCCGGGCTCCACGCCTGCCGGTCTGAGCGGCCGGTCCGCGATGCCCGCACCCGGCCACCTGCCGTGCCTGCCCGGCATCAGCGCGGGCGCAGGGTGAGCGTGTCCTCGGTCGCGGTGTCGACGGCGGCCGTGGACCAGGCCCAGCGGTCCTGGACACCTGCGGCCCAGGGCTCGGCCTGGTCGGTGTAGTGCGGGTGGAAGGCGTGGCCGCTCGCTCCGGTGAGGTTCTGCCAGGTCGAGTCGTCCCAGTCCGCGACGTCGATGACCATCCGCAGGGAGGGCACGGTGGTCGTCGCGAAGCCCGCGTCGAGGTCCGATCCGGTCGCGTTGACCACCCCGGACCCGCCGCCCACGGGATAGGGGCCGCGGTTGAACAGCGCCTCGATCGGGGCGATGCCGCTCTCCCCGAAGGAGCCGTGGGTGAGGGTGAGGGCGTGGAGCTCGCCCCAGCTCCAGCCGGCCGGGTCCTCCCCCTGGAGCTCGACGAGCTCCGTGTGCGCCTCGGCTGCCGCGGTGCGCAGCAGGGCGTCCCGGTCCCCGGCCCACCACGGGGATCCCGGGTCGTCGAGCAGCTGGTCGAGGACCAGTGCGATGCGCGATTGGTCGTCACGGGGGATGTCGGTGCCCTGCGTGGCGAGCAGCGCGGCGGTCACGCGGTCGAAGAGGACGTTCGCATAGGCCGCGGCTGCGGAGTCCGCGTCGTTGCGTCCGTCCCAGCCGGCGAGGAGCTCGAGGGCCTCGGTGACGTCCGGGTCGTCCACCGTGAGCTCGGCGTAGGCGCGCTGCAGGGGTGCGGCCACCGGGGAGACGGTGTCGAGCTGGATCGCGGCGAGGTCCGCGCCGGTCACGGGACCGGCGGCGACGGCCTCGTCGAGGAGATCGACGATCCGGGCGGCACGGTCCCCGTAGTCCCAGTCGCGGCTGAGCGGGTGCCGGTAGGCGTCGTCGACGATCGCGTTGTTCGCCGTGACGATGATCCCGGAGTCCGGGTTGTACTCCACCGGCAGCTCGGAGAACGGGATGAATCCCTGCCAGTCGTAGGCGCTGTCCCAGCCCGGTTGGGGCATCCAGCCGTCCCCGGCGCCGCGGATCGGCAGCCGGCCGGGTGCCTGGTAGCCGATGTTGCCGTCGACGTCGGCGTAGACGAGGTTCTGCGCCGGGACGTCGAAGAGCGCGGCCGCGGCCCGGAAGTCGGAGAAGTCCCGGGCCCGGTTGAGGGCGAAGATCGCCTGCGCGGTGGTACCGGCTTCGAGCGCGGTCCAGCGCAGGCTGAGCGCGTGCTCGCCGGACCAGTCATCCGCGGCGTCCGTGCTCTCCCCGGCAGACGTTCCGGCCCCGGCACCAGGCCCGGCCCCGGCATCGGCTCCGGTGGGCGGGGAGGCCGCGATCCCGGTGAACTCCGGGGTGAGCCCGGAGACGATCGGGCCGTGCCCGGTCGTCCGCACGGTGATCTCGACGTCCTCGCCGCCGGCCACCCGGAGGGTCTCCTCCCGGGTCTCGAAGGGGACCTTCTCGCCGTCGCGCCAGTAGCCGTCCGCGTCGACCCGTTCGACGTAGAGGTCCGCGACGTCGGTGGTGAGGTTGGTGAATCCCCAGGCGACCTGCGCGTTGTGGCCGATGACGATCCCGGGCAGCCCCGAGAAGGAGAATCCCGCGACGTCGAACGGGCAGTCCGGCGTGACCTCGGAGCAGCGGAGCTGCATCTGCGTCCACACCGAGGGCAGGGAGGCGCCGAGGTGGGGGTCGTTGGCGAGCAGCGGGCCGCCGGTCGCGGTGTGCTCACCGGACACCACCCAGGAGTTCGAGCCGATGCCCTCGCCCTGTCCGCCGACGAGCGCGTCGACCTCGGCGAGGATCTCCGCCAGGCCGCACGCGGCGAACAGCGCGCCCGCCTCGGGGTATGCCGCTGCGCTCCCCGGCTCCCGATGATCGGCGGTTCCACCGCCGGGCTGCGCAGGCTCCGCCGGAGCACCGGCGGGCTGCGGCACCTCGCCGTCGCCGATCCCGGCGCCGCTGGGTTCCTCGGCCAGTATCACCGGGTGCTCGTCGAAGGGGTAGCCGGGATAGAGATCGGCGATCCGCTCCGGATCGAGGTCACCGGCCAGCAGCGCGCGGGCGGTCTCGTCCTCGATGTTCGTCCGCAGGTCCCAGGCCATCGCCTTGAGCCAGGCGACGGAGTCCGCCGGCGTCCACGGTTCCGGGGAGTACCCGCGGTTCTGCAGCCCGAGCACCGAGTACTCGAGACCGAGTCCGCCGCCGGAGCGCTCCTCGAGATAGGCGTTGACCCCGGCGGCGTAGGCCTCGTAGTACCCGCGCTCCTCGGCGGGCAGTGCGGCGACCTCGGCCTGTGCGGTGCGGTGCCAGCCGAGTGTGCGGAGGAAGGTGTCGGTGGGGACCTGGGACTCGCCGAACAGCTCGGAGAGCCGGGCGCTCGTCATGTGCCGGCGGAAGTCCATCTCCCAGAAGCGGTCCTGGGCGTGGACGAAGCCCTGCGCGAACAGCAGGTCGTCGGCGCGGGCGGCGGTGATCGTGGGGACGCCACGGGCATCGCGCTGCACGGTCACCGTCTCCTGGAGGCCCGGGACCTCGAGGGTGCCGTCGGTCTGCGGGAAGGCCCGCACCACCGACCAGGCGGCGACCCCGCTGAGCACGAGGACGAGGACGAGCAGCGCGGCGAGGACGAGCATGAGGATCCGCCGCAGGCGTCCACGGCGCCAGCGCGCAGCAGGGCGAACGTCGGTGCGCGAGGGGCTGCGGGGCATCGGGGATCTCCTGTCCTCGGGTGCCCCGAGCCTATCCCGGATCCGCCATGCCGCCCCGGGTCAGCGGCGCGCCACAGCGTCGCGGACTGCCGCACCGCCGCACGGGAGCGCGGATCCCCGGGGAGGACGACGACGGCGGTGCGTGCACTCGGCACGCACCGCCGTCGGGGCGATCGTCGATCCGCGGGAGCGGATCAGCAGGTCACTTGTCCTCGGACTTCTCCTCGGCGGACTCCGCCTCGGCCATCTCGTCCTCGGAATCGGACTCGGTGGTGACGTCCGGCTCGGCCGCCGGGGTCTCCTCGGTCGACTCCGCGTCCTTCGAGCCGGTGTCCTGCGACTCCTCGGCCTTCGGGGCGGCCGCGGCGGTGGCCGCCTCGGCCTCCTTGACGGTCGCCTGCTTGGGCGAGTACGCCTCGAGGACGAGCTCGATCACGGCCATCGGGGCGTTGTCGCCCTTGCGGGGGCCGATCTTGGTGATGCGGGTGTAGCCGCCCGGACGCTCGGCCACGGCCGGAGCGATCGAGGTGAACAGCTCGTGCACGATCGACTTGTCGGCGATCTGGCCGAGCACGCGGCGGCGTGCGGCCAGGTCTCCGCGCTTGGCGAAGGTGATGAGGCGCTCCGCGACGGGACGGAGGCGCTTGGCCTTCGTCACGGTCGTGGTGATCGACTTGTGCTCGAACAGCTGGGACGCCATGTTGTTCAGCAGCATCCGCTCGTGCGCCGGGGAGCCGCCGAGGCGGGGACCCTTGGTGGGCGTAGGCATGATTTATCTCCTTGGAATTCTTAGAACTGCTCGTCCTCGACGAAGGACACGTCCTCGCCGTCGACCGGGCTCTCGTAGCCGGCGGGGCTGTCCTTGAGGCTCAGGCCGAGCTCGCTGAGCTTCTGCTTGACCTCGTCGATCGACTTCGAACCGAAGTTGCGGATGTCCATGAGGTCGGTCTCGCTGCGACCGACGAGCTCGCCCACGGTGTGGATCCCCTCGCGCTTGAGGCAGTTGTACGAGCGGACGGTGAGATCGAGATCCTCGATCGCCAGGGCGAGGTCGGCGGCGAGGGCGGCATCGACCGGCGACGGTCCGATGTCGATGCCCTCGGCCTCGACGTTGAGCTCACGGGCCAGCCCGAACAGCTCGACGAGGGTCTTGCCGGCCGAGGCCACGGCATCACGCGGGGTGATGGAGGGCTTCGTCTCGACGTCGACGACGAGGCGGTCGAAGTCCGTGCGCTGCTCGACACGGGTGGCCTCGACCTTGTAGGTGACCTTGAGCACCGGCGAGTAGATCGAGTCGACCGGGATCCGGCCGATCTCGGCGTCGGCGTTCTTGTTCTGCGCCGAGGACACGTAGCCGCGACCGCGCTCGATCGTGAGCTCCATGTCGAGGCGGCCGTCCTCGTTGAGGGTGGCGATGAACAGTTCCGGGTTGTGGATCTCCACTCCGGCGGGGGCGGAGATGTCCTCGGCGGTGACGGCGCCGGGACCCTGCTTGCGCAGGTAGGCCACGACGGGCTCGTCGAACTCCGAGGAGACCACGAGGGACTTGAGGTTGAGGATGAACTCGGTGACATCCTCCTTCACGCCCGGGACCGTGGTGAACTCGTGAAGCACACCATCGACCCGGATGCTCGTGACGGCGGCACCGGGAATGGAGGACAGCAGGGTTCGCCGCAGCGAGTTGCCGAGGGTGTAGCCGAAGCCCGGTTCGAGCGGTTCGATGACGAACCGCGACCGGTAGGTGTCTACAGCCTCTTCCGTGAGCGTGGGACGCTGTGCAATCAGCACGTGGGCTTCCTTTCGGCGAGCATCCGCTATATGACGCTCGCAATGCACTTGAGAGTATCGCTACTCGTGACGCTTGCGGTGGTGGGTGGCCCGGCGTCCGATCGCAGCGGACCCGTGGGGTCCGCCGGATCGTCCGGCCGGTCCGGGTCAGCCGCGCCGGCGCTTGGGCGGGCGGCAGCCGTTGTGCGGCGTCGGGGTGACGTCCTGGATGGTGCCCAGCTCGAGGCCGGCGGCCTGGAGGGAGCGGATCGCGGTCTCGCGTCCGGAGCCCGGGCCCTTGACGAACACGTCGACCTTCTTGAGGCCGTGCTCCTGGGCGCGGCGGGCGGCGGACTCCGCGGCCATCTGCGCAGCGTACGGGGTGGACTTGCGGGAGCCCTTGAAGCCGACCTCACCGGAGGAAGCCCATGAGATCACGGCTCCGGTCGGGTCGGTGATCGACACGATCGTGTTGTTGAACGTCGACTTGATGTGGGCCTGGCCGTTGACGACGTTCTTCTTGTCCTTGCGGCGGGTCTTGCGGGCAGCGGAGGCTGCGCGTGTCTTGGGAGGCATAAGTGTGGATTCTCCTGATTCGAAGGCTGGAGGGCTTACTTCTTCTTACCGGCCACCGTGCGCTTGGGGCCCTTGCGGGTGCGCGCATTGGTCTTGGTGCGCTGGCCGCGGACGGGGAGTCCCCGGCGGTGGCGCAGGCCTTCGTAGCTGCCGATCTCGACCTTGCGGCGAATGTCGGCGGCGACCTCGCGACGGAGGTCGCCCTCTACCTTGAATGTGCCTTCGATGTAGTCGCGCAGCTGCACGAGCTCGGCATCGGACAGATCTTTCACGCGGGTGTCCGGGTTGATCCCGGTCTCCGTCAGGGTCTGGCTCGCACGAGTGCGGCCCACACCGAAAATGTATGTCAGGGCGACTTCCACGCGCTTCTCACGCGGGAGGTCGACTCCGGCAAGACGTGCCATTGTGTGTACTCCATGGGTTGTTCGGAGGTGCTTGCTCAGACCTGTCCGGTGCTCTCACCGGTCCGCGGCCTCCGAGCCGCGGGTGTCGTCCTGTGTCCAGGGGGCGAGGCCTGCTTGGGTGTGGTGCTCGCTGGCGCCGCGGGTGCGGCACAGCTGTGTCGATCTGCTCGAGGTGAGCGAATCAGCCCTGACGCTGCTTGTGGCGCGGGTTGTCGCAGATCACCATGACGCGGCTGTTGCGCCGGATGACCTTGCACTTCTCACAGATCTTCTTGACGCTGGGCTTGACCTTCATCGTTAATCCTTCTTCTCACCGCGAAGACCCCGGGCCAGGACCCGGGGGCTGTGAGCGGCGAAAACTGTCGAAAAGACCGTTTACTTGTACCGGTAGACGATACGTCCGCGGGACAGGTCGTAGGGAGACAGCTCCACCACGACGCGGTCCTCGGGGAGGATGCGGATGTAGTGCTGGCGCATCTTTCCGGAGATGTGCGCGAGCACCTTGTGCCCGTTGGTCAGCTCGACGCGGAACATGGCGTTCGGCAGAGCCTCCACAACAGAGCCCTCGATCTCAATGACCCCTTCTTTTTTGGCCATATCGTTCGTCAACCTCATCTTCCCGTGGCCGCAGGACGGCCACGCATCGTTCGTATCTCGGATCCTCTTCGGTCTCCCGGGCGGGTTCCGATTCGACCGGGATCTGCAGGTGGGGAATCCACCGCCGGCGGGCCTCCGTGCGCTAAGCTCGGGTGCGACACGGCGGGTTCATTCCTTGCCCATAACAGACCAGTGATCTACTCTACCGGAATCGGGTCGCGCATGCCAACCGAGCGTCGTCGCGTCCGCCGGCACCGTTCCCTGGCGGCGCGCCGGGCCGAGGATCTCCGTCTGCTCCGCACGCTGCTCGCCGTCGACCCGCTCCCCCGCGCCGATCTCGGCGCCCTGTCCGCCGAGCTCCGTCCCGCCCGCGGCCGCCCCTCCTCCCTGACGGGACGCCTCCGCAGCCGCCTGCGCATCGATGGCCGGCGCGGCCCCCGGCTCCTCGCCGCCGCCCACGACCTCTCCGCCGCCGAGGTGGCCCGCGCCCTCGACACCGTGCCGGCGCTCGAACCGGTGCCGCGCGGGCCGGCCCGCTGGGTCCCCGTGCCGCTGCGCGGCCTCACCGCCCCCGGGTCCGCCGCTGCGCGGCCGGCGGAGGGGGAACGGAACCGGCCCGTCCGACCGCTCTCGATCCGGCAGGGACGTCTGAGCGACTGCTGGTTCATCGCAGTGCTCGCCGCCTGCGAGCACATGCGTCCCGGATTCACCGCCTCGCTCGTCCGTCCCACCGACAACGGGCTCGTCGAGGTGCGGCTCCACACGCCGGGGGCCCGCTGGGTGACGCTCAGCCCCCGCGTTCCCGCCGCGCACCGCGCCGGGGACCGCCGGCTGCGACCGAACGCCGCCTCGCTCGTGGAGAAGGCGGCCGCACTGACCTACGGGCGCGGCTCCTACCGGCGGATCCAGGGGGACTTCGCCGGCGTCGCGCTCGGGCTCCTCACCGGCCGGTGGTGCCCGGCCCGGCCGGTCCCGCTGCGCCTGTCGCGGATCGAGCACTGGCTCGCGGCCGGACGTCCGGTCGTCGCCTCGACGCTCGTGCGACCCGGCGGATCGTTCCGGGTGCCGCGGGAGGACGACCCGCACCGCTCGGTCGCCGTCATGGACGGCCACGTCTACGTGGTGCGGCGGGTCGCCCGGCTGAGCGAGGACGGCTCACCCGACCCGCACGGGCCGCTGCGGGTCCATGTGCACAATCCGCTCGGCGGCGCCGAGGGCGAACCCCGGCGCACCGATCTGTTCCTCTCCGCGGCCCAGCTCCGCCGCACGTTCATCAGCGTCAATGTCGGCCCCCGCCTGCGCTGAGGCCCCGCCGACCGAGCGGTACCGTGGAGGCATGACGATTCCCGAGTACACCCCGGACCAGCTCCGCGCCCGCGGCGGCATCAAGTGGACCGCGGTCCCCGAGACCCTGGGCGCCTTCATCGCCGAGGCCGACTTCGGCACCGCCCCGGCCGTGCACTCGGCCCTCGCCGAGCTCACCGAGAAGGAGCTCTTCACCTACACGCCGCCGGCGATGCTCCGGGATCTCCGCGAGGCCACCGCCGAGCACTGCGCACGGAGCTTCGGCTGGGACATCGCCCCCGCACAGGTCGCCGCGGTGCCCGACGTCATCACCGCGTACCGCGCGATGATCGACCTGTTCACCGCACCGGGCACCCCGGTCGTCCTCATGACCCCGGCGTACATGCCGTTCTTCAAGGTGCCGCCGCTGTGCGGACGCGAGATCCGCGAGGTGCCGATGATCCGCACCGCCGACGGCTGGGACGTCGACGGGCCCGCCCTCGAGTCCGCGCTCGCCGGCGGCGGGCTGCTCGTCCTCTGCAATCCCCACAACCCGATCGGCAAGGTCTACGAGCGCACCGAGCTCGAGGCCATCAGCCGGATCGTCGAGGCCACGGGGTCCCGGGTGTTCGCCGACGAGATCCATGCCCCGCTCGTCTTCCCGGGCGCCCGCCACATCCCCTACGCCACGGTGTCCGAGGCTGCCGGAGAGCACTCGATCACCGCGCTGTCGGCCTCCAAGGCGTTCAACATCCCGGGCCTCAAGTGCGCGCAGATGGTGTTCACGAACCGCGTCGATGCCGCCCGGTTCGCCGAGCTCGGCGAGTTCGTCGCGCACTCGACGGCGAGCCCCGGCATCGTCGCGACGACCGCGGCCTACCGGGAGGGTGGGGACTGGCTGGCGGAGCTGCTGGCCTACCTCGACGACAACCGCGCAGCGCTCGCTGCCCTGCTCGCCGAGCGGCTGCCGGAAGCGGGGCACCTGCCGTCCGCCGGGAGCTACATCGCCTGGGTCGACCTGCGGGCCTACGACCTCGGCGAGGACCCCGCCCGGTTCCTCCGCGAGTCCGCCGGGATCGCGCTGACGAACGGCCGCGAGTGCGGTGAGGCCGGCGCCGGGCACGTGCGCATCAACACCGCGACCCCGCGGGCGGTCCTCACGGAGATCGTCGAACGGATGGCCGAGGCGATCGACGGCCGGCAGGAGGCGCCTGCGGATCCCACTCGATGAGGTCCGCATTCGGCAGCGCCTGCACCCGGCTCAGCACGGCGGGGCCGAACGCTGCCCAGTAGTACTCGTTGAGCATGCTCATGCAGCGGCCCAGCCGGGTGTGGATGTCGAGGCCGGGGGCGAGGTCTGCCGGCAGGACCGGTGCGCTCATGAGCTCGCCGGAGACTGCATAGTAGAGATCGAAGTAATCGACCAGGCCGAGTTCGGAGCCGCCGAGTGCTGCGGCGACCCGCGCCTCGGCATCGCCGATCATGCTTCGCAGCGCGGCGATCCCGAATGCCCGGTCGGCCCAGCGCCGGGCCTGGTCCATGTCTTCGGGCACGAGGGAGCAGAACTCGAGCCAGGCCCTGCCTTCGACCCCGATGTCCGCACCGACCTCGGCCCGGAACCCGGCGACCGCCTCGGTGAGAACGATGAGCACTCCCGGCCGGAGCGGCCGGTAGCCGGATCTCCGTGCAAGGTAGAGCACGCGGTCACGATCGGAGCGACGAGCCTCGGGGATCGACAGGACGACGGCGGCGAACGCCCCGGAGAACTCCGTGTGCTCCACCCGCCCGGCGAGCCGCCCATAGCTCGGGCGCAGGGCCTCGGCGAGGCGGTACACGGCGATCCTGCCCACCTGGGACCGGTGCAGCAGACCGCGTGAGACGAGGCGCACGACCTGGTTGCGAGCAGCGGATTCGCTGTAGCCGTGGAGAGCGAGCACCGAGGTGATCACCGGCCCCGGCACTGCGCTCGCCCCGAGCGAGCCGAACACGGAGACCACGTCGAAACCACCGCGGGTGATGCGGTAGCGGTGCTGATCCGTCACTGTTCGTCTCCGTTTCGGGAGGAAGTGGCAAGGGGTGAACCGCCACCATAGCGTGGACAGCGATACCCGTTGTCTCAGAAAGGTCCACCATGTCCCAGTCCTTCGCAGCAGCGCTCGAGAGCGCTCGCGCTGCCCACAGCTTCTCCCTCGCCGCGGCCAGCGTGGCGGCCTCGATCACCGTAGTCATCGCCTTCGCAGCATTCATGATCGTCGGTGCAGGCATCACCACCACCGCGACATGGATGTTCGCACTCGGTCTCCTGGCAGCAGGCGGGACCTATCTGGGAACCTTCCTGGGAGTCCGCGGGAAGATGAGGGAGGTGCCGGACACCCGGGCCGCTGCCGCACAGGTCTGATCCGGGTGCGTCCACGTGACGCCCGCGCCCGCTTCACCGCTGGATACGACGACGGCCGGAGTGCACACGCACTCCGGCCGGTCCGTTCGGCGGGCCCGGTGGCCCGCCGGTGCCGCGTCAGTCCTCGAGCGGCACCGGGGTCACGCCGTAGGTGGCGAGGCGCTCGGCCCCGCCGTCCTCGGCGGTGAGCACCCAGATGCCGCGCTCGTGGCGAGCCACTGTGTGCTCCCAGTGGGCGGCCCGCGCCCCGTCGACGGTGACGACGGTCCAGTCGTCGTCGAGGGTGCGCGAGGCGATGTCACCGGCGACGAGCATCGGCTCGATCGCCAGGCACAGCCCGGGCCGGATCTTCGGCCCCATGTTCCTGGCCCGGTAGTTGAGCACCTCGGGCTCCATGTGCATCTGCGTGCCGATGCCGTGCCCGGTGTAGTCCTCGAGCAGCCCGAGGTCCGGAGCCTCGGCCAGCGCGAACTCCTCGATCGCCGCACCGATCTCGCCGACCCGCTTGGCGCGGGCGAAGGCCGCGATGCCGGCCCACATCGATTCCTCGGTGATGTCGGAGAGACGCCGGTCGGCCGCACTCGCGTGCTCCCAGCCGCCGACGCAGAGGGTGAAGGCGGAGTCGCCGTGATAGCCGTCGACGATCGCTCCGCAGTCGATCGACACGAGATCGCCGGCCTCGAGGACGCGCGCGCCGGGGATGCCGTGGACGATCTCCTCGTTCACGGAGATGCAGGCCACAGCGGGGAACCCGTGATAGCCCTTGAAGTTCGAGCGCGCACCGGCCTCGGCGATGACGGCGGCCGCGGCTGCGTCGACCTCGGCGGTGGTGGCCCCGGGCACGGACGCGGCACGGGCGGCCGCGAGGGCCGCCCGTGTGACGAGACCGGCGCGGCGCATCGTGCGGATCTGCGCCTCGGTCTTGAGCTCCAGCTTGGATCCGAACACTCAGTGCCCGATCTGCGCGAGGATGCGGTCGGTGATCGCATCGATCTCACCGAGCCCGTCGACCTGGCGCAGCAGACCGCGGTCGGCGTAGACCCGGGTCAGCGGCTGCGTCTGCTCGGCATAGACGTCGAGGCGGTGGCGGATGACCTCCTCGGTGTCGTCGGAGCGGCCCTGGAGCTGCGCGCGGGCGAGCAGGCGCTCGACGACCTCGTCGGTGTCGGCGGTGAGCTCGACGACGTGGTCGAGCGACTCGCCGAGGTCGGACAGCATCGAGTCGAGCTCGGCGACCTGCGCCTCGGTGCGCGGGTAGCCGTCGAGCAGGAACCCGGGCTGGGCGTCGTCCTGGGCGAGGCGGTCCCTGACCATCGAGTTGGTGACCTCGTCCGGCACGTACTCGCCGGAGTCCATGTAGCGCTTCGCGGTCTTCCCGAGTTCGGTCTCCCCGGCGACGTTCGCACGGAAGATGTCCCCGGTGGAGATCGCCGGGATGCCGAGCTTCTCCGCGAGGCGGGCGGCCTGGGTGCCCTTGCCCGCCCCCGGCGGGCCGATGAGGATGATCCGTTCGCTCATGGTGTGTTCCTTTCAGGATGGTCCCGCCCACGGCCGGCGCCCGGGACGGGCGCGGCCGATGCGGTCGTGGTCAGCGCAGCAGCCCCTCGTAGTGGCGCTGCTGCATCTGCGAATCGATCTGCTTGACGGTCTCCAGGCCCACACCGACGATGATGAGGAGCGAGGTGCCGCCGAACGGGAAGTTCTGGTTGGCATCGATGAGCACCAGCGCGATGAGCGGGATCATCGCGACGAACGCGAGGTACAGCGAGCCCGGGAAGGTGATCCGGGTGAGCACGTAGCTCAGGTACTGCTCCGTCGGCCGTCCGGCGCGGATGCCGGGGATGAAGCCGCCGTACTTCTTCATGTTGTCCGCGACCTCCTCCGGGTTGAAGGTGATCGCGACGTAGAAGTACGTGAAGAAGATTGTCAGCAGGAAGTACACGAGCATGTAGACCGGGTGGTCGCCCGTCGTGAGGTACTCGGTGATCCACTGCACCCACTGCGCCTCGGGGTCGCCGAACTGCGCGATCAGGCTCGGCAGGTACAGGACCGAGGAGGCGAAGATCACCGGGATCACACCGGCCTGGTTGACCTTGATCGGGATGTAGGTCGAGGTCCCGCCGAACATCCGACGGCCGACCATGCGCTTGGCGTACTGCACCGGGATGCGGCGCTGGGACTGCTCGACGAACACGACGAGCGCGACGATCGCGAGGCCGACCGCGACGACGATGAGGAAGATGTCGATGCCCTGCGAGGTGAGGATCGCGCCGAAGGCGGCCGGGAACCCGGCGGCGACGGCGGTGAAGATCAGCAGCGACATGCCGTTGCCGACGCCCCGCTCGGTGATCTGCTCGCCGAGCCACATGATGAGGCCGGTGCCGGCGGTCAGGGTGATGACGATGATGAGGACGCCCCACCAGGTGTCGTTGACGATGAGGTCCTGGCAGCCTTCGACATTGCCGAACAGCGCACCGGTGCGCACCGTGGAGACGAGGGTCGTGGCATTGAGGATGCCCAGTCCGATCGTCATGTACCGGGTGTACTGGGTGAGCTTCGCCTGGCCGGAGGCGCCCTCCTTGTGGAGGGCCTCGAAGCGCGGGATCACCACGCGCAGGAGCTGGGTGATGATGCTCGCCGTGATGTAGGGCATGATGCCGAGCGCGAAGATCGACAGCTGGAGCAGCGCTCCGCCGCTGAACAGGTTGACGAGCCCGAACGCACCCTGGTTGAGCTGCGGGTTGGCGACGCACTGCTGGACCTGCGCGTAGTCGATGCCGGGGGCGGGGATGTACGAGCCGAGCCGGTAGAGCACGATCACGCCGAGTGTGAAGAGGAGTTTGTTCCTCAGATCGGGCGTTTTGAAAGCCCGCCCAATTGCGCCGAGCAAGCGTCCTCCTGGGGGTGTCCACCAAGGCGGGCGGCCGCGCGCGTGCGCAGGGGCCGGCGATCCTCGGATGATGAGTCGTTGAGAGTACCTGTTGAACTGTAGCAGGGTGGTTCCGCGCCCCTGAAACCGAACGGCCGGCCCCGGACGGGGGTCCCCGGTGCACGCTCAGGGGTGCGGACGCGACAGGAGGGAGGCCGCCCTCAGGCGACCTCCCTCCCAGCGACCGGGCCGAGGGGTCACCCTCAGGCGGTCGTCGTCTTCCCTCCGGCCGCTTCGATCTTCTCGATCGCGGACGCGGAGAACTTGTCGGCGGTGATGTCGAGCTTGACGGAGATCTCTCCGGTGCCCAGCACCTTGACCGGCTGCTTGGGGCGCACGGCGCCCTTGGCGACCAGGTCCTCGACACCCACGGTGCCGCCCTCGGGGAACAGCGACGAGAGCTTGTCGAGGTTGACGACCTGGAAGGTCACCTTGTTCGGGTTCTTGAACCCGCGCAGCTTCGGGAGCCGCATGTGGAGCGGGGTCTGCCCGCCCTCGAAGCCGTGCGGAACCTGGTAACGAGCCTTCGTTCCCTTGGTGCCGCGACCGGCGGTCTTGCCCTTCGACGCCTCACCGCGACCCACACGGGTCTTCGCGGTCTTGGCGCCGGGGGCAGGACGCAGGTGGTGCAGCTTCAGCACATTCTCTTCTGCCATCTCAATCCACCTCTTCGCACTTCACCAGGTGGCGCACGGTGTTCACCATGCCGCGGAACTCCGGCCGGTCCTCTTTCACGACGACGTCGTTGATCTTCTTGAGACCGAGGCTCCGGAGGGTTTCGCGCTGGTTCTGCTTGCCACCGATTTCGGACTTGATCTGCGTGATCTTCAGCTGTGCCATCAGGCGTTCGCTCCGCTCTCCTGTGCGCGCAGCATCGCGTACGGCGCGACTTCGTCGACCGGCAGGCCGCGGCGGGCCGCGACCTCCTCGGGACGCTCGAGGCCCTTGAGCGCCGCGATCGTGGCGTGCACGATGTTGATGGCGTTCGAGGAGCCCAGCGACTTCGACAGGATGTCGTGGACGCCGGCGCAGTCGAGGACGGCGCGGACCGGACCGCCGGCGATCACGCCGGTACCCGGGGCGGCCGGACGCAGCAGGACGACGCCTGCGGCGGCCTCACCCTGCACCGGGTGCGGGATGGTCTTCTGGATGCGGGGGACACGGAAGAAGTTCTTCTTCGCCTCCTCGACACCCTTGGCGATGGCCGCGGGAACTTCCTTGGCCTTACCGTAGCCCATGCCCACCATGCCGTTGCCGTCACCGACGACGACGAGCGCGGTGAAGGAGAACCGGCGTCCGCCCTTGACCACCTTCGACACGCGGTTGATGGTGACGACGTGCTCGATGAACTGGTTCTTGTCGTCGCGGTCCTGCCGGTTGCCGCGACGGCCGTCGCGGCCGCCGCCCTCGCCGCGGCCCCGGCCGCGACCGCGGTTGCGGTCATCGGTCTGCGGGGTCTCGGTCTGGGCCACCTGCTGGTCCTTGTTCTCTTCAGTGCTCACAGGGACAGTCCTCCTTCGCGTGCACCTTCGGCGATCGCGGCGACACGACCGTGGTAGGTGTTGCCGCCGCGGTCGAACACCACGGACCCGATGCCCGCGGCCTTGGCGCGCTCGGCGACGAGCTCGCCGACCCGGCGTGCCTTCGTGGTCTTGTCGTCGCCGGCGGACCGGAGATCGGCTTCCATGGTGGAGGCCGATGCCAGGGTCTTCCCGACGCTGTCGTCGATGACCTGCACGAACACGTGGCGGCTCGATCGCTTGACGACGAGACGGGGACGCTCGGCAGTGCCGTTGATGTGCTTGCGCAGACGGACGTGGCGGCGAGCGCGTGCAGCGCCCTTGCCCTTGCCGTAGCTCTGCTTCTTTCCGAAGGCCATGGTCACTTACCAGCCTTTCCGACCTTGCGGCGAACGTTCTCGCCGGCGTAGCGCACACCCTTGCCCTTGTAGGGCTCGGGCTTGCGCAGCTTGCGGATGTTTGCCGCCACCTCGCCGACGAGCTGCTTGTCGATGCCGGAGACGGTCAGCTTGTTCTGGCCCTCGACCGAGAAGGTGATCCCGGCCGGCGGCTCGACGGTGATCGAGTGGCTGTAGCCGAGGGCGAACTCGAGGTTCGAGCCCTTGGCCTGCACGCGGTAACCGGTGCCGACGATCTCGAGCGACTTCGAGTAGCCCTCGGTGACGCCGACGATCTGGTTGTTGATCAGGGTGCGGGTGAGTCCGTGGAGCGAACGCGATTCGCGCTCGTCGTTCGGACGGGTGACGCTCACGGCGCCGTCCTCGAGGGTGACCTCGATGGGCTCGGCGACGGTGAGTCCGAGCTCGCCCTTCGGTCCCTTGACGGAGACGCGGCGACCGTCGATCTTCACCTCGACACCGGAGGGAACGGAGATCGGCTGCTTGCCAATACGTGACATTGTGCTCTCCCCCTTCCTTACCAGACGTAGGCGAGGACTTCCCCACCCACGCCCTTCTTCGATGCTTGCTTGTCGGTGAGCAGACCCGAGGAGGTCGACAGGATCGCGATTCCGAGTCCGCCGAGCACCTTGGGCAGGTTCGTGCTCTTCGCGTAGACCCGCAGACCGGGCTTCGACACGCGGCGGATGCCGGCGATCGAGCGCTCGCGGTTGGGGCCGAACTTGAGGTCGAGCTCGAGCTTCTTGCCGACCTCGGCGTCAGCGACGCGCCAGTCGGAGATGAAGCCCTCGGTCTTGAGGATCTCGGCGATGTTCGACTTCAGCTTGCTGTAGGGCATGCTGACATCCTCGTGGTACGCCGAGTTGGCGTTGCGCAGACGCGTGAGCATGTCTGCGACGGGATCAGTCATTGTCATTGGGCTGTTGCCCTTCCTCGTTGGGGTTTCGTCGGCGGCGTGCGCCGCGTCGGACCTACAACGTAGAGATTCAGTTGGTCTTGAACGGGAAGCCCAGGTGGCGCAGCAGCGCCCGGCCTTCGTCGTCGGTCTTGGCGGTGGTCACCACGGTGATGTCCATGCCGCGGACGCGGTCGATCGCGTCCTGGTCGATCTCGTGGAACATCGACTGCTCGGTCAGACCGAAGGTGTAGTTCCCGTTGCCGTCGAACTGGCGGTCCGACAGTCCGCGGAAGTCGCGGATGCGCGGCAGCGCGAGCGAGACGACGCGGTCGAGGAACTCCCACATCCGGGCCCCGCGCATGGTGACGTGGGCGCCGATCGGCTGTCCCTCGCGCAGCTTGAACTGCGCGATCGACTTCCGGGCCTTCGTCACCACGGGCTTCTGGCCGGTGATGAGGGTGAGGTCGCGGATCGCACCCTCGATGAGCTTGGAGTCGCGCGCGGCGTCTCCGACACCCATGTTCACGACGACCTTGACGAGGCCAGGGACCTGCATCGGGTTGCCGTAGCCGAACTCCTCCTGGAGCTTCGGCACGATGTCTTCACGGTAGACCTGCTTGAGGCGCGGTGCCGGGCGGGTCTGCACGGTGCTGTCGGTCATCAGATGTCCTCCCCGGTACGACGCGAGACGCGGACCCGCACGGTGCGGGTGCGGCCGTCGCGCTCGACTTCCTCGGTGCGGTAGCCCACGCGGGTCGGCTTGTTGTCCTTGGGATCGACGAGCATCACCTTGGCCACGTGGATCGGTGCCTCGTGGATCTCGATGCCGCCCGCGGTGGCGCCCGAGGCGGTCTGGCCGGCCTTGCGGTGCTTGGTCACCCGGTTGACGCCCTCGACGAGGACGCGGTTGGTCTCGGGGAACACCTCGAGGACCTTGCCCTGCTTGCCGCGGTCGCCCCCGCGCGAGGCGCGGGCTCCGGCGATGACCTGCACGAGGTCACCCTTCTTGATCTTGAGCTTTGCTGCCATGCTCACAACACCTCCGGCGCCAGCGAGATGATCTTCATGAACTTCTTGTCGCGCAGCTCGCGCCCGACGGGTCCGAAGATGCGGGTTCCACGAGGCTCGCCGTCGGTCTTGAGGATGACCGCTGCGTTCTCGTCGAACTTGATGTACGAGCCGTCGGCGCGACGGCGCTCCTTGACGGTGCGGACGACGACCGCCTTGACGACGTCGCCCTTCTTGACGTTGCCGCCGGGGATGGCGTCCTTGACGGTGGCGACGATCGTGTCGCCGATGCCGGCATAGCGCCGGCCGGAACCGCCGAGGATCCGGATCGCGAGGATCTCCTTCGCGCCCGTGTTGTCGGCGACCTTGAGTCGCGACTCCTGCTGGATCACTGCTTATCTCCTGTCGTCTCGTCGGTTCTCACCGGTGGCGAGCCTGACGGAACGGATGGTTGACGTGTGTGCCCTGCCCCGGGAGTCCCGGTGGCCGCCGCGGAAGGGGCGGGACCGGGGGGAACCCGGGGCGTGTGCGGGCCTCTTACTTGGCGCGCTCGACGATCTCGACGAGACGCCAGCGCTTGGTCGCCGACAGCGGACGGGTCTCGGACACGACGACGAGGTCGCCGATGCCTGCCGTGTTCTGCTCGTCGTGGACCTTGATCTTGCTGGTCTTCCGCATGATCTTGCCGTAGAGACGGTGCTTCTTGCGGTCCTCGACCTCCACCACGATGGTCTTGTCCATCTTGTCGGAGACGACGTAGCCGCGCGCGGTCTTGCGCGAGTTGCGCTCCGACTCCTGTGCTGCGGCAGCCTGGGTCTGCTCGGCCATCACTTATCCTCTTCCTTGGCATCGGCCGGGTTCGTCCGGATCGACAGCTCGCGCTCACGGAGCACGGTGTAGATCCGGGCGATGTCGCGGCGCACGGCCTTGAGCCGACCGTGGCTCTCGAGCTGACCGGTGGCCGACTGGAACCGGAGGTTGAACAGCTCGGCCTTGGCCTTCTTCAGCTCCTCGACAAGACGGTCGTTGTCGAAGCCGTCGAGGGCGTCCATGGACAGGTCCTTGGAACCGATCGCCATTGTCATTCACCACCTTCGCGCCGCACGATGCGGGCCTTGAGAGGAAGCTTGTGGATCGCCAGGCGCAGGGCCTCGCGAGCGACTTCCTCGGGGACACCGGCGAGCTCGAACAGAACTCGACCGGGCTTGACGTTCGCCACCCACCACTCGGGTGAGCCCTTGCCGGAGCCCATGCGGGTCTCGGCGGGCTTCTTGGTCAGCGGGCGGTCGGGGTAGATGTTGATCCACACCTTGCCGCCGCGCTTGATGTGGCGGGTCATCGCGATACGAGCCGCCTCGATCTGCCGGTTGGTCACGTAGGCCGGCTCGAGAGCCTGGACTCCCCAGTCACCGAACGTGACCTCGTTGCCGCCCTTGGACATGCCGCCGCGCTTGGGGTGGTGCTGCTTGCGGTGCTTGACTCGACGAGGGATCAGCATGTGTCAGCCCTCCGATCCGGCCGCTGCGGCCGGAGCCGCCTCGGCAGTGTTGTCAGTCTTCCTCTGGCCGCCCTCGGGACGACGGTCGGTGCCCCGACCCCGTCCTCCGCGACCGCGACCGCGGGCACCGCCGCCGGCGCCGCGCGGGCCCCGTGCGTTCGGCTGTGCGGCCTCCTGGGCGGCGATCTCCTTGTCGGTGAAGTCGCCCTTGTAGATCCACACCTTGACGCCGATCCGGCCGAAGGTCGTCTGCGCCTCGTAGAAGCCGTAGTCGATGTTCGCCCGGAGGGTGTGCAACGGCACGCGTCCCTCGCGGTAGAACTCCGAGCGGCTCATCTCGGCGCCGCCCAGACGGCCGGCGCACTGCACGCGGATGCCCTTGGCGCCGGCCCGCTGCGCGGACTGGATCGCTTTGCGCATCGCACGGCGGAAGGCCACGCGGCTCGCGAGCTGCTCGGCCACGCCCTGCGCCACCAGCTGTGCATCGGTCTCGGGGTTCTTGACCTCGAGGATGTTGAGCTGGATCTGCTTGCCGGTGAGCTTCTCGAGCTGCCCGCGGATGCGGTCGGCCTCGGCGCCGCGGCGACCGATGACGATGCCGGGACGCGCGGTGCGGATGTCGACGCGCACCCGGTCACGGGTCCGCTCGATGTTGACCTTCGAGATGCCGGCCCGCTCGAGGCCGGTGCTCAGCAGGCGGCGGATCTTGACGTCCTCGCCCACGTAGTCGCTGTAGCGCTGCCCGGCCTTGGTCGAGTCGGCGTACCACTTCGACTTGTGGTCGGTGGTGATTCCGAGACGGAATCCGTTGGGATTGATCTTCTGTCCCATCAGCGGTTCCCCTTCCGTGAAGCGCCCACCGGGAGGTCGTCTCCCGATGCCAGCACGACGGTGATGTGGCTGGTGCGCTTGTTGATGCGGTAGGCACGTCCCTGGGCACGAGGCCGGAACCGCTTCATGGTCGGTCCCTCGTCCACGAATGCTTCCGAGATGACCAGTTCGTTCTCGTCGAACGCCTCACCGAGCTTGTCGGCCTGGACACGCGCATTCGCGATGCCCGAGGCGACGAGCTTGTAGATCGGATCGGACGCCGACTGTTCTGCAAATTTCAGCACCGCCAGAGCTTCGGTTGCCTGCTGACCACGAATGAGGTCAACGACGCGCCGAGCCTTCTGGGGCGTGACGCGCAGGTAACGCGCCTTCGCCTTGGCTTCCATCGCTTCCTTCTTTCCTTGTCGAAGATCGCTTCGAGCTGCCCGCCTCAGCGGCGGCGGCCCTTGCGATCGTCCTTGTCGTGGCCGCGGAAAGTCCGCGTCTGGGCGAATTCGCCGAGCTTGTGCCCGACCATGGCCTCGGTGATGAACACCGGGACATGCTTGCGTCCGTCGTGCACCGCGATGGTGTGTCCCAGGAAGTCCGGGATGATCATCGAGCGTCGGGACCAGGTCTTGATGACGTTCTTGGTGCCCTTTTCGTTCTGAGCAGCGACCTTCTGGTACAGGTGCTCGTCAACGAAGGGGCCCTTCTTGAGGCTACGAGGCATTCTTCAGGCTCCCTATCAACGCTTCTTGCCGGTGCGGCGGCGACGCACGATGAGCTTGTCGCTTTCCTTGTTGGGCTTGCGGGTGCGGCCTTCCTTCTGACCCCACGGGCTGACCGGGTGGCGTCCACCGGAGGTCTTGCCCTCGCCACCGCCGTGCGGGTGGTCGACGGGGTTCATCACGACGCCGCGGACGGTCGGGCGCTTGCCCTTCCAGCGCATGCGTCCCGCCTTGCCCCAGTCGATGTTCGACTGCTCGGCGTTGCCGACCTCGCCGACCGTGGCGCGGCAGCGCACGTCGACGTTGCGGATCTCGCCGGACGGCATGCGCAGCTGCGCGTAGGGGCCGTACTTCGCGACGAGCTGCACCGAGGAGCCGGCGGAACGGGCGATCTTGGCGCCGCCGCCCGGACGCAGCTCGACTGCGTGGACGACGGTGCCGACCGGGATGTTCCGCAGGGCCAGGCTGTTGCCGGGCTTGATGTCGGCCGTCGGGCCGGCCTCGATGCGGTCGTCCTGCTTGAGGCGGTTCGGCGCGAGGATGTAGCGCTTCTCGCCGTCCGCGTAGTGCAGCAGGGCGATGCGCGCCGTGCGGTTCGGGTCGTATTCGATGTGTGCGACGCGTGCGGGCACACCGTCCTTGTCATGGCGACGGAAGTCGATGACACGGTACTGGCGCTTGTGTCCGCCGCCGTGATGGCGGGTGGTCACGCGTCCCTGGCTGTTGCGGCCGCCGCTCTTGGACAGCGGGCGCAGAAGTGACTTCTCCGGCGTAGACCGGGTCACTTCGACAAAGTCGGCGACCGAGGAGCCGCGTCGGCCCGGGGTCGTCGGCTTGTGCTTACGGATTCCCATGAGTCTTGATCCTTCTTACGAGGGGTATCGCTTAGAGCGATCCGCCGAAAATGTCGATCGAACCTTCCTTGAGGGCGACGATGGCACGCTTGGTGTCATTGCGCTTGCCCCAGCCGGAGCGGGTCCGACGGCGCTTCCCCTGGCGATTCAGGGTATTCACCGATGCGACCTTCACACCGAAGATGGATTCGATTGCGTACTTGATCTCGGTCTTGTTCGACCGCGGATCGACGAGGAAGGTGTACTTGCCCTCGTCCATCAGGTTGTAGGTCTTCTCCGAGACGACCGGGGCGATGATGATGTCGCGCGGGTCCTTGAACGTCACGCTCATTCTGCGTCCTCCTCGCGGGTGTCGCGTCCGCCTGCCTTGACGCGGCCACGGGCGGCACCGTCGAGGAAGGTCGCCAGCGCGCCCTCGGTGAACACGATGTCGTCGGCCATCAGCACGTCGTACGTGTTGAGCTGGTCGGCGGGCAGCACGTGCACCTTCGGGAGGTTGCGGACGCTGAGATAGGTGAGCTCATCGGCGCGCTCGACGACGACGAGCTTGTTCGCCCGGTCGCTGAGGTTCGACAGCGCCGCACGGGCCTGCTTCGTCGACGGGACGTCCCCGTCGACGAGTGCGCTGACCACGAACACGCGGTCGAGGCGTGCGCGGTCGGACAGGGCGCCGCGGAGCGCAGCGGCCTTCATCTTCTTGGGGGTCCGCTGCGAGTAGTCGCGCGGCACCGGGCCGTGGACGATCCCGCCGCCGGCGTACTGCGGGGCGCGGATCGAGCCCTGGCGTGCGTTGCCGGTGCCCTTCTGGCGGTACGGCTTGCGCCCGCCGCCGCGGACCTCGGACCGGGTCTTGGTCTTGTGGGTACCCTGGCGCGCCGCGGCGAGCTGGGCGACGACGACCTGGTGGATGAGCGGCACGTTGGTCGCCACCCCGAACACGTCGGCGGGCAGCTGCGCGGTTCCGGACTTCTTGCCGGCGGCGTCGAGGACGTCGATAGTCGTGGTTTCAGTCATCTCTCTCAGGCCTCCTTCGCGGCGGAGCGAACGAGAACGACCGCGCCCTTGGGGCCGGGGACGGCGCCCTTGATGAGGAGCAGATTGTTCTCAGCGTCGACAGCGTGGACGGTGAGGTTCTGGGTGGTGTGCTTGACGGCGCCCATCCGACCGGCCATCCGCAGGCCCTTGAAGACGCGACCGGGGGTCGAAGCCCCGCCGATCGAGCCCGCCTTGCGGTGGTTGCGGTGCGCGCCGTGCGAGGCGCCCACGCCGGCGAAGCCGTGGCGCTTCATGACGCCGGCGGTGCCCTTGCCCTTGCTCTTGGCGGTCACGTCGATCTTGGTGCCGGCCTCGAACACGTCTGCGCCGAGCTCCTGGCCGAGCTCGTACTCACCGGCATCGGCGGTGCGCAGCTCGACGAGGTGGCGGCGGGGGGCGACCCCGGCCTTCTCGAAGTGTCCGGCGGTGGGCTTGTCGACCTTGCGCGGATCGATCTCGCCGAAGGCGATCTGCACGGCGGTGTAGCCGTCGACCTCTTCGTTGCGGATCTGCGTGACGACATTCGACCCGGCGGCGATCACGGTGACCGGGACCAGGTTGCTCTGCTCGTCCCACACCTGGGTCATGCCGAGCTTGGTGCCCAGGAGTCCCTTGACGGTGCGGGTGGTCGGGAGAGCCTTGGAACGCATGTTGGCCATTACTCCCCCTTAGAGCTTGATCTCGATGTTGACGTCGTCGGCGAGGTCGAGTCGCATGAGCGAGTCGACGGCCTTCGGCGTCGGGTCGACGATGTCGATGAGCCGCTTGTGGGTGCGCATCTCGAAGTGCTCGCGGCTGTCCTTGTACTTGTGCGGCGAACGGATGACGCAGTACACGTTCTTCTCCGTCGGCAACGGCACGGGGCCCACGACCGTAGCGCCCGCGCGGGTGACAGTGTCCACGATCTTGCGTGCTGCACTGTCAATGACCGCGTGGTCGTACGACTTGAGCCGGATGCGGATCTTCTGTCCCGCCATGGCGTCGTAACTCTTTCTCTTGGTCTTCCCGGACATCAACCGCCGTCCTGTACGGATCGCGCGGTCTGCTCCGGCTTGGTGTGACCGACCCCCGAGGTCGGGCGTGTCGCCACTCCCTTGCGGGCGAAGCTGACACTTCATCAATCGGCTGCCCGGTGCTGACGAACCCGCCTGCGGCAGATTCTCCCGGTGGATTCCGGCCTGTTCGCGGCTGAGTGCCGCTGTGCAGGGGTCATGAGGCCGAAATGCAACTTGTCCATCTTGTCACAGCCGCCAAGGCACCGCAAATCCGGGGCGCACGACGGTCTGTGACCTTCACCGCACCGTGCGGTGGAGGGGGGCGGGGCGGTACGGTCCCACCGCCCCTGCCGGTCTCCGGTCTCCGAATCGTCTCATGGACTGCGCGGTATCCGGAACCTGTCGCGCAATTGCGCGTCGCGTTTCGGATACCGCGCAGTTCGCCGGTGGCTGCTCAGCGCCCGGTCGAGGGGGACCCGGGGTGGAGCCGCCGTCCGCAGTGCGGTCGCCCGTGCCGGCGTCAGTCCGGCCGCTCGCGCCCTGGCCCGCGCCCGCGGCACCGTTCCCGCTGCCGCGCTTCTGCCCTCCGGCGCCCTGCTCGCTGCGGGCGCGCTCGAGGGCCCGCCTCCGGGCCTCCTCCGACTTCCGGGTGATCTCCGCGGCGCGCTCCTCGTCGCGGGTGAGGTTGTCCCCGGTCGCGGGGTCGAACACCATGACGTCGGCAGGGTCGAAGAACAGGCGCACGGTGTCGCCCTCGCGCACTCGCGACTGCGGGTCGAGCGCGGCGACGACCTGGGTGCGCATGCCCTCGCCGTCGAGGTCGCGGTCGAGCTCGTCGAGCGACTCCTGCACCTCGGGGGTGGCCTCGAAGGGGAGGTAGGCGTAGATCTCGTTGCCGAGCCACTCGGTGACATCGACCTCGGCGGTGATCACGGCGCCCCGCTCGACCTCGGACTCCTCGAGCAGGTCGGCGTCCTGGAACGCCTCGGGGCGCAGGCCGGCGATGAGCAGCTCGGGCGCCGAGGCCAGCCCCCGGGCCCGCTCCTCCGGCAGCCGGAAGGTGCCGAAGGGCGACTCGAGCTCGCCGTTGCCGCGATTGGTCACCGGCAGGAAGTTCATCGACGGGGATCCGATGAAGCCGGCGACGAAGATGTTGACCGGCTCCCGGTAGAGCTCCTGCGGGCTCGCATACTGCTGCAGCGCGCCGCGCTTGAGGACGGCGACCTTGTCCCCGAGCGTCATCGCCTCGGTCTGGTCGTGGGTGACGTAGACGGTGGTGACGCCGAGGTTGCGCTGCATCCGGGCGATCTCCGTGCGCATCTGCCCGCGGAGCTTGGCGTCGAGGTTCGACAGCGGCTCGTCGAACAGGAACGCCTTGGCGTCACGGACGATCGCGCGCCCCATGGCCACGCGCTGGCGCTGGCCGCCGGACAGGTTCGCCGGCTTGCGCTCGAGGTGCTCGCTGAGCTCGAGCATCGTCGCCGCCCGGTCGACGCGCGCCTTCACCTCGTCCTCCGGGTACGAGGTCTTGTCGAGGCGCAGCGGGAACGCGATGTTCTCGTACACCGTGAGGTGCGGGTAGAGCGCGTAGTTCTGGAACACCATCGACAGGTCGCGGTCGCGCGGGGCCTTGTCGTTGACCCGCTCGCCGTCGATGAGGAGGTCGCCGTCGGTGATGTCCTCGAGACCGACGATCATCCGCAGGACGGTGGACTTGCCCGAGCCAGAGGGCCCGACGAGGATGACGAACTCGCCGTCTTCGATCCGCAGACTGACGTCGTTGACGGCGGGGAACCCGTCGCCGTACCGCTTGACGAGATTCCGGAGCTCGATTTCAGCCATGGTGTGCTCCTTGACGGGGGCGAACGGAGGTCGGTGTGACGAGCGCGCGGGTCATCCCTTCACCGCGCCCGAGGTCAGGCCGGAGACGATCTGGCGCTGGAACAGGAGGACGATGATGATCACCGGGATCGTCACGACGATCGAGGCGGCGGCGATCGAGCCGGCCGGCTCCTCGAACTGCGAGGCGCCGGTGAAGAACGACAGCGCCGCCGGCACGGGGCGGGCCGCCGAGGTCGAGGTCAGCGAGATGCCGTAGAGGAAGTCGTTCCACGCGATGAAGAAGGCGATGATCGCGGTGGTGAAGACGCCCGGTGCGGCGAGCGGCACGATGACCTTGCGGAACGCCTGGAAGGCAGTCGCCCCGTCGACCTGCGCGGCCTGCTCGAGCTCCCAGGGGATCTCCTTGAAGAACGAGGTGAGCGTCCAGATGGAGATCGGCAGGGTGAGCGAGAGGTACGGGATGATGAGGCCGAGCCACGTGTCGTAGAGGCCGATCCTCGACCACAGGTTGAACAGCGGGGTGACGATCGAGATCACCGGGAACACCGTGATCGCCAGCGACATGTAGAGCACGACGTTCTTGCCCGGGAAGTCGAGCCGGGCGATCGCGTACGCGGCGAGGGTGGAGAGGACGACGGCGACGAGCGTGGCGATGAGGCAGATCCCGATCGAGTTCCGCAGCGCCGGCAGGAACAGCTCCTGGGCGCCGCCGAACAGGATGAGGTCGTAGTTCTCCCAGGACAGCTCCGTCGGCCAGAACTGCCGGTTGGCGATGTCCGAGGGGCTCTTGAGCGACAGGGACAGGATCCAGACGACGGGGAACAGCGCCCACAGTGCGATGAGCACGAAGGCGACGATCCACAGGGTCTTCGTCAGCGGCGAGGTGGTGCGGGTGGCGGCCATGGCTCAACCTCTCGAATCGCCGAGGTTCACGCGGAACCCCTTGATGAACAGGAGACAGATGAGGCCCACGCAGAGGAACAGGAGCACCGAGACCGCGGAGCCGAGGCCCGTCTGGAGCTGCGAGATCGTCTGGTCGTAGGCGAGCGAGGACACCGTCGCGGTGCCGTTGGCTCCCTGCGTCATGACGAACACGGAGTCGAAGATCCGGAACGCCTCGAGGGTGCGGAACATCAGGGCGACCATGATCGCGGATTTCATGTTCGGCAGGATGACGCGGGTGAGGCGCTGCCACCAGCTCGCGCCGTCGACGGTCGCGGCCTCGACCATGTCACCGGGGATCTGCGCGAGCCCGGCGAGCATGAGGAGCGAGATGAACGGCGTGGTCTTCCAGATCTCGGCGAGCGAGATGACTGCGAACGAGGACCAGAAGTTGCCGAACCAGTCGAAGCCCTCGATCCCGAACCACGTGCCGACGAAGCCGGTGCCGAGGTCGAAGGCGTACTTCCACGAGAACGCCGCGACGACGGTGATGATGCCGTAGGGCACGAGGATGATCGTGCGGATCGGCCCCCGCACACCCTTCATCGCGTTGAGCATGACCATCGCGAAGAAGAAACCGAGGACGAGCTCGACGGCGACGGTGACGACGGTGATGAGGAGCGTGAAGCCCAGCGTCTGCCACCACAGCGGATCGGACAGCACCGTGACGTAGTTCGCCCCCCAGTTGAAGTACGCGTTCTCCCGGTCGGTGAGCCGGAGGTTGAAGAACGACTGGTAGACGGCCTGGAGGATCGGATATCCGGTGACGAGGAGGAGCACGATCGCCGCCGGCGCGGCGAGCATGAGCCCGAGCTTCGCCTCGGCCCGGCTGCGCTCCGAGGTGTAGCGCTTCCGCTTCCCGGTCCGGCCCGGCTTCTCGCGGGCGCGCGTCGTGCCCGGGGACTGGGCGGAGGCGCCGCCGGGGCCGCGGAGTTCGGTCGATTCGCTCACAGCAGTGCCTCCCCGCGCATGATCTCCAGGACGAGTGCGGTGGACTCGGCCGGGGTGGTGGCCGGGTCGATGTCGGCCGGCGGGTGCCAGGACAGCTGGATGCCGCCGGTGATCGTCGAGTAGTAGGGCGAGATCGGACGGGAGGCGGCGGTCTCGAGGGAGTCGAGGATCGCCTGCGCGTACGGCAGCTCGTCCTGCACCGCCTGATCGTCGAACGCCGCGCGGGTCGCCGGGGGCAGACCGTCGGTGATGAAGTACTCCGCCTGGTTCTCCGGCTGGCGGATGCAGTCGACGGCGGCGAACGCGGCCTCGGGGTTCGAGGAGAAGGCGCCGACGGCGAGCTTGACGCCGCCGAACGGAGCAGCGCCCGGGGTGCCCTCCTCGACGGCGGGGTACGGCGCCCAGCCGACGTCGTCGAGGACCGCCTGGTCGATCGAGCCGTCCTCGACGCCCGCGACGAGGGCCGAGTAGACGAACGGCCAGTTGACCATGAAGCCGCCGTTATCGCCCTGGAAACGCAGCAGCGCGCCGTTCTCGTCGAGGTTGGAGAACGAGGGCCCGCCGAGGCCCTCCTTCCCGATCGTCGACATGATCTCCGCGGCCTTCTCCCCCTCCGGGGTGTCGAGGCCGAGCTCGGTCTCCTCCGGCTCCGCCTCGGGATCGGCGACGATCTGCCCACCCTGGGATTCGATGAGGGCGTTGAGCCACACGGTGAGGGACTCGGCGCGGATGCCCTGTGCGCCGATCTCCTTCTCCTGGCTCTGCGCGGCCTCGATGATCTGGTCCCAGGTCACCGGCTGCGACATGTCGAGCCCGGCGGCCTCGGCGACGGACTTGCGGTACCACAGGATCTGGGTGTTGGCCTGGAGCGGGGCGGAGACGAGCTCGTCCTCCCAGTAGGAGGACTCCGCGGCGGCCTCGATGACGTCCTCGGTGAAGGACTCCGTGTACTCCTCGGGCACCGGCTCGAGGTAGCCGGCATTGGCGAACTCGGGAACGTAGACGGTGTCGAGGCTCATGATGTCGATCGAGGAGTCGTTCGAGGCGAGGCGCCGGATGAGCTGCTCGCGCTGGCTCTCCGCGTCGTTCGGCAGCACCGAGGTGCTGATCCGGTACTCGCCGCCGGAGTCCGCGCTGCACTTCTCCGCGAGTGCATCCTGCCCGCCGTTGTCCGGGTTGATGTACTACGTGATCGTGTTCCCGCCCGGGTCGGTCTGGCAGCCGGAGAGTGCCATCACCGCTGCTCCTGCGGCCGCCGCCAGGGGCAGCAGGCGCCTGGATCTCCGCTGTCTCGGCCTCATCATCGAGCCTCCGTGTCGCCGTCGAAATGTCCTGTCAGCCCCCTCCATAACCCCGGACGCACGGGTGTGGAGAGCCGGTTTCCGAGCTAGCACGGCACACCCTGCGATGTCGGGAACGGCGCCCGGGCACGACAGAGGCCCCGGAGATCGCTCTCCGGGGCCTCTGCTCAGTCGCGCTTCAGATCACTCGACGATCTTGGTGACACGACCGGCGCCGACGGTGCGTCCGCCCTCGCGGATGGCGAAGCGGAGGCCCTCCTCCATGGCGATCGGCTGGATGAGCTCGACCGACATGTCGGTGTTGTCGCCCGGCATGACCATCTCGGTGCCCTCGGGCAGCGTGATGACGCCGGTGACGTCGGTGGTCCGGAAGTAGAACTGCGGACGGTAGTTCGAGTAGAACGGGTTGTGACGGCCGCCCTCGTCCTTGGACAGGATGTAGACCTGGCCCTCGAACTTGGTGTGCGGGGTGATCGAACCCGGCTTCACGATGACCTGACCGCGCTCGACCTCTTCGCGCTTGGTGCCGCGCAGCAGGAGGCCGACGTTCTCACCGGCGCGAGCGTCCGGCAGGGTCTTGCGGAACATCTCGATGGCGGTGACGGTGGTCTTCGAGGAGGTCGGCTTGATGCCGACGATCTCGATCTCCTCGTTGGGGAGGAGCACACCGCGCTCCACACGACCGGTCACGACGGTGCCGCGGCCGGTGATGGTGAAGACGTCCTCGACGGGCATGAGGAACGGCTTGTCGATGTCGCGCTCCGGCTCCGGGACGTACTCGTCGACCTGGTCCATGAGCTCTTCGACCGTCTTGACCCATTCGGCGTCGCCCTCGAGCGCCTTGAGCGCCGAGACCTTGACGACGGGGGCGTTGTCGCCGTCGAACTCCTGATCGGAGAGGAGCTCGCGCACCTCCATCTCGACGAGCTCGAGGAGCTCCTCGTCGTCGACCATGTCCGACTTGTTGAGCGCGACCACGATGTAAGGCACGCCGACCTGACGCGCGAGCAGCACGTGCTCACGGGTCTGGGGCATGGGGCCGTCGGTGGCGGCGACCACGAGGATCGCGCCGTCCATCTGGGCCGCACCGGTGATCATGTTCTTGATGTAGTCGGCGTGACCGGGGGCGTCGACGTGAGCGTAGTGACGCTTCTCGGTCTGGTACTCGACGTGCGACACGTTGATCGTGATGCCGCGCTGCTTCTCCTCGGGCGCGTTGTCGACCTGGTCGAAGGCGCGCGCCTCGTTGAGATCCGGGTACTTGTCGGCCAGGACCTTGGTGATCGCCGCGGTCAGCGTGGTCTTGCCGTGGTCGACGTGACCGATCGTGCCGATGTTGACGTGCGGCTTGGTCCTGTCGAAGCTAGCCTTTGCCACTGGGTTCCTCCTCGTGGGTGGTGCAGGATGTGCGGTTCACATCCTACGCCTGGGTTGGATATTCATAAGCCGTCGGGCCGGGCAGCCCGCGCAGACTGGGGGCGGAGATTACTCTCCGCGGACCTTCTGGATGATCTCCTCGGCAACAGCCTTCGGGACCTCCGAGTAGCTCTCGAACTGCATCGAGTACACGGCGCGGCCCTGGGTCTTCGACCGCAGGTCGCCGATGTAGCCGAACATCTCCGAGAGCGGGACGAACGCGCGGACGACCTTGACGCCCGATGCATCCTCCATCGACTGGATCTGTCCGCGCCGCGAGTTCAGGTCGCCGATGACGTCGCCCATGTACTCCTCGGGCGTACGGACCTCGACGTCCATGAGCGGTTCGAGCAGAACCGGGTTCGCCTTCTTGACGCCCTCCTTGAGGACCATCGAGCCGGCGATCTTGAACGCCATCTCCGAGGAGTCGACGTCGTGGTAGGCGCCGTCGACCAGGATGGCCTTGACTCCCACCAGCGGGTAGCCGGCGAGCACGCCCATCTGCATGGCGTCCTGGATGCCGGCGTCGACGCTCGGGATGTACTCACGGGGCACGCGGCCGCCGGTGATGGCGTTCTCGAACTCGTAGATCGTCTCACCGGTGACCTCGAGCGGCTCGAAGGTGACCTGGACCTTCGCGAATTGGCCGGATCCACCCGTCTGCTTCTTGTGGGTGTAGTCGACCTTCTCCACCTTGCGGCGGATGGTCTCGCGGTAGGCCACCTGCGGCTTGCCGACGTTCGCCTCGACCTTGAACTCCCGCTTCATGCGGTCGACGAGGATGTCGAGGTGCAGCTCGCCCATGCCGCCGATCTCGGTCTGACCGGTCTCGTCGTTGAGGTTGACCGTGAAGGTGGGATCCTCCTTGGCCAGCTTCTGGATCGCGGTCGACAGTTTCTCCTGGTCGCCCTTGGTCTTGGGCTCGATCGCCACGAAGATCACGGGATCGGGGAAGCTCATCGACTCGAGCACGACGGGATCGCTCGGGTCGCTCAGGGTGTCACCGGTGGTGGTGTCCTTGAGGCCGATGAACGCGTAGATGTGGCCGGCGACGGCCTCCTCCACCGGGTTCTCCTTGTTGGAGTGCATCTGGAAGAGCTTGCCGATGCGCTCCTTCTTGCCCGTGGTGGTGTTGAGCACCGGGGCGCCGGAGGCGACCTTGCCCGAGTACACGCGGACGTAGGTCAGCGAGCCGAAGAACGGGTGGGTCGCGACCTTGAACGCGAGAGCCGAGAAGGGCTGGCTGGTCGAGGGCTCGCGGGTGACGACGGTCTCCTCGTCGCCCACCGGGTGGCCCTCGACGGCCTCGACGTCGAGCGGGGTCGGGAGGTAGTCGATGACGGCGTTGAGCATGGGCTGGACGCCCTTGTTCTTGAACGCCGAACCGCACATCACCGGGAACGCCTCGGAGGCGATGGTGAGCTTGCGGATACCGGACTTGATCTCGTCGATGGTGAGCTCACCGTCGTCGAGGTACTTCTCCATGAGCTCCTCGTCCGCCTCGGCGACGTCCTCGATGAGCTGGTTGCGGTACTCCTCGGCGCGCTCGACCAGGTCGGCGGGAATCTCCGTCTCGGTCATGTCCTGACCCTTCTGGGATTCGTCCGGCCAGATCCAGGCCTTCATCTCGACGAGGTCGACGATTCCGGCGAAGTCGTTCTCCGCCCCGATCGGCAGCTGGATGACCAGCGGCTTCGCACCGAGACGGTCCTTGATGGTGGAGACGGTGAAGTAGAAGTCCGCACCGAGCTTGTCCATCTTGTTGACGAAGCACACGCGCGGGACGTTGTACTTGTCGGCCTGGCGCCACACGGTCTCCGACTGGGGCTCCACGCCCTCCTTGCCGTCGAACACGGCGACGGCGCCATCGAGCACGCGCAGGGAGCGCTCCACCTCGACGGTGAAGTCGACGTGCCCCGGGGTGTCGATGATGTTGATCTGGTTGCCCTCCCAGTAGCAGGTCGTGGCAGCCGAGGTGATGGTGATGCCGCGCTCCTGCTCCTGCTCCATCCAGTCCATCGTCGAGGCGCCGTCGTGGGTCTCGCCGATCTTGTAGTTCACACCGGTGTAGAACAGGATGCGTTCGGTGGTGGTGGTCTTACCGGCGTCGATGTGGGCCATGATGCCGATGTTGCGGACCTTGTTGAGGTCGGTCAGCACGTCGAGTGCCACGGTGTCTCTCTCTCGTCTCGATGACTGGGTGTACCGGCCGGGCGGACGGTGGTCCGCCCGGCCCGGAGGTCACCAGCGGTAATGGGCGAAGGCCTTGTTGGACTCGGCCATCTTGTGGGTGTCCTCGCGACGCTTGACTGCGGCGCCGAGGCCGTTGCTGGCATCCATGATCTCGTTCTGCAGACGCTCGGTCATGGTCTTCTCGCGGCGCTGCCGCGAGTAGCCCACGAGCCAGCGCAGGGCGAGGGTCGTGGCGCGCACGGGGCGCACGTCGACCGGCACCTGGTAGGTCGCACCGCCGACGCGGCGGGACCGGACCTCGAGCGAGGGACGGATGTTGTCGAGCGCCTTCTTCAGCAGCACGACGGGATCCGTGTTCGTCTTCTCGCCGGCGCCGGCGAGCGCGCCGTAGACGATGCGCTCGGCGGTGGAGCGCTTGCCGTCGAGGAGGATCTTGTTGATGAGCTGGGTGACCAGCGGCGAGCTGTAGACCGGGTCGATGACGACCGGGCGCTTGGGTGCGGGGCCCTTACGTGGCATTACTTCTTCTCCCTCTTGGCTCCGTAGCGGCTGCGGGCCTGCTGACGACCCTTGACTCCCTGGGTGTCGAGCGAGCCGCGCACGATCTTGTAGCGGACGCCGGGGAGGTCCTTCACACGACCGCCGCGGACGAGCACGATCGAGTGCTCCTGCAGGTTGTGGCCCTCGCCGGGGATATAGGCGGTGACCTCGATCTGGCTGGAGAGCTTCACGCGGGCGACCTTGCGGAGCGCCGAGTTGGGCTTCTTGGGGGTGGTGGTGTACACACGCGTGCACACACCGCGGCGCTGCGGGCTGCCCTTGAGGGCAGGCGTCGCGTTCTTCGCGGCCTTGTCATGCCGTCCCTTGCGGACGAGCTGCTGGATTGTCGGCACTGAGTTCTTCTCCGTTTGCTTCTCGCTGTTCCTAAGTCCGAGGGCGCGGGTGCCGCCGGTGCGGACCCTGCCCGTACCCCTCGCACATGTCCCACCGGAATCGAGTGAAGCGACCTGCTCGATCCCAGTCCACGCACGGCCCCTCCCACCCCGAGGTCGGGTGTGTCGCGAGCTCACGGCTCCGCGCCCGACCGGTGGTGCAGGTGGACTGTGCGGCCTGCTCGCCCATGCGGTGGTCCGGTGTGCGCCGCCGGAGTACGGTCCCGACGGCCCGGCCCACACGCGGGCGTGCGGACATGCCTGAAAGAAATCAGACACGGTCAAGCGTAGACGGTGCGGGTTCCATCGGTCAAAACACGGGCGCACCCCGTCTGTGGTGGGCCGCCGGGTCCTGCCCTAGAGTTGGGTCCATGACCCCCGACTCCCCCATCGAGCCCGCACCGCGGCGGATCCGGGCCGGCGACCAGGACCGCGACGCCGTCCTCGACGTGCTCGCCGCCGCGCACGCCTCCGGGCGCCTCGATCCCCTCGAGGTCGACGAGCGGCAGACGGTCGTCGTGGGGTCGAAGTTCCTCGACGAGCTCCTCGAGCCGATCGCCGACCTGCCGGAGGGCGCCGAGCTCACCCTGCGGATCCAGCGGCAGCTCGGCACGGGCCCCGACGGCCCCGGGGCGTCCGGTGCGGGCACGATCGTCCCGGCCCGCACCTCGGGCGCGGGCGAGGTGGTCCCCGCGCGTGCCGGGTCCGGCCCGGAGGAGAACTCCGTGGCGATCCTCAGCGGCCGCGAGATCGAGGTCGCCCCGGGCACGCCCGCCGTCCGCAGCTACTGCGTCATGGGCGGCGACGATCTCTACCTCACCGACTCGCTCGGACCCGGGGTGGAGATCACGGTCGACTGCTACGCGCTCATGGGCGGCAACACGATCTACGTCCCCGGCGGGGTCCGGATCATCGACCGCACGATCAACGTCCTGGCCGGCAACGACATCAAGAAGGGCGCGCGCGGCGACGGCTCGAACGGCACGCTCGTGCTCACCGGCTTCAGCCTCATGGCCGGCCACGACGTCAAGATCGACCCGGGCTGGGCGCGCGCGATCTCCCGCTCGTAACCTCCTGCTCATCCGGCGTCGATAGTCTGCAGCCGGATCCCCGACCCGGACCCGCATGGGAGCCGAACGGCACATGACCGGGCCCGGGCCGGCACCACCGACGCCCGTCCAGCACCGATCCGCGCACGACAGCACCGATCCGCGCACGACCGAAGGAGAACAGATGAACATCGGAATCATGACCTCGGGAGGCGACGGCCCCGGCCTCAACGCCGTCATCCGCGGCGCGGTGCGCAAGGGGATCCGGGCCCACGGCTTCTCCTTCACCGGGATCCGCGACGGCTGGCGCGGGCTCCTCGAGGACGACACCCACCCGCTCCACATGGTCGACGTGCGCGGCCTGTCCGGCCGCGGCGGCACGATCCTCGGCACCTCGCGGACCCACCCGTACTCCCAGGGCGGCCCTGAGCAGATGCGCACCGTGATGGAGCGCCGCGGGATCGATGCCATCATCGCGATCGGCGGCGAGGGCACGCTGGCCGGCGCCGCCCGGCTCGCCGACGACGAGGGGATGCCCGTCGTCGGCGTGCCGAAGACCATCGACAACGACCTCGACGGCACCGACTACACCTTCGGCTTCGACACCGCCCAGTCGATCGCCACCGAGGCGATCGACCGACTGCGCACCACCGCCGACTCCCACCACCGCTGCATGGTCCTCGAGGTGATGGGCCGCAACGTCGGCTGGATCGCCCTGCAGGCGGGGATGGCCGGCGGCGCCCATGCGATCCTCATCCCCGAGTTCCCGGTGAGCTACGAGCAGATCTTCGACTGGGTGCGCTCGGCCTGGGACCGCGGGCGCGCGCCGCTCGTCGTCGTCGCCGAGGGGTTCGTGCCCGAGGGCGTCGAGGACCAGGTCGCCGACCGCGGCACCGACAAGCACGGCCGGGTGCGCCTCGGCGGGATCGGCGACCACCTCGCCCCGCTCATCGAGGAGGCCACGGGGATCGAGACCCGGGCGATGATCCTCGGCCACCTGCAGCGCGGCGGCTCTCCCACCGCCTACGACCGGGTGCTCGCGACCCGTCTGGGGATGGCGGCCGTCGATATCGTGCTCGACGAGGGCTGGGGCCAGATGGCCGCGCTCGACGGCACGGACATCACCCGCGTCCGGATGGCCGACGCCGTCGACAACCTCAAGCTCGTCCCCCGGAACCGCTGGGACGAGGTGCAGGTGCTGCTGGGCTGAGGGCCCCGAGGCAGAGGTCCCTCCCCTGCCCGCTCGAGCCGTGCGGCACCTGCCCGAGCAGGCCGTGGGCCACCTGCCCGAGCGGACCACGGGGCACCTCAGCGGTCGATTCCGCCGCTGACTGATACGACGAGGGTCACTCCGTGAACCCCATCGCCCTCGTATGCGTTGAGGTTCATGGTTGAATCATCCGATTCCCGGTGCACCTACCGGTCCGCCGGGACCTCTGCACAGGAAGGCGGTGCCCCATGAAGGCATGGCAGTTCACGAACACCCACGAGCCCCTCGTCCTCAACGAGGTCGAGGAGCCGAAGGCCGGACCCGGCCAGGTCGTCATCGAGATGAAGGCCGCGGGCTTCTGCCAACTCCGATGTCGGTCTGCTCGAGGACGAGGGGTGGCTGTCCACCCTGCCCAAGCAGCCCATCACCATCGGCCACGAGAACGCCGGCGTCGTCGCCGAGCTCGGCGAGGGCGTGACGAACGTCAAGGTCGGTGACCGGGTGGGCGTCTGCCCGACCACCCCGGCCGGCGCTCCCGGCTACGTCGCCGACGGCGGCTTCCAGCCGAAGATCGCCTTCGACGCGAATGCGCTCGTGCCGATCCCCGACGGCGTGTCCTGGGAGCAGGGCGCGGCCGCGACGGATGCGGGCATGACCTCGTACCACGCGATCATCACCAACGGCCAGGCCGGCCCCGGCAAGAAGATCGGCGTCATCGGCTTCGGCGGGCTCGGCCAGATCGGTGCGCGCGTGGCGATCCTCGCCGGCGCCGAGGTCTACGTCGCCGAGGTGAACGAGAAGGTCTGGGACGCCGCGAAGAAGAACGGCGCCAAGGGCGTCGCGAAGTCAATCAGCGAGTTCTCCGACGTCGAGTTCGACGCGATCATCGACTACGCCGGCTTCGGCACCACCACCGCCGAGGCGATCGAGACCGTGCGCCGCGGCGGCATCGTCGTGCAGGTCGGCATGGGCCGGCTCGAGGCGACGATCTCGACCAGGGCCCTCATCCTCTCCGAGGTCACCCTCATCGGTTCGCAGGGCGGCACCAAGGAGGACATCGCCGGGGTGTACGAGTACCTCGCCACCGGCGAGCTCGAGCCCACCCTCACCACGATCGGCTTCGAGGACATCCCCGAGGGCCTCGACAAGCTCGCCAAGGGCGAGGTCGTCGGGCGCCTCGTCGCGCTCTACTGAGCCGCGCCGCCGCAGCACCCGTCGAGTGGTCAGGTTCTTTCGGATTCCCGCGAGTATTCGAAGGAAACTGACCACTCGATGATCGGGGTCGGCAGGACCCGTGAATGACCGCAGGGCCCGGAGAGATCCTCTCCGGGCCCTGCGCGTCTCTGCGGGTCCTATGACCGCGGGGGCTCAGCTCAGCTGAACGCTCCGAAGTCGTAGTCCTCGAGCGGGATGGCCGCGCCCTCCCCGGTCAGGCTCGGGTAGAAGTCGCCGTAGGAGTTGTTGAACATCTCCTGCTTGGCCTCCTCGGTGGGCTCGACGACCATGTCGCGGAACTTGTGCATTCCGGTTCCGGCCGGGATGAGCTTACCGAGGATGACGTTCTCCTTGAGGCCGAGCAGCGGATCCGACTTGCCCTCGAGGGCCGCCTCGGTGAGCACACGGGTGGTCTCCTGGAAGGAGGCCGCCGACAGCCACGACTCGGTCGCGAGCGAGGCCTTGGTGATGCCCATGAGCTCGTCGCGGGCCGAGGCGGGGGTGCCGCCCTCGGCGACGATCCGCCGGTTCTCCGCCTGGTACCGCCCGCGGTCCACGAGCTCGCCGGGCAGCAGCGTCGTGTCGCCGGACTCGATGACGGTGACGCGCCGGAGCATCTGGCGCACGATGACCTCGATGTGCTTGTCGTGGATGCCCACGCCCTGCGAGCGGTACACCTTCTGCACCTCGTCGACGAGGAAGCGCTCGGCCTCCCGGCGACCGCGGATGCGGAGCACCTGCTTGGGGTCGACAGCACCCTGGACGAGCTTCTCACCGGCGGTGATGTGCTGGCCGTCCTCGACGAGCAGCTGCGAGCGGCGGCCCACGGCGTGCTCGATCTCCTCGGCCCCGTCGTCGGGCACGATGATGACGTAGCGCGTCTTGCGCGAGTCATCGATCTTGACCCGGCCGGTGGCCTCGGCGATCGGCGCGAATCCCTTGGGCGTGCGCGCCTCGAACAGCTCGGTCACACGCGGCAGACCCTGCGTGATGTCTCCTCCGCCGCCGGCGGCCACGCCACCGGTGTGGAAGGTGCGCATCGTCAGCTGGGTGCCGGGCTCGCCGATCGACTGCGCCGCGACCGTGCCGATCGCCTCGCCGATGTCGACGAGCTGGCCGGTGGCCATCGACCGTCCGTAGTGGACGGCCGAGATCTGCACGTCGGAGTCGGCGGTGAGCACGGAGTGCACCTTGATCTCACGGATGCCGTGGGCGACGAGGTTCTCGACGACCTCGACGGTGACATCGGTCTTCGCCGGGTACAGCACGGTGCCGTCGGAGTCGGTGATGTCGGACACCGTGAGGCGGCCGTGCAGGCTCGTCTCCGCGAACTCGTGGACCTCGAGCTCCCCGGTCGGCCCCTCCTGCGCGATCGGCAGGGTGAGGCCCTTCGTCGTGTCGGTGTCCTCGGTGCGCACGATGACGTCCTGGGACACGTCGACGAGGCGACGGGTGAGGTAGCCCGAGTCCGCCGTCCGCAGCGCGGTGTCGGCGAGTCCCTTGCGGGCTCCGTGGCTCGCGATGAAGTACTCGAGCACCGACAGGCCCTCGCGGTAGTTCGACTTGATCGGACGCGGGATGATCTCACCCTTGGGGTTCGTCACCAGGCCTCGCATACCCGCGAGCTGCCGGACCTGCGTCCAGTTGCCCGAGGCGCCGGACTCGACGAGGCGCAGCACGGAGTTGTTCTCCGGGAAGTTCTTCTGCATCGCATCATCGACCTCGTCGGTGGTCTCCGACCAGATCTTGACGAGCTCGTTGCGGCGCTCGTCGTCGGTCAGGGCACCGAAGTCGTACTGCTCCTGCACCTTGGCCGCGAGGTCCTCCGCCTTGGCGAGCATGCCCTCCTTGGCGTCCGGGGACACGATGTCGGACATCGCGACCGTCAGACCCGAGCGGGTGGCCCAGTAGAAGCCGGTGGACTTGAAGTTGTCGAGCGTCGCGGCGACCTCGACCTTGGGGTAGAAGTCGGCGAGCCGGTTGACGATCTTCGACAGCATCTTCTTGTCGACGGTGGCGTCGATGAAGCGGTAGTCCGCCGGCAGCGTCTCGTTGAACAGCGCACGGCCCAGCGTCGTCTCGACGACGGCCGGCTTGCCGGGCTCCCAGCCCTCGGGCATGGTCATCGACTCGTTCGGGACGATGTCGTCGATCCGCACGCGGATCTTCGCTCCGAGGTCGAGCTCGCCGCGGTCGAAGGCCATGATGGCCTCGGCGATCGAGGAGAACTCGCGTCCGGTGCCCTCGGCGCCCGACCGCTCGCTCGTCAGGTGGTAGATGCCGATGATCATGTCCTGGCTGGGCATGGTGACCGGCTTGCCGTCGGAGGGCTTGAGGATGTTGTTCGCCGACAGCATGAGCACGCGGGCCTCGGCCTGCGCCTCCGCGGACAGCGGCAGGTGCACGGCCATCTGGTCGCCGTCGAAGTCGGCGTTGAACGCCGAGCACACGAGCGGGTGGATCTGGATGGCCTTGCCCTCGACGAGCTGCGGCTCGAAGGCCTGGATGCCCAGGCGGTGCAGGGTCGGTGCGCGGTTGAGCAGCACCGGGTGCTCGGTGATCGCCTCTTCGAGGACGTCCCACACCTGCGGGTGCTGGCGCTCGACCATGCGCTTGGCGGACTTGATGTTCTGCGCGTGGTTGAGGTCGACGAGCCGCTTCATGACGAAGGGCTTGAACAGCTCGAGCGCCATCGTCTTGGGCAGACCGCACTGGTGGAGCTTGAGGGTCGGGCCGACGACGATGACCGAGCGGCCGGAGTAGTCGACGCGCTTGCCGAGCAGGTTCTGGCGGAACCGGCCCTGCTTGCCCTTGAGCATGTCAGACAGCGACTTGAGCGGGCGATTGCCCGGCCCGGTGACCGGCCGGCCGCGGCGGCCGTTGTCGAACAGCGAGTCGACGGCCTCCTGGAGCATCCGCTTCTCGTTGTTGACGATGATCTCCGGGGCGCCGAGGTCGAGCAGGCGCTTGAGGCGGTTGTTGCGGTTGATCACCCGGCGGTAGAGGTCGTTGAGGTCCGAGGTCGCGAACCGGCCGCCGTCGAGCTGCACCATCGGGCGGAGCTCCGGCGGGATCACCGGGATCGCGTCCAGGACCATGCCCTCAGGGGTGTTGTCGGTGGTGAGGAACGCGTTGACGACCTTGAGGCGCTTGAGCGCCCGGGTCTTGCGCTGTCCCTTGCCGGTCTTGATGAGCTCGCGCAGCGCATCCGATTCCGCCTCCAGGTCGAAGTCCTGGAGCCGCTTCTGGATCGCCTCGGCGCCCATCGCGCCGGAGAAGTAGATGCCGAAGCGCTCGACCATCTCGCGGTAGAGCGACTCGTCGCCCTCGAGGTCGGACACGGCGAGGTTCTTGAACCGGTCCCAGACCTTCTCGATGCGGTCGATGTCGCGCTCGGAGTGCTTGCGGAGGTTCGCCATCTCGCGCTCCGCCTGGTCGCGGAGCTTCTTCTTGGCCTGGGCGGTGCCGCCCTCGGCCTCGAGCGCGGCGAGGTCCTCCTCGAGCTTCCGGGCACGCCGGTCGATGTCGGCGTCGCGACGGTCGACGAGCTGCTTCTTCTCGACGTCGATCTGGTTCTGCAGGGTCGGCAGGTCCCGGTGCCGGGAGTCCTCGTCGACCCAGGTGATCATGTACGCGGCGAAGTAGATGATCTTCTCGAGATCCTTCGGCGCCAGATCGAGCAGGTAGCCCAGGCGGGAGGGCACACCCTTGAAGTACCAGATGTGGGTGACCGGAGCGGCGAGCTCGATGTGGCCCATCCGCTCACGGCGGACCTTGGCCCGGGTGACCTCGACCCCGCAGCGCTCGCAGATGATGCCCTTGAAGCGCACGCGCTTGTACTTGCCGCAGTAGCACTCCCAGTCGCGGGTCGGTCCGAAGATCTTCTCGCAGAACAGACCGTCCTTCTCCGGCTTCAGGGTGCGGTAGTTGATGGTCTCGGGCTTCTTGACCTCGCCGTGCGACCAGCGGCGGATGTCGTCGGCAGTGGCCAGGCCGATCCGCAGCTCATCGAAGAAATTGACGTCAGGCACGTAAATCCTCTTTCTCGGTGACGATCGCGCACGATCGTCGGTTCGCGTTCGTAAGTATCAGACTTCTTCGACGGTGTTGGCTTCGTGACGGGACAGGTTGATGCCGAGCTCCTCGGCCGCGCGGAAGACCTCCTCGTCGGAGTCGCGCATCTCCACCTGCATGCCGTCCGAGGACAGGACCTCGATGTCGAGACACAGAGACTGCATTTCCTTGATGAGCACCTTGAAGGACTCCGGGATGCCCGGATCCGGCAGGTTCTCGCCCTTGACGATCGCCTCGTAGACCTTGACGCGGCCCGGGATGTCGTCGGACTTGATCGTCAGCAGCTCCTGGAGGGTGTACGCGGCGCCGTACGCCTCGAGCGCCCACACCTCCATCTCGCCGAATCGCTGACCGCCGAACTGCGCCTTGCCGCCCAGCGGCTGCTGGGTGATCATCGAGTACGGTCCGGTCGAGCGCGCGTGGATCTTGTCGTCGACGAGGTGGTGGAGCTTGAGGATGTACATGTAGCCCACCGACACCGGGTACGGGAACGGCTCGCCGGAGCGGCCGTCGTACAGCCGCGCCTTGCCCGAGCTGTCGATCAGCCGGTCGCCGTCGCGGTTGGGGTGCGTCGAGTCGAGCAGTCCGCGCAGCTCCTCCTCGTGGGCGCCGTCGAACACCGGGGTGGCGACGTTCGTGCCCGGCTCCGCCTCGCGGGAGAAGTGGAAGTGCTTGAGCTCCTTGGCCCAGTCGGGGTTGCCCTCGATCTTCCAGCCCTGCTTGGCGACCCACCCGAGGTGGATCTCGAACACCTGTCCGATGTTCATGCGGCGCGGCACGCCGTGCGGGTTGAGGATGATGTCGATCGGGGTGCCGTCCTCGAGGAACGGCATGTCCTCGATCGGCAGGATCTTCGAGATCACGCCCTTGTTGCCGTGGCGGCCGGCCATCTTGTCGCCGATGGTGATCTTGCGGCGCTGCGCCACGTAGACGCGCACCAGCTGGTTGACGCCGGGAGCGAGCTCGTCGTCGTCCTCGCGGTCGAACTCCTTGACCGCGATGACGGTGCCGGACTCGCCGTGGGGCACCTTGAGCGAGGTGTCGCGCACCTCGCGCGACTTCTCGCCGAAGATCGCACGGAGCAGGCGCTCCTCCGGGGTGAGCTCGGTCTCGCCCTTGGGGGTGACCTTGCCGACGAGGATGTCGCCGTCAGTGACCTCCGCGCCGATCCGGATGATGCCGCGCTCGTCGAGGTCCGCCAGCGCCTCCGGGGAGATGTTCGGGATGTCCCGGGTGATCTCCTCGGCGCCGAGCTTGGTGTCGCGCGCGTCGACCTCGTGCTCCTCGATGTGGATCGAGGACAGGACGTCCTCCTGCACCATGCGCTGGGACAGGATGATGGCGTCCTCGAAGTTGTGGCCCTCCCAGGACATGAACGCCACGAGGAGGTTCTTGCCGAGCGCCATCTCGCCGTTCTCGGTCGACGGGCCGTCGCCGATCACGGCGCCGACCTCGACGCGGTCGCCCTCGTCGACGAGGATGCGCTGGTTGTACGAGGTGCCGTGGTTCGAGCGGCGGAACTTCTCCGCCCGGTACGTGATGGTCGTGCCGTCGTCGTTGAGGACGGTGGCGTAGTCGGCGCACACGTCGGTGACGACGCCGGCCTTCGTCGCGACCATGACGTCGCCGGCGTCGACCGCGGCGCGGTACTCCATGCCGGTGCCGACGAGCGGGGCCTCGCTGCGCACCAGCGGCACGGCCTGGCGCTGCATGTTCGCACCCATGAGCGCGCGGTTGGCGTCGTCGTGCTCGAGGAACGGGATGAGCGCGGTCGCCACCGACACCATCTGGCGGGCGGAGACGTCCATGAAGTCGATCTCGTCGGCCGGGAGCAGCTCGGCCTCGCCGCCGCCGCCCTTGGGACGCGCGAGGACGAACTCCTCGGCGAACTTCTGGTCGTCGGTGAGCGGGGCGTTCGCCTGGGCGATCGAGTACTCGAGCTCGTCGTCGGCGGTGAGGTACTCGGTGGAGTCGGTGACGACGCCGCCGACGACCTTGCGGTACGGCGTCTCGATGAACCCGAACGGGTTGATCCGCGCGTACGAGGCGAGCGAGCCGATGAGGCCGATGTTCGGACCCTCCGGGGTCTCGATCGGGCACATGCGGCCGTAGTGCGAGGGGTGGACGTCGCGGACCTCCATGCCGGCGCGGTCGCGCGACAGGCCGCCGGGGCCGAGCGCCGACAGGCGGCGCTTGTGGGTGAGCCCGGCCAGCGGATTGTTCTGGTCCATGAACTGGCTGAGCTGGGAGGTTCCGAAGAACTCCTTGATCGCGGCCACGACGGGACGGATGTTGATGAGCGACTGCGGGGTGATCGCCTCGACGTCCTGCGTGGTCATGCGCTCGCGGACGACGCGCTCCATGCGGGACAGGCCGGTGCGCACCTGGTTCTCGATGAGCTCGCCGACCGCGCGGATGCGGCGGTTGCCGAAGTGGTCGATGTCGTCGAGCGCGACGCGCAGGTCGATCTCCTCGCCGTCGCGGACGCCGGGCATGGTGTCCGCCCCGGCGTGGAGGGACACGATGTAGCGGATCGTCGCGACGATGTCCTCGGTGGTGAGGACGGAGTCGGAGAGCGGCCGGTCGATGCCGAGCTTCCGGTTGACCTTGTAGCGGCCGACCTTGGCGAGGTCGTAGCGCTTCGGGTTGAAGTAGAGGTTGTTGAGCAGCCCCTCGGCGGCCTCGACGGTCGCGGGCTCGGCCGGGCGGAGCTTCTTGTAGATGTCGATGAGGGCTTCCTCGCGCGTGGACACGGTGTCCTTCGCGAGGGTCTCGCGGATCGACTCGAAGTCGCCGAACTCCTCGAGGATCTTCGATTCGGTCCAGCCCAGGGCCTTGAGCAGCACGGTGACCGACTGCTTGCGCTTGCGGTCGAGGCGGACGCCGACCTGGTCGCGCTTGTCGATCTCGAACTCGAGCCAGGCGCCGCGCGAGGGGATGATCTTCGCGGTGAAGATGTCCTTGTCGGAGGTCTTGTCCGGGGTCGACTCGAAGTAGGCGCCCGGGGACCGGACGAGCTGCGAGACGACGACGCGCTCGGTGCCGTTGATGACGAAGGTGCCCTGCTCGGTCATGAGCGGGAAGTCGCCCATGAAGACCGTCTGGCTCTTGATCTCGCCGGTGTTGTTGTTCATGAACTCCGCTGTGACGAACAGCGGAGCGGAGTAGGTGATGTCCTTCTCCTTGCAGTCGTCGATCGAGTACTTGGGAGGCTCGAAGCGGTGCTCGCGGAACGACAGCGACATCGATCCGGAGAAGTCCTCGATCGGCGAGATCTCCTCGAAGATGTCCTCGAGACCGGCGGTCGTGGCGACGGAGTCGTCCCCGCGCTCGGTGGCATCGATGACGCGGTCCTGCCACCGCTCGTTGCCGATCAGCCAGTCGAAGCTGTCGGTCTGCAGTCCGAGCAGATTGGGTACCTCGAGCGGCTCGTGGATCTTCGCGAAGGAGATGCGCTGGGGCGGGTTAGCGGTCCTGGTGTTTTCGTTGGCGGCGGCCAATGGGATCCTTCCGAGTGGGTCACCTGTTGAGTCCGGCTTCACCTGAGCCGGCGTCGAGGACCGCAGGGACCAGGTGTGACGTACACATCCGGGTTCCACGGTCTGCTCAGGCCGGGATTTCCGATGTGCCCACCGCTATATGAAGGCACCACGAAGGCGAAGCAACGCAAATATCCACACTAGACCTGTAATGCCCGGAACGCAAGTGCGGATGTGGTAGGCTCTCACTTTTTCCTCTGCGCTCCACTCCCGCTCCTGGTCAGGTACCCCGTAGGAGCGATCCCGGGGCGAGGGATCACCCGCCTCCGCGCTGCCAAGTGCCGGTCATCCCCAGCGCCCGGAAGCCGACCCGGTCGTTGATCGCGAGCATCGGCGTGTTCTCCGCGGAGTTCCACGTGTACACCCGCTCGACCTCCGGGGCGCTCGCGCGCAGGTGGCCGGCATTGAGCCGCTTGAGGAGCACCGCGTATCCGCGCCCGCGGGCCTCCGGCACCGTCACCGTGGATTCCTGGAACCCGAACTCGCGGCCTTCGCCGACGTGGTAGACGGTGGCGCCCAGCGGCGCGCCGTCGTCCGCCCGCAGCAGCACCGTCCCGTAGGCCGTGATGCCGCGGGCCCGGGTGAGCCGGTCCTCGTCGCGGACGCGCTCCGGGGTGTGCACGACGGGCTCGAGATCGGCCTCCCCCACCGGGATCGTCGCCTCGAACACGGTGAGGAGGTGGGCGAGCGCGTCGAGGAGGTGGGCGGGGACATCGCCCACCCAGCTGTGCGCGCGGAGGCCGGCGGGCACCTCGGGCGCGGGGACGTCGCTCACGGGGAGGACGGCGAAGCGCTCGATCTGCACGAGGCGGAACCCGCGGGACTCGAGCCGGAGGAGCGCCGGGTCGTCGGCGAACAGGGCGCCGTGGCCGGGCGCGAGGCGGCGCAGCGGCCGGGTGCCGTTCGGCCCGCGATCGGGGTCGAGGCGAGCCGCCCCGGGGTCCGGACGGGCGGTACCGGAGTCGGAGCCGCCCTCGGGACGGGCACCGTCGAAATGGGCGGCGGGCCGCCCGAGTGCGGTTGCGGAGTAGTTGTCGTCCGGGTGGTCGGGGTGCTGCTCGTCGGCGTAGAGGACGGTGCGGCCGACCTCCGAGACGACCGCGTCGACGTGGGCCCAGAGCAGATCGTCGACCGCGGCGGCAGTCTCCGGCGCGAGGCCGGGGAGGACATCGACCGCGACGTCGGCGGAGTCGAGGTTGTCCCGGAGCGGGGCGACGACGACGGCGCAGCCGAGGCACGCGTCCCCGCCGACGGCGAGAGCGAGATCGCGCAGGTGGTGGGGGTCCGATTCCCAGCCCGCACGGCGCTCCGCGGCGGTGGTGACGAGTTCGGGGAGGCCGATGCTCTCCATGAGCACCTCCTCCTCGATCGCCTGCACGTGGTCGAGGAACTCGCCGAAGAGCTGCGGGTCGGCGGCGACGTCGGCGGCCCGGAGGAGGCGCAGGTCGGCCGAGCCCGGGCCGGTGGCCGGGGTCGGCCGCGCGGGGTCCCCCGACTCGGCGGGCCGGGTGCCGTCGTCCGGCGCCGGACGGGCATGAGCGAGCAGCGCGGCGGATGAGGGTGCCGGGGATGCGCTCATGGTCCACTTCTACCACCGCCGATCGTCCGGAGCGATGCCTGGCGGGGCCGTCGCCACGCGGGTGCGGTTGACTGTGGACAACCGCAGGCGCGGCATCGGCGGCTGGTAGGTTCGGGCTGACGGCGCGGTCGCGCATCGCCGCGCCCTTGCCTGGACCGGAGGAGACATGGACACTGGGGCCGATCCCGGATATCTCATCGTGTGGCTGTGGATCTCCTGGGCCGTCGCCCTGCCGGTGCTCCTCGCCGCGGGGATCGCCACCCTCATCAGCCTCGGCGCGGGGCGGGGAGCCGCCGAGGCGCCCCGGCCGCGGGCCACTCGTGCGGCTGGTCGCCCCGGGTACCGTTCCCCCCGCCCTGGCACGATGCCTCCGCGCCCGCCCTGGGTGCCGCAGGCGGACGCGCAGGTCGCCGGCCCCCCGATACCGCGCTCCGCTGCGCACCCCGGCATGCACGCGCCCGGGAACCAGTCCCCCGGCATGCACGCACCCGGGTTGCAGGCCCCTCGCACAGCGGCTCCGACGCCGGGTCAACCGGTTGCCGGGCATCTTGCGCCCGGCCATCCGGTACTCGGTCGATCGCAGGGCGGCCGACCGGCTCCCTCTCCGGCCCGCACCGACCGGAGCGTGCTGTACCCCAATCTCCTCCTCGGCGTCGCCTGCCTCTTCGTCCTCGCGGCCGCGGTCGTGTTCGCCGGGATCAGCCAGTCGGCGGTGCTGCGGGCCGTGAGCATCTGGGCCGTCGCGCTCCTCGCCTACGGTGCGGGTCTGCTCCTCCACGGCCTGGCACCGCGCCTGCGCCCGATCGGCATCGCGCTCACCGGGCTCGGCCTCGCGCTCGTCCCGATCGCCGGCGGGCTGCTCGGCGGGCTGTCGCTGACGAGCCCGTCGCTGGCGTGGTTCATCTCCTCCGCCGTCGGGGCGCTCTGCTACGGCTTCGCCGCCTTCCGGCTGCGCTCGGCGCTCATCACCTGGTTCGGACTGCTCTTCGTCCTCTCCCTCGTGCTGTCGATGATGGCCCTGACGCCCGCCCCGACGGTCTGGTACTTCTGCGCTCTCGTGCTCGCCGCCACGGCATTCGCCGTCGCCGCCCGGCTGCTCACCGGCCGGGTCCACCCTGCGTTCGTCCTGCCGCACCTGGTGCTCGGGGAGGTCGTCGCGCCGGCGGCGGTGGTCGCCTCCGTCTTCATCGATCCGTTCCCGAGCGCGTGGGCCTGGGCCGCACTGTTCGCTGTGCTCGGCGTCCACTACCTCGTCGGGGCGTGGTGCCTGGGCTCGACGGTCCGCGGTCCGATCGCCCGGCTGGCGCTCTCGACCTCCCTCATCTGGGCCGTCGGCGCGACCATCGGCAGCCTCTGGCCGGACCAGCCCCCGGCGACCCAGGCGGGCACCATGGTGCTCACCGCCCTGGCCCTGTCCACCGGGTTCCTCGGGGAGGCCCTGCTCCACCGCCGTCGCACCCTCGCCACCTGGTTCGTACTCGGAGTCGCCGCCGGAATCGGGCTCATCGCCACGCTCGTCTCGCCGTTCTCACTGGCCTCGCCCCTGGTGCGGCCGCTCGCCGGCGGCACGATCGCCCTCACCGTGCTCCTCGTGGTGCTGCTCGTCGTCTGCGCGCTGCGTTTCGACCTCCCCCCGGCGCGTGCCGGAGCGGTGGCGCTCGGCTGCACCCTGGGCCCCTGGGCAGCCGCCGCACTCGGCGTGAGCGACGCCGAGGTGTCCCCCTCGAGCGGGGCTCCGTACCTCTTCCTCATGGTGGGTCTCGTCCTCGTGCTCGCCGCGGACGGCGCGGGCGCGGCGTGGATCACCTCGAAGCGCGGGCGGCATCTGCTCCACCTCCGCCGCTCCGCCCCGCTGCTGTCGGCGGTGACGAGCGGCACTCTGCTCGCCCCCGCGTTCGGCGCGCCCGATGCCGGACACCCGCTCCTCGCGTTCGGCGGCTACCTCGTCCTGCTCCTGGCGCTGTGCGCCGCCGCCTGGGCGGTTCGCTCCGCGCTCCTCCTCACCGGCGCGATCCCGCTCGTCACCGCAGCAGCACTCACCGTGGCCTCGTCGTACGGGGCGGACGGCCTGCGCATGACCGCCCCGGTCCCGAACGACGTCGTGCGCCTGGGGCTCACCGTCGCGCTGCTCGGCGGAGTCGTCGTCGCGGAGGTCCTGCTGCTGCGGGCCGGACGCCGCTGGCGCGCCCGCTACGCCGGGACCATGGCCCTGCTCCTCGCCGGTGCCGTCGCCCTCGACGTCCTCGTCCCCGTGTTCCCCGCTCCGGACAGCGACCTCGGCCTCGGGGTGCTCGCCCTCGGCGCCGTCGGCGGCCTGCTCCTGCTCCACGCGGTGGTGGTCTTCGGCCACCGGATGCGGCCCCGCGCCCCGGGCAGCCGACACGCGCCTCCCGGTCTCGGTTCGACCGCAGTCTGGGTGGGCCTCGGTGCGCTCACCGTCCTCACCGTGTTCCGGGCCGGCCAGGCGTCCACGCTGTTCGCCGTGATCACCTGTGTGCTGCTCGCCGCCGCCGGGGCACACGCGACCCTCGTGCACCGGAACCAGTGGCTGCTGCTCCCGGTCGCCGCGGCCTCGGCCATCGCAGTCATCAAGCTCTCCGGTCTGCCGTTCGACGACGGGGCGCTCCGGACCGTCGTCTCCGCCTGGGTCGTCTGGGCCCTGTGGTACGGGTGCTACTGGGCGCTCACCTCGGCCGGGAAGCCGGCGACGGCTCCGCTGGCGGTCGCGTTCGCGGCCGCTGTCACCGCGATCGTCGCGACCCCGCTGCTCGACGTCGAGGTCACCTGGCTCAACTCCGTCACGCAGCTCGCCGTCGGCGTCTCGGTGACGATCCCCGCACTCATGCTCGCCCTCCTCACCGCACGGGTCAGGGACACAACCATCCGCCGGATCCTGCCCGAATGCGCTTCGTTCGTCGGCGCCATCGGCCTCATGGTCGCCGCCCACGGCGTCGTGTCCACCGCTCTCGTCGTCAATCTCCACTTCCTCGCCGCGGTCGCCTGGCTCTGGGCGTGGCTGGCCGACCGGCGCGGCGACGCACCCGTCGGCGGCACCCTGCGCCGGGTGATCTCCGCGGCCGCGGTGAGCCTCACCGGCGTGTACGCCGGGCTCGTCGACGGAGGCTGGTACACGGTGCTGTTCCTCGTCGACCACGTCGCGCTGCTCGTCTACGGTGCGGTCCGCTCGCGGGCCTGGGCACTGTGGTGGGGTCTCGGCGCCTCGGTCGCGGCGATCGTGTGGTTCCTCCGCGATCTCGTCTGGCTCGCTCTCATCGTCCTCGCGCTCGTGCTCATCGGCGTCGTGGTGTGGCTCCTGCTCCGCAAGCCGCAGGACCAGACCCGGGGCGGGCAGCAGGCGCCGAGGCCGGGCGGGTCTGTCGGTCCGGAGGGGCCGGGTTACCCCCGGGGTCCGGGATACTCGCGAGCGCCTGGGGCGCCGGGACCGGGATTCCGGCAGACAGAGCCTCGGGTCCCGCAGGCAGGGCCTCGGGTCCCGCAGGCAGGGCCGGGGGTGCCGCAGGCAGGGCCGGGGGTGCCGCAGACAGTGCCGAGGGTCCCGCAGGCAGTGCCGGGGGTGCCGCAGGCAGGGCCGGGGGTGCCGGGACCGCGCAGCGCTGCGGAAGCGGCACCACGTCCACCGGTTCCGCCGCACGCCCGACCCGGCGGCATACCCGGAACGAGCCCGGGCGGCCCTGCCCCGAACGGTCCGGCCCAGACGCCGTACCCCGGTTCCGGCGGACGCCCGGAGCAGCCGTCTCCGTGGGGGCCACCGGGTCGGGCCGGTCGGCCCGATGAGCAGTGGTCGCCACGGCCGCAGCAGCCCCGCCCGCCCGGGCCGCCGCACACTCCAGGACCTCCGCACAGCTCCGAACCCCCTCCACCCGGCCCACCGGCCCCACCCGGGCCTCCCCCACCGAACAGGAGCCCGCATGGTTGAGATCTACGTGTTCACCTCGGACCCGGTGCAGCTCAACTCGTACCTCGTCGTCGGCACCGAGCGGGCACTCGTCGTCGATACCGGCGCCGGACCTGCCCAGGCAGGATCCATCCTCGCGGCGTTCCGTGCCCTCACCGATCTGCCGCTCGCCGTGGTCAACACCCACGACCACTGGGACCACTTCTTCGGCAATGCCGCATTCGCCGCGGACGGGGTCGACGATTTCCTCGCCTCCCCCGGATTCGTCCGCGATCACCGGGCCTCGGCGTGGATCCAGCTCGAAGCCGTCCCCCTCGAGCACGAGCCGGACCTGCCCACGCCGGAGGACCTCCTCGTCCCCGTGACGGCGGTCGACACCGGTGAGACGCTGTCGCTGGGCGACTGCACGGTCGAGTTCCTCCCGCTCGGCGGGCACACCGAGTCCGACCTCGTCATCCTGTGCGAGGACGTCGCGCTCGTCGGGGATCTCGTCGAAGAGGGTGCGCCGCCTCAGTTCGGCGACGATGCGCTCCCGGCGCGGTGGGCCGAATCGCTCGAGACCCTGCTCGCTCTCCCGCAGCCGCAGGTATTCGCGCCCGGGCACGGTCAGCCCGTCGACCGTACGTTCCTCGCCGCCCAACTCGGGGACATCGCAGCGGTGGCAGAGAGCGACTCCACTGCCGAGGTGCCATCCCGGACCGCTCCCCCGTTCACCTGGGTGGGCACCGGGGCAGGCTCCCACCTGCCGGCCGGGGTGCGCCGGCTGCGCTGAAGCAGCGGTGTGCCGGTCGCTTCGTCAGCGCGCTTCGACCCGCTGATGGTCGCAGGCACCGGACCCCGATCGAGTACTCCAGGGATCCTCGGGGTGAGCCCGGGCCGGCCGGGGTCCTGCAGGGTCACGGGCGCGGCGCCCCGGTTTCCGGCGGGAACGCGGACGCGCTGCCCGGCTCCTCGTCCGGGCGGAACACCGCCTGCTCGTCGAACAGGCCGCGCAGCGACGCTGCGACCTCCTCGACCACCGGGTACGCCTGCCCGTCGCGGCTGCAGTTGTTCCGGCCTTCGATCACGTGGAGGCGGTCGTCCCCGACCCACACCTCGAGCGTGGTCGACTTCGTCCCGGCCGGGACCGGATGGCCGCCGCAGGTCTGATCGCTGCCCACGGCACGCTCGGCGGCGGCGATCGCGTCCGCCCAGGTGTCGGGATCCATCTCCACGCGCGACTGCCCGATGTGGGACCCATAGGCGGAGACGGTGATGCCTGCGGCGCTCGGATCCGCGTCGAGCCGGTAGCTCCGGTGGTAACGGGGCGGGACCGAGGAGTCGCGGTGGATGATCCGCAGCGCTGTCTCCGCGGGGTCGAGCGGCGACGGGGCCGGCTGCGGGGCGCCCGACTCCGTCGACGGGCCGACCGTGGGGTCCGGAGTGGGGCGAGGGTCGGGGACGAATCCGCAGGCACTGAGGCAGAGGATGGCGAGCGCCACCGTGCCGAGGGCGGGGGCGCCCCGGCGGCGGTGGCCGCGCGAGACCGTGGCACCTCGGCCGGCTGCGGCGCCGCGGTGAGCGAGGGCACCCGAGGGGGCAGCGGCACCACGGCCGCGGGAGCTTCTGCGAGCACGGGATCGGTTCATACGATCACGGTAGAGCCCGCGGCGATCCCGGATGTGGCGGACGCGTGCCGGTCCGGACACACCGGATACCGCGCACCGGACCCCCGCACACCGGGACCGCCGGGGCGGTCGCCGCGGCGTTGAGATTGCAGATTCTCGCGGAATCGCTCTCAGGAACCTACAAAAATTGAGGGGTGAATGCACGGGACCCCGCTGCCACGGGGGCAGCGGGGTCCGGTGCTGGATACGCTCCGCTCACGGTCCGATCGCTCGGACCGCGGCGGATCGGATCACTTGAGGGAGACGGTGGCGCCGGCGGCCTCGAGGGCCTCCTTGGCCTTCTCCGCGGTCTCCTTGTTGACGCCCTCGAGGACGGCCTTGGGAGCGCCGTCGACGAGCTCCTTGGCCTCCTTGAGGCCGAGCGAGGTCAGTCCGCGGACCTCCTTGATGACCGGGACCTTCTTCTCGCCGCCGGACTCGAGGATGACGTCGAACTCATCCTTCTCCTCGGCGGCGGCCTCGCCACCGGCACCGCCGGCAGCAGGGGCGGCGGCAGCGGCGACCGGAGCGGCGGCCTCGACCTCGAAGGTCTCTTCGAACTGCTTGACGAAGTCGGAGAGTTCGATCAGGGAGAGCTCTTTGAACGCTTCGATGAGCTCTTCGGGGGTGAGCTTAGCCATGGTGGCTATGTCCTTCCTTACATGGCTGACGATCGCAGCCGGGGTGGTTTACAGGGGTGAAACTCAGGCGTCCTCGGTCGCGGCGGCCTCGGAGCCGGCGTTCTTCTCGCGAAGAGCGTCGACGGTCCGGACGGTCTTGACCAGCGGGGCGGTGAACATGTAGGCGGCCTTGTAGAGGCTGCCCTTCATGGCACCGGCTGCCTTCGCAAGCAGCACCTCGCGGGATTCGAGGTCGGCGAGTTTCGTGATCTCGTCAGCGGTCAGCGGCTTCCCCTCGAGGTAGCCTGCCTTGATGACCAGCTGCGGATTCGCCTTGGCGAAGTCACGCAGCGCCTTCGCGGCCTCGGACGGTTCGCCGGTGATGAAGGCAATGGCGGAGGGTCCGTTGAGGAGTCCGTCGAATGCCTCGATGCCGGCTTCCTTGGCAGCGATAGCGGTGAGCGTATTCTTCACCACGGCGTAGCTTGCCGTCTCACCGAGTGCTACGCGCAGGTCTTTCATCTGCGCGACGGTGAGACCGCGGTACTCGGTCAGCACTGCAGCCGGGGAGTTCTCGAGCAACTGCTTGAGCTCCGCAACTGCCGCTGCCTTGTCAGGCCTCGCCATGGTATTCCTTTCGTACGATGTCGGTGCCGAGAACACGAAAAAGCGCTCCGCGCAGAATGCACGGAACGCTGCGACTGCGGATGCGAACATCCTGATCATCGTTCTCATGACACCTGCGCTGGTCACTCTCTGCGAGTCTTCGCCAGTGGGCACGATCATCCGATTCCGGATGAGGTGATTCCCACGGGGACCGACGGTCTTGGGCAGTCTTCATGCTAGTGCACGCGGCCCCGGACTCCAAATCCGCGGCTGGGCCGGGGCCGCGACGGGGCCGCGGCCGGGCCGCCCGGGGAGACCTGTAGCCTGGGGCGGTGGAAGAGATCGGTACATGGGTGGCAGGCTTCGCCGGAACGCTCGCGGTGTACCCCATCGCCGCATTCGTCAATGCGATCGCCGGCATCGTCCCGCCGATCCCCTCGACGGCTCTGTTCGTGGGCCTCGGCGCGCTCAATGCCACGAACGGCGAGCCGTCCTTCCTGGGACTCGTCCTCGCGATGATCGCCGGTTCGATCGCCGGGGACCTCGTCCTCTATGCGGTCGCCTCCCGCTTCGACTTCCGGCGGTGGCCGCTCCTGTCCTCCCCCCGCGCGCAGCGCAGGCTCGACCGGATCGAGGACCGGCTCACCGACGAAGCGCTCGAGGTGCTCGTCATCTCCCGATTCATCCCCCTCGGGCGCACCGCCGTGTCGCTGCTCGCCGGCGCCGGCCGGATGCCGCTGCGCGACTTCACCGGTGCGTTGACGACTGCCTCGGTCCTCTGGGCCCTGTACTCCGTGGGCTTCGGCTGGGTCACCGCACGGTGGATCCCGGTCCCGACGATCGTCGCGGTGATCATCGCGATCGTGCTGTCGATCGTGCTCGGGTTCGCGATCTCGCGCCTCGGCGACTGGTGGATCGAGCGCCGCGCCGACGACTGAGCGCCGCGCCGCCTCACCACCCCGGTCAGGGCAGCGGGCCGGCCCGTACCGCGCCCACGGTCACGGCCTCGCCGACGGCTGGCCGCACCTCGGCGGACCCTTCCAGTGCATCGGACGCGCACCATCGAGCGCAGAACGATCACTGGTGTGTGAATACGCCACCGGCGGGGTGCGGACGGATCCGCACCCCGCCGGTGGCGGCGGTTCAGCGCTGCGTCAGGGGCGCAGGGCGTTCGCGTCGACGGGCACGCCCGGACCGTTGGTGGTCGAGATCGTGGCCTTCGAGATGTAGCGGCCCTTCGAGGAGGACGGCTTGAGACGGAGCACCTCTTCGAGCGCGGCGTCGAAGTTCTCCTGGAGCTTCTCCTGGTCGAACGACGCCTTGCCGATGATGAAGTGGAGGTTCGAGTGCTTGTCCACCCGGAACTCGATCTTTCCGCCCTTGATGTCCTGGACGGCCTTGGCCACGTCCATGGTCACCGTGCCGGTCTTGGGGTTCGGCATGAGGCCGCGGGGACCGAGCACCTTGCCCAGGCGTCCGACCTTGCCCATCATGTCCGGGGTGGCGACGGCCGCGTCGAACGCGGTGAACCCGCCGGCCACCTTCTCGAGCAGGTCATCGGAGCCGACGTAATCGGCACCTGCTTCACGGGCAGCCTCTGCACGGTCGCCGGCGGCGAACACCAGGACCGTGGCGGTCTTGCCGGTGCCGTGCGGGAGGTTGACGGTGCCGCGCACCATCTGGTCCGCCTTGCGCGGGTCGACGCCCAGGCGGAACGCGACCTCGACGGTCGCGTCGAACTTCGACACCGAGGTGTCCTTGGCCAGGGCGATCGCCTGTGCCGGATCGTAGAACGTGTCTGCCGCGATCTTCTCCGCGGCGGCCCTGTAGGCCTTCGAGCGCTGTGCCATCTGCTTCTCTCCTTGCAGTCGTGGTCCGGGCCGCGCAGGCCCTGCCACTGGTGGGGTCCGATCCGAGAGGATCAGGCCTTGATGTCGGTGGTGATGCCCATCGAACGAGCGGTGCCCGCGATGATCTTCGAGGCGGCCTCGATATCGTTGGCGTTGAGGTCGGGCATCTTCGTCTCGGCGATCTCGCGCACCTGGTCGGCGCTCAGGTGAGCGACCTTGTCGGTGTGCGGGGTGGCCGAACCGGACTTGACGCCCGCAGCCTTCTTGATGAGCTCTGCGGCCGGCGGGGTCTTGGTGATGAAGGTGAACGAGCGATCCTCGTACACCGTGATCTCCACCGGGACCACGTTCCCGCGCTGGTTCTCCGTCGCGGCGTTGTACGCCTTGCAGAACTCCATGATGTTGACGCCGTGCTGACCAAGCGCCGGGCCGATCGGAGGCGCCGGGTTGGCGGCACCTGCCTGGATCTGGAGCTTGATCAGACCGGTGACCTTCTTCTTGGGAGGCATGTTTCGGTCCTTTTCTGTTTCGTCGGCCCCGCAGCCGAGTGCTGCAGGGCAGGTGATCGCCGAAGCCGATGAGAAACGGCAATCAAACCACACCATTGTTCCACGGAACGCCCGTCGGCGCGAATCCGCGCGCTGGGACCTGGAACGCGGCAGGCGCCCGGACCGTGCCGAGCGCCTGCCGCGGTGAGGGCTGGGGTGTGCTGATCAGATCTTGGCGACCTGCTCGAAGCCGAGCTCGACAGGCACGTCGCGCTCGAAGATCGAGAGCAGCACGGTGAGCTTCTGCGATTCGGGGCGGATCTCCTGCACGGTGGCGGGGTGGCCCTCGAAGGAGCCCTCCTTGACCATGACGGACTCGCCGACCTCGAACTCGACGGAGATCGGGGTGCCGGCCTGGGAGCCGCCGCCGGCGCCCGCCTCGGCCTGGGCCTTCGCCTGCTGCTCCTCGAACACGGGAGCGAGCATGGAGAACACCTCGTCGAGGCGCAGCGGGACGGGGTCGTAGGCGTTCCCGACGAACCCGGTGACGCCCGGGGTGTGGCGCACCACGCCCCAGCTCTCGTCGGTGAGGTCCATGCGGACGAGCACGTAGCCGGGGATCCGCACGCGGCGGATCTGCTTGCGCTGACCGTTCTTGATCTCCACGACGTCTTCCATGGGGACCTGGATCTCGAAGATGTGCGCCTCCATGTCGAGGCTGACGATCCGGTTCTCGAGGTTCGCCTTCACCCGGTTCTCGTAGCCGGCGTACGAGTGGATGACGTACCAGTCACCCTCTTTCATCCGCAGCTCGGCCTTGAACTCCTCGGCCGGGTCGACCTCGTCCTCGTCCGCGGCATCCGCGCCCTCGGACTCGGCGGCCTGTTCCTCACCGGCCTGCTCGCCGGTCTCGGCTGCGCCGTCGGCAGGTGCCTCGGTCGCATCGGCAGGGGCGTCCGCGGAATCGGCGGTCGCCTCGGCGGGGGCGTCCTGCACGGGGTCGACGGGGTCGACGGTCTCAGCACCCTCGGTCGCGGCGTCGGCGGTCTCAGGGGTCTCTGCGGGGTCGACCGTGGCGGTCTGCTCCTCGGCAGGGGCCGCCTGCGGCTCGACTGCTTCGACGTTCTCGGTTTTCGGGGTGTTGTCCGACACCAGTTCTCCTTGTGAGTGAGTGGTTGGCGTGCGCCAGGGCTGCGCGGTCCGCGCGCTGTTGAGGTGCGGTGGGCGGCTCACCAGAGCGGCCAGAGGGGGCTTCCTGCGAAGACGGTCCCGGCGAGCTTGCCGAAGATGAAATCGAGTGCCGTCACCAGCAGCATCATCACGACGACGAAGGCGAGCACCACGAGGGTGTAGTTGATGAGTTCTTTGCGGGTCGGGGTGACGACCTTCTTGAGCTCGGCCACGACCTCGCGGAAGAATTGGAGCAGGCCGCCGAACAGCCCGCGCTTCTTCTGGTCCGCGGAGCGCTCTCTCCGAGCCCCCGAGGCCTTTGCAGGTGTGTCTGCCACGCATCCTCACTCGGTCGTCGTTGAAATGGTCCTGTGCCGCCGAGCCGGATCGTCGAACCGACCGGCGAAGCCTGAGCAGGGGTGACAGGACTCGAACCTGCAACCTACGGTTTTGGAGACCGTTGCGCTACCAATTGCGCCACACCCCTTCGGCGTGGAGGGGCACCCCCGTGAAGCGGAGGGCCCACCGCCAAGGCACGAGCATACAGTCTCCGCCGCCTCGCCGTCGAACCGGGCCGGTCCCGAGGCCGAGGCGCCCGCCGCCGGCCGGTCGCTGCCCGTCGGCACCCTCCTCACGGCCCGCCGTCCGCCTGCGCCTCGGCCTCGGGGTCCTCGGCCGGCGCCCAGGGGCCGGGCCGGGGCACGGTCTCGCGGGCGGAGAAGGTCACCCCGGCATCCATGTCCACGGTGACGACCTGGAGGTCGAGCGGCGCCCCGGTGTCCGCGTCGAAGCGGATGATGCTGAGCTCGGCGGGCATCTTGAGCGGGCCGGGGGTGAGAGCGTCGGCGAGCGCCCCACCGGTCGTCGAGCTGACGTAGCGGATGCCCCGCGCAAAGGGCTCGGGGCCGACCCGGCGGTGCCAGTGGCCGCTGAGCGCGAACGGCACGCACCCGGTCTCGAGCGCCGGCTGGGCGTGCCGGGGGTCGTGGATGAGGGTGATGTCGGCCTCGGCCCCGCACGCCTCGGCGGCCATCCGTGCGCCGAACTCCGCGGCGGTCTCCCCGGTCTCGAGCACCGGCTCGGAGACGCCGAACACCGTCCGCCGCGGGTCCGGACCGCCGTGGATCCGCAGCCCCGCGACCTCGACGGTGCCGTCGGCGAGCACCGTCCAGCCGGTGCTCGCCGCGTGCCGAGCGGTGTCGAGGGAGTCGTGGTTGCCCTTGATGAGTACGCGCGGCAGCCGGTCCGGCAGCTGGTGGGCGAGCGCGTCGACGCAGTAGTTCTCCGCCGGGGTGCCCGTCATGGTGATGTCGCCGCCGTCGAGGTAGAGGTCGGCCCCGGTGCGCACGACCACGTCCCCGACGACCCGGGCCATGCCGACGTTGCAGTGGAGGTCGGAGCCGAGCACCGCGGTGACGACCTCGCCGCTGTGTCCGCCGGTCCGCGGGTCCGGCGGCGGGACGAGCGCGGCGGCCGCCGACCAGCGGGCGTCGAACGGGCGCTCGGTCCAGGCGGTGTCGAGCGCGGCCAGCGCCTGGTCGTAGAACGCGTCGTTGTCCTCGATGAATCCGTCGACCAGCCCCACCGCCTCGTCGATCACCCCGGACAGCCGACCGGTGACCTCCGCCCCGGCCAGCGGGGTGCCGGCGAAGGCGGGGTTGGCGGTGATGGGCTGCGGGCGCTGGATCGGCACGAGGAGCACGGCGAGCAGGCACGCGAGCGCGGTGCCGGAGGCGAGTCCGGCGGTGGTGCGGCGCCGCGAGCGCGGCGTGCTGCGGTCCGGCGGCCCGCGCATCACGACGACGACGCCGATGAGGGCGGCGAGCCCGAGCCCGGCCCCGGCCTCCCTGGCGAGGGCGTCGGCGGCGAGTCCGCGGGCGACGATCCGGAACTGCGCCTCGGGTGAGGAGAAGAACGTCGCGTACGCGGACACGTCCTCCCCGAGCGCATCGAGGGTGGTGCCGCCGAGTGCCGACTCCGCCGGGATCTCGCCGACGTCGATGCGCGCGCCGAGGCCGAACGGGAGCAGCTCGGCCGCCGGCATCCGCACGCTGCCGAGCGCCCCGAGGTCGATCGTCACCGCGGCATCCGTGGTGAGCGAGTACTCGGCCATGTGCGGGCCGAAGTTCGCCTCGGTCCGGGCGGTGAGCACGGCCCACGGCGCGACGAGCAGCAGGCAGGCGAGGACGACCCCGAGGCCCGGCAGCACACGGAACAGGGTGCGGGCGAGTGCGCGCGGCTCGTCGAATCGGCGCGTCCGCCGCCCCGGGCGCCCACCGGGAGGGGTCCGGGTGAGGAGAGGGCTCATGCGTCCAGGCTGCACCCGATGAGGTTGGGCTCCGGCTCCAGCGTGATCCCGTACGCCTCGCGCACCCCGGCGCGCACGTGCCGGGCGAGCTCGAGGATGTCCGCAGCGCGGGCATCGCCGCGGTTGGTGAGGGCGAGCGTGTGCTTCTGCGACAGGGTGGCACGCTCCCCCAGCCCGAATCCGCGGCCGAACCCGGCCCGGTCGATGAGCCATGCCGCCGAGGTCTTGACCAGGCGCGGGTCGCGGGCGCCGGTCACCGGGTCGGTGACGGGGTACACGGGTGCGTCGGCGGGGAGTGCGGCGTCAGCCGGCAGGATCGGGTTGGTGAAGAAGGAGCCGGCGGACCAGGTGTCGTGGTCGGCGTCGTCGAGCACCATGCCCTTGGAGGCGCGCAGCGCGAGGACCGCCTCGCGCACCTCGCGGGTGTCGACCTGCTCACCGAGGTCGACCTCGAGCGCGCGGGCGAGCTGCGTATAGCGCACCGGGGCGGACAGCCGGGACACGCCGAGCCGGAAGGTCACGGCGAGCACGACGAACTGCACCGCCCCGGTGTTCGCCGCGGTGCGCTTGAGGCGCGAGGTGCGATAGCCGAACTCGAGGTCGGTGCGGTCGAGGCGCAGCTCGTCGCCGCTCATCCGGTCGAACACGAGCACCGATTCGATCGACTCGGCGACCTCCGCCCCGTAGGCGCCGACGTTCTGCACCGGGGTGGCGCCGACGGTGCCGGGGATCCCGGAGAGCGCCTCGAGACCGGTGAGGCCCCGAGCGAGGGTGTCGGCGACGAACGCGTCCCAGTTCTCGCCCGCCTCGACGGTGAGGAGCCGTTCGTCGGGGGTGACCTCGTGCATCTGCACCCCGGTGGAGCGGATGAGGCAGACGGGTCCGGAGAACCCCGCGTCGCCGATGAGGAGGTTCGAGCCGCCGGCGACGAACAGCACGTCCGGGCGCGGCCCGCCGGCCTGCAGCGGGTGGGCGGCGCAGAACTCGGCCAGCGCCTCCCGGGTGGGCGCCTCGGTGACGGTGTCGGCCGGCCCACCCACGCGGAAGGTCGTGAGCTCGGCGAGGTTCACGAGAGGCGGACCTTGACCTGGGTCCGGCCGAGCACCTTCGTGCCGCCGGAGGTCACCTCGACGTCGAGGCGGGCGATGCCGGCCTCGGTGTCGACGTCGCCGACGGAGGCCGTCATCTCGAGCGAGGTCGTCGGGGTGTCCGGCGCGCCGGATTCCGCATCGGGCACGACGACCGGGGAGGTGAACCGGGTGCGGTAGTCGACGATGGCACCGGGGTCCACCGCCCATTCGGCGATCCGGGAGACCACGGAGCCCATGGTGAGCATGCCGTGGGCGATGACGTTCTCGAGGCCCACCTCGCGGGCGAAACGCTCGTTCCAGTGGATGTGGTTGTAGTCGCCCGAGGCGCCGGCGTAGCGGACGAGGTCCGCGCGGGACAGCGGGATGCTCGCGGTGACGACGGTGCGCCCGACCTGGAGGTCGGCGAGCTTGGGGGCGATGTCGGACGGCGAGGGGCGGTACTCCTCGCGCGGAACTCCGGTGGGCTGGTCGCTCATGCGTCCTCTCCTCTCACGACGATGGTCGAGACCACGGTGGCGACGGGCTCGTCGCCGTCCGCGGTGGTGAGCTCGGTGCGGGTGGTGATCATCGCGTGGCCGCCGGCCTCGCGGATGCCGTCGACGTGGCAGGTCGCCGCGAGCACGTCCCCGGCGACGATCGGACGGGTGTAGGTGAACTGCTCCGAGCCGTGGACCACCCGGGCGAAGTCGATGCCGGCGTCGGGCCGGGTGATGTAGAGCGCCTCGGTGCGCTGGGCGGGGATCACCGCGAAGGTGGGCGGGGCGACGACGTCGGAGTAGCCGAACTGCGCCGCGGACTCCGGATCGAAGTGGGACCGGCTGTTCGCACCGGTGGCACGGGCGAACTGGGCGATCGCCTCGCGAGTGACCTCGAACGGTTGCGCGAGCGGATAGCTCGAGCCCTGCAGCTCCGTGTTCACTGCCATGCTGCTCCTCCTGGGGGTCTGGCCCGCCGCGCCGGCAGGTGCATCCTGCCGGCCGACGGTGTCGGTCCTGGCAGTCTATCGGCGGACGGCCCCGCCTTCATGCCGGACGGGCCCCGCCGCCGGGTCGAACGGGTCAGGAGGAGCGGCGGGCGCCCACCTGCATGATCGCGACGGCGTAGTCGGCGAGGTCGGCGGCGGCGGTCTCCGGGCTCACCGGGCCGCTCGGGTCGTACCACTGGGCGAGGGAGGTGCACATGTTCGCCACAACACGGCAGGCGATCTTGAGGTCGGGGACGGAGAACACGCCCGATTCCACCCCGGCCGCGGCCTCCTCGTCGATGACGTGCTGGACGGACCGGCGCAGCTCGGCGATCCGGGTCCGGTGCGGCTCCTCGACGCTGCGCATCTCGCTCGCACCGATGAACGCCTTGCTCCGCGCGGTCGCATGGTAGTAGGCGAGCGCCTCGACGACGGCGGCGAAGCGCTCCTCCGGCGGGCGGTCCGCGACCTTCGCACGCACCCCGTCCACACCCTCGATGAGGTTCGACATCGTCGTGTCGAGGATCGCGACGAGCATCTGCTGCTTGCTCTCGTAGTAGTGGTAGACGCCGGCGACGCTCACCCCGGCCTCCTGCGCGATCTGCCGCATCGAGGTGCCGTGGTAGCCCCAGCGGTTGAAGCACGTGATGGCGGCCTCGAGCACCTTGGGCAGGGTGTCGTCGTGCCTGCTGCTCGTGCGGGATCCGCCGCCGGCGGACACGGCGGAGCCGGAGACCAGGGCGTCGAGCTCGATGTCGAGGGCCGCGGCGATGTCGGTGAGCCGGTCGACGGTGATGGACACCTTGTCGCGCTCGATGAGGGACAGCGTCGCCGGGCTCACCCCGATCCGCGTGCTCACCTGCTCGAGGGTCAGGCCGGCGGCGTTGCGCGCCCCCCGGACGCGCCGCCCGAGCTCGCCGCTGTCCGCCGGAGCCGCAGTGTCTTTAGTCATGCTAAAAACCCTAACACTCGTGTGCCGCTCTCACTCCCCGCAGCTTCAAAAAAACTCGCACCCCGCATAGTCTGGGGGCCCGTTCGAGTTAGCGCTCGTTCGGATCTGTGAAGATGCAGTCGAAACGCGAAAGGCAATGACGCCATGACCAACGTTTCTGACCTGACTGAGATTCTCGCCGACGCCCCGAAGAACTGGGGCAAGTGGGGCCCTGACGATGAGATCGGCTCCCTCAACTACCTCACCAAGGACGAAGTCCTCCGCGGCGTTCGCAGCGTCGTCTCGGGCGAGGTCCACACTCTGCAGCGGCTGATCGGCGACCCTAAGGGGGACCCGGTCTTCCCCGGCCGCGAGCCGGCCCAGCGGGAGATGATCCTCGACGAGTCGACCTGGGACGGGGAGGACGCCCCGCAGTTCCCGGGCGGTCTGCACTACGCGGATGACAAGCTCCTCGCGTTCCTCCAGGGCTCCACACAGTACGACGCGCTCGGACACGTGTGGTACGACGGGCAGCTGTGGAACGGGTACGACGCACGCACCACCATCGGAGGAATGGAGAAGGCGAGCGTCGAACCGATCGGTGATCGTGGCGTGGTCGGTCGCGGCGTCCTCCTCGACATGGCACGGCATTTCGGGGTCGACTCGATCGAATCCCGGCGCACCTTCGGCCGCGACGACCTGTTGGAATGCGCAGAATCCCAGGGTGTGACGATCGAGAAGCACGACATCCTGGTCATCCGGACGAACCACCTCCAGCGCTTCTTCGACGAGGGGGACGCGTTCTACGAGGACTTCTGCGAACCCGGGCTCGCGTACTCCCCGGAACTCGTCGAGTGGTTCCACGACACCGAGATCCCGAACCTCGTGACCGACACGATCGCCAACGAGGTGACGACGGATCCGAACACCGGAGCATCCCTCATCCTCCACAACGCCCTCATGCGCAATCTCGGAGTGGTGTTCACCGAGATCTGCGACCTCGAGAAGCTCGCGGCCGCGTGCGCCGCCGACAACCGGTGGGATTTCCTCTACACCGCCGCCCCGATCAAGATCCACCGGGCGACGGGTTCACCGGTCAACCCCGTGGTGATCCGATGAAGCCGTTCTCCACTCCGATCGCCTCGCCGTACTCCACCGTCGTCGAGATGTGGCGGGCCGCGGTGGACGAGGCCGGCGACCGCCCCTTCCTCCACAGCTTCGACGCGACATGGACGTTCGCGGAGGTCGATGACCGGGCACGCACGTTCGCCGCTGAGCTGAGCCGTGCGGGAATCGGACCCGGCGACCGGGTCGCGCTGTACACGCAGAACGATCCGATCTTCGTCGTCGGCCTCATCGCCGCGCTCGAGGTCGGCGGGATCGCGGTGCCGATCAACCCGATGAACACGACCCGCGAGCTGCGCTATCAGCTCGAGGATTCGGGGGCGCGCGTCCTGGTCACGATCCCGAGCCTGTACCGCGCTGTGGCGCAGGACGTCGTCGGCGACACCGCCGTCGTCCTCACCGTCGTCGGTGGGCACACGCAGTGGACGCAGCAGGGCGAGGAGGTCGAGATCTCCGAGGCCCGGGTCGGCGAGGAGCTCGGTGCGGACGTCCTGTCGGCGGAGTCGATCTTCTCGCAGGAGCGGCGCGAGGAGTCCGTGCCTCCCGACATCTCCGCCGAGGACATCGCGGTCCTGACGTACACCTCGGGCACGACCGGGAAGCCGAAGGGCGCGCAGAACACCCACGGGAACCTCGTGTTCAACGCCGAGAGCTACCTCGAGATCACCGGGCTCGAACCGGGGCAGCCGGTGCTCGGGATCGCTCCGCTGTTCCACATCACCGGGATGGTCGGGCACGTCATGCTCGCCATCCGGGCCCGGAGCCCGCTCGTCCTCAGCCACCGGTTCCATCCTGCGGTCATGCTCGAGTCGATCCGCAGGCGGCGACCGGTCTTCGCCGTCGGCGCGATCACCGCGCTCATGGCGCTGGCCGACAGCCCGGCGCAGGAGGACGGCGACTTCGACTCCCTCACCACGATCTTCTCCGGAGGCGCCCCGATCGCCCCGGCGCTCGCGGACCGTCTCGAGGGGATCTTCGGGGCGTACGTCCACAACATCTACGGGATGAGCGAGACGTCCTCGCCGACGCACAGCGTCCCGCGAGGGGAGAAGGCTCCCGTCGATCCCACCTCGGGAGCCCTGTCCGTCGGTCAGCCGATCTACTGCACCCGGTCCCGGATCGTCGATGAGAACGGGGACGACTGCGAGCCGGGCGCGTACGGGGAGATCCTCAGCGCCGGACCGCAGATCACGTCCGGGTACTGGGAGAATCCGGACGCGACCGCACAGGCCTTCGACGGGGAGTTCCTGCGCACCGGGGACGTCGGCTTCGTCGACGAGGGCGGCTGGTTCTACCTCGTCGACCGGAAGAAGGACATGGTCAACGCCTCGGGGTACAAGGTGTGGCCCCGGGAGGTCGAGGACGTCCTCTACGGCCATCCGGCCGTCAGCGAGGCCGCCGTGGTCGGCGTCCCCGACCCGTACCGCGGAGAGACCGTCAAGGCCTTCGTCACCCTGAAGGCCGGCCACTCCACGGATGCGGACGAGCTCATCGAGCACTGCAGGTCGAACATGGCGGCGTACAAGTACCCGCGCCAGGTGGAGATCAGGGAGGAGATGCCCAAGACGGCCACCGGCAAGATCCTGCGGCGACAGCTGCGCGAGTGACGAGCACCGTTCAGGCGTCGACGCCCTTGGGCGCCTTCGTCTTCATGAACCCGAACAGGTAGCCGGCGACCCGGCGGAGCTGGATCTCGTCGGAGCCTTCGGTGATGCGGTAGCGGCGGTGGTGGCGGTAGATGTGCTCGAAGGGCTTCTTCCGCGAGTACCCCATGCCGCCGTGCACCTGGATCGACCGGTCGGCGGCCTCGCAGCACAGCCGGTTGGCGAGGTAGTTCGCCATCGACACCCGGTCGGAGACCGAGAACGCGCCGTCGGTGTCCATGAGCCACGCGGTCTCGCGGATGAACGACCGCAGCGAGGACGCCCGGGCGTGGAGCTCGGCGATTGGGAACTGGATCGCCTGGTTCGAGGCCAGCGGCTTGCCGAACGGGGCCCGCTCCTGGGCATACTGCACCGACTCCTCGATGCAGTACGTCGCCGCGCCCAGGCTCGAGGCGGCCTGCCGGATCCGGTTCTCGTTGAAGAAGTGCTGCACGATCTGCAGCCCGCGGCCCTCCTCGCCGAGGATGTCGGCGTCGCCCACCTCGACATCGGTGAGACGGATGTGGGCGTGGTCGGAGGGCATGTTGAAGGTCCACACGTATTCGAGCACCTCGAAGCCGGGCGCGTCGGTGGGCACGAGGAACGCGGTGATGCCGCGGGCGTCGCCGGGCTCACCGCTCGTGCGGGCGAAGATGATGTCGCGCTCGGCGGTGTGGACGCCAGTGTTCCACATCTTCTCCCCGCTGATGCGCCAGCCGTCGGCGGTGCGGGTCGCAGTGGTCTCCATGTGGGTGGCGTCGGACCCGTGGTCGGGCTCGGTGATGCCGAAGGCCAGGTGGCGGCTGCCGTCGGCGAGGCCGGCGTTCCACTCCGCCTGCTGCTCCGGCGATCCGTAGGCGTGCATGAGGAGGAGCCCGACGTTGTTGCCGATGATGCAGTGCTCGTTCTGCAGGTCGCAGTGGAGCCCGAGGCCCTTGGCGGCGAGGAAGTCGCGGAGCACCGCCATGTCGTAGTTCGTGCCGCCGGAGCCGCCGGCGTCCTTCGGCAGGTGATAGCGGTAGAAGCCGGCCTCGTCGGCCAGTCGCCGCGCGGTGCCGAGGAGGTCCTCCCAGTCGGTGCGCGGGATGCCGCCCCGGTCCCAGTCGGTGCGCGCCCATTCCCGGCGGTGGTCGAAGAACCGGATGTTGTCGTCGGTCTGCTCGAGCGGGCGCAGCGTGGTCTCGATGAAGGTGTCGAGCTCTCCCATGAGCGTCGTCAGGTGGTCGGGCAGGCGGTAGTCCATGTCAGGTCTCCTGGAGGTGAGCGGGGTTGGAAGTGCGCAGGCGCCAGCGGGTGGCGGTGTCGAGGACGGGGATCAGGGCGGCGAGATCGGCAGGGTCCGCACACTCCCGGATCAGCTGGGCGAGTCCGTGCTCGCCGGCGACGCCGAGACGTGCCAGGCCGGCGGAGACCTCGGCCAGCGCCGCGGGCTCGAGGCTGCGCTGCCGGCGCACGAGGTCGACGACGTTGCGTGCCACCCGGCCGCGGAACGCGGTGACGGAGCCGTCGCCTGCGACGACGTCCCGGGTGAGCCAGCGGGACAGCGCGCCGAGGAGCTCGTCGGCGGTGGGCGCGGAGAACAGGTCATCGGCGGTGAGCGCCGGGCCGCTCGGTGCGGCGTGCGCCCCGTGAGCGGCGTCCGCAGTGACTGCCGGGGACGGGCCCCCGGATCCGGTCGGGAGGGAGTCCGCGTCCGGGTGCGCCTCGGGAGCGGGAGCGAGGTGATCGGCGAAGAGGAGGCGGAGGAGGTCGTGCTCCTGCTCGGCACAGCGCCGGCCGATCGCGAGCAGCTCGAGCTCGTTGGGGTGCTCCTCATGGGCGCGCTGCATCTGCCGCAGCGTGCCGATCGCCCACCACAGGGTGGCGCGGGCCTGCCACCAGCGGACCGCGGCGGTGTCGGGGCGGCGGCCGGATGCCTCGGCGTAGGCGTCGAGGAAGGCATCGAGGTCGCCGAGGCCGGCGACCTCTCCGAGTCCGCCGAACCGCCAGGCCCGCATGCAGAGGTAGCCGAGGTCCTCGTCCGGATCGCCGAGGTGGGCGAGCTCCCAGTCGAGGACCGCGGCGAGTCCGGACTCGTCGACCATGAGGTTCCCGAGCCGGAAGTCGCCGTGGACCAGGGATTCGCCCCCGGCCGGGGGCCGGGTCTCCGCGAGCCGGCGCAGCGAGACCTCGATGACGGGGCGGACGATGCCGATCTCCCGGTAGTCCGCGGCGAGCCGTTCGACGGGATCGCTCAGGCGGGTCAGCTCAGCCCGGGCGACTGCGGCCGGGGCGATCGCGTGGATCCGGGCGGCGGCGCGGGCGAGGTCGTCGGGCAGCGCGGTGCGGGCGGCGGCGAACCGCTCGTCGCGGAGGATCCGACGGGCGATCGCCTCCCCGGTGACGTGCTCGAGGAGGAGGGCCGGCGTGCCGATGAGCTCTCCGGCGGTGTCGTCGTGGATCAGGCGCGCGCAGGGCACCTCGGCGTGGCCGGCGGCGGCGAGCACGGCCGCCTCGGCGGCGTTCGCCTCCGGCGCCTCGTTCCCGCGGTGGTCCGCCCGGAGCACGCAGGTGCGGGTGCCGTCGGTGGTGCGCGCGTCGAACCGGAGGATCTCCCGGCTCGCTCCCCCGGCCAGTGTGCTCACCGCGACCTCGTGGACCGGGGTGCCGAGGATCCGGGATAGGGCGCAGGCGAGGTGCGCGCTGTCGGGCGGCCGGCTGCTGTCCGCCTGCGGCGGGTGGGCTGCGGTCGGGCCGTCGGCTCCCATCGCGTCTCCTCCTCGAGATCGATGCGCTGCGGTGCACCTCCGCGTCGGATTCAATCCACCGAGCGAACGTTCAGAATAGTGACTTTAGTCTGCCCGGACGACGGCGCGAGGTCAAGAGGGGACGACGAAGGCCCATCGGCATGATGCCGATGGGCCTTCTGTTCTGTAGCGGGAGCGGGACTCGATCCCGCGACCTCACGATTATGAGTCGTGCGCTCTAACCAGCTGAGCTACCCCGCCCCGGCACGAATCGTGATTCGTACGAGAGCCCCAAAAGGGAATCGAACCCTTGACCTTTTCCTTACCATGGAAACGCTCTGCCGACTGAGCTATTGGGGCAACGAGAAGATACTCTACACACCCGCTTCCGTGAACGCAAAATCGGCTGAACCGGGGTCTCGCACCGCGATCCGGAGGCCCGGATGCACCGTATTCGCACCGGCTCAGCGCATGGCGCGGGAGCGGATGACCTCCTCGACGAGGTCGGCCTCGGTCGCACCGTAGAGGGTGCGCGCCCACACCGTGTCGCGGTCCGGGTAGGGGGCGCCGTCCACGCGCAGCCACTGGAGCGGGTGGCCGCGGCGCTGCTCGAGCGCACACTTGGCGCACATCGGCACGGTGAGTCCGCGACCGCCGCCGGCGGTGACCTTCCCCACCTTGTGCGCCTCGCCGTGGCGCGGGTTCACCGTGCACGGCCCGCGCAGCGGCCGGCCGCCGGTGAGCCGCGCCGAGCGCTGGCGCTCGACCGATTCGAGAGACCGCTCTGCGATGTCGAACAGGACGAGCGAGCCCACGAGGTCGTCCTCGGCCGCGGATTCGTCCTCGGCGATGCGCCGTGCCAGGCCGAAGGCGTCGAGCCCGCGCTGCACGGTCGCCGACTGCTCGGCGCTGAGCCCCTCCGTCTGCAGCGCTTCGAGCTTCTCCGCGATCCGCAGCGCGTCCTGGCCGAGCACGCGACGCATCCTGCTGCGGTCGGAGTCCCTGGCCGCGGCCATGACGCTGTCGGGGATCCGGTACTTGCGGGTGCGCACCGGACGCCTCCGGGCGAGGAACCAGACCCCGCCCACGAGCCCGACGAGCACCACCCCGGCGATGACGGCGGAGCGCACCGGGTGGTAGGTGATCGCCTGGCGGATCCGGTCCGACAGCGGCGGCTCGTACTCCTCGTACTGCGGGTCAGCCAGCCGATCGAGCACATCGTTGAGCCATTCGACGCTCGACACCCGAGAGTCGGGATCGTGATGCCATCGGTCGAACTGCTGCTCGACGGCCAGATGCGCGTCGAGGTCCGCGAGTTCGACGGTGTGCCGGAGGATCCCGTCGGCGGGCACGACGATGAAGGCGCCCTCGCCGCCGTGCGCCTGCGCGATGAGCATGGGAAGGTCGCGGGAATCGGCGTAATCGGTCACCCCGAGCAGAACGAGATAGGTCGGGTGCTCGGTCGCGGCGACCTTCTCCTCGAACACGTCCAGGGTGGCCTGCGGATAGCGATCCGCCGCGGCCTCATCGACGTAGAGCGGGGATTCGTCGAGTTCCGCGGCGATCCGCACCGCGGCCTCGAGTGTCGTCTCGGTGCCCTCGAAGAGCTCTTCGACCCTCTCCGCATCGGTCGGCTCGGGGGCTCCGGAATCCTCGGCCGTGCCCTCCGCCGCTTCCGCGCTCCCCGCGGAAGCGACCACTGCGGCACGGTCCGGGGCCTCCACCGCCGCCGCGAGCACAGGGCCGCCTCCGAGCAGTGCTCCGGTCAGCACCGCGGCTGCAAGCAAGCGTCCCACCGGATCCTCACTTCCTTCTCGTGTTGTCGAGGTATGCGCGGCCGAACACCAGACCGCCGATGATGAGCAGGACGAGCGCGACGGCGCCGGAGCTGATCACCGAGGTCCGCACCCGGTCGAAGTACTCCGGGGTACCCGGGAACGGCCCCGGTTCGTATTCCTCGGCCTGATAGTCGTAGAAGTTCCGGTGCTCGGTCTCCGGGTCCCGCGTCTCCGACCACCCGATGCCGGGCAGCGCAGTGATGTACTCCTTCACCACGTCGCGCACCGGCAGGTCGGCGGTGCGTTCACGGAGCTCGGCCTCCCCGCCGTCGTAGCGCGGGATCGCCTCGTAGCGGCTGAGCTGCACGAAGCCGCTGCTCGCGATCACGAGGGTGGTGTCCTCCGGGATCCGGTCGTGCAGTGCGAGCTCGAAGCCTGTGGACCCGCCGCGGTACGCGTCGGTGCTCTCGAAGTCGATCACCACGACGGCGACCGGGTCCTCGGCTTCGGCGACGAGGCGGGCGAAGCGCTCTTCGTCCTCGGGAGCGTACCCGAGCCGCTGGGTGGGATCGATGTACACACCGTCCTCCTCGACGGCCCGGGCCGCGGCATCGACCCGTGTCGTGTCGACCTCGCCCTCGAGGGCGACGAGCGGCAGGTGGGCCGGCGAGGCGACGGAAGCGATGCCCGCACGCCGATTCTGCTCGTACAGGCACCCGAGCCCCGTGACGAGAACCGGGATGACGAGCGAGACGGCTGTGATGTGGATCCACGCAGGCAGCCAGGGACGCACCGGTGCGCTCCTCGGAGCCGTCTTGCGACCGCCTGTTCGATGACCCTTCCGGGCACGATCCTGTTCGTCGGCCGCGCTCAGCGCCGCCTCGAACTCGGACGGGCTCTCGAACAATCCCGGCGAGGGCTCCCAGCCCTCGGACGCCGAGGCGAGCGCCGTGCTCAGCGGACCGAACGCGCCGAAGCCGCTGAGCGCGAACGGCGAATCCTCGTCCTGCCAGTAGGGACGGCCCTGCGCGATTCCCCTGTCCGAGAGGAAGTCGGGCGCCTCCCCGGCCGCGAGCTCCTGGGCGATGACGGTCGAGACCGGCACCTCGATGTCGCCGCCGAAGCCGTCCCAGGTCCGCCGCTCCTGGGCCTCGAGGTGCGGGAGGAAGAAACACCGCTCACGACGGCGCCCGCGCGCCTCGTCGTCGAGGACCGTCCATGCGGTCCATACGAGCGGGTTCGTCGTGTCTCCCGGTGCGGGCAGCCGGTCGACGGCCGCGCCGAGATCGCCCGGCAGCGGCTCGCGCCGGCGCAAGCTCAGGCGTGCTCCGATGGCGCGGTCACGCATCCGATTGAGGTCGCGCAGCTGCTCGACGGAGTCCGCCGCCGCGCGGGCGCGCCGCTTCTCCCGGCGCCCGAACAGCAGGGAGCCGAGGACCTCGGCGCCGGAGCGGATCATCCCGCCGAGCACGAGGTAGCCGGCACCGAGGAGTCCGCCCACCCCGATGAGCACGATGGTGTGGAAGACGGGGAACAGCGGAACCCGATCGACGGCGGCGTGCTCGGGTCGCACATCCTGGGCCGCGGAGGTCAGCCTCTCGATGTCGTTCGCAGCGGGGTCCTCTGCGTGATCGAGCCCGGTGCGGATCGCGTAGTGGATCGCCGGGCCCGGAACCTCCGCATTGAGCTCGGGGACCCTCTCCTTCGTGAGAGAGCGGGTGAGGACCCCCTCGGAGAATCCCATCGTGTAGAGCTCAGCATCCGAGTTCCACAGGACGTAGTAGGCGGTCTCGATGGCACGCGCTTCGGCGTCGGCGAGGAGGATCTCCTCGAGCATCCGTTCCGACGTGTCCCCACTGAGTTGCTCTCCGGTGCGATCGCGGGACGGGAAGCGATTCATCAGCCCGATGTACACCGGGGGGACATCTGATTCGAGCTCGGCGAGCGCATCGTCGACGATCCCGCGCTGCCTCTCGTCCCAGAACGCAGCGGTGGCGCTGTCGGTGAAAACTTCGCCGTCGTCCCAGGCCTCCCCCATGCGCTCGACGTAGCCGTCGATGTACCACTGCCGGGCGGACTCAGCGAGCTCGGTCTCATCCGAGGCGCCGGCGGCCTGTTCGTCGGGTCCCTCGTCCGGGGCGGGTGTCCGGCTCGGGGCGGGCGCCTCGGCGGTGGGGGCCGGGGCTGCGACGGTCGGCGTCACGGGCACGGCGGAGATGACGGATCCGGCCCCGAGGACGGCGCACGCAGCCGTCACGAGGAGCCTCCGGAGCACCGGGGCACGGCGCGCGCCGCGGTGGGCGGGCTCCACGGAGGACAGCGGTCGGATGAGCATACTGAGCACTCTATGACGCGGGGCGGTCCATGGCCGGGCCGGGGTGTTCCGGTTCCGGCACAGCTGCGGCGAGAGCGTCACCGGGTCGGTGCGCCGACGTCACCGGTCCCGACCGCCGACGGCTCCGCGCGCTCGCCCCGCTGTCACACCGCGTCGTACTTGGCGGCGAGGTAGCCCTGGAGTCGTCCCGGGTGGTTGGTGATGATCGCGGAGATCCCCGAGCCCAGCAGCCGCTCCCACACCGCAGGCGCGTCGACGGTCCACACGAACATCCCGAAGCCGAGCTCCATGAACTCCTCGGCGAGCTGACGGCGGGCGAAGAAGCCGCGCTCGGAGGGGTTGTAGCCGATGACCTCGAGGGCGTGCGCGAGCTCGACGTCGCCGTCGCGCGGCATGAGGCGCAGCAGGCAGCGCGGGACCATGGGGATGAGGTCACGGGCGGCCTCGAGGGTGCGCACGGAGAAGCTCTGGATGATGATCCGGTCGGCCATCCCGGTCTCAATGATGTCCGCGGCGACCTGGGACACCGCCCCCGGGGACCAGTCGTCCTTGAATTCGAGGAGGAGCCTGCCGCCGTGCTCGGCGAGGTCGGCGAGCAGGGTCCGCAGCTTCGGCACCCGCTGGCCGGCGAAACCGGGCCCCAGCCAGGACCCGGCATCGGCGAGCGAGATCCGCTCGTCGCTCATCTGCGCGATCGTGCCGGTGGCGGTCGTCGTGCGGTTGAGGGTCGAGTCGTGGAGCACCATCGGGGTGCCGTCCCCGCTGATCCCGAGGTCGACCTCGATGAAGTCGCAGCCGATCGCCCGAGCCGCGTCGACCGCGGCCAGGGTGTTCTCCGGCGCGGCACCCGAGTAGCCGCGGTGGGCGATGACCCAGGGCCGGTCGTCCCGGCCCGGTGCCGCGGCCACCCGCTGTGCGCGGAGGTACTCGGCGAATCTCAACTGTGGCCCCGGAGCACCTGGCCGAGCCGCGCGTAGCCCTCCACCGCGATGGCCCGCCACAGGTGCGAGGCCGTGATCGGGTCGGTCTCCATCATCTTCTCGATCGCGTCCTTGGGCAGGAGCTTGATCTCCGTGTCGGTCACGGCCTTGACGGTGAAGGGCTGCTTGAAGTGGTCGTTGAGGGAGAGCTCCCCGAACGACATGCCCGCGGTGAGGATCGACACGACCTCCCGGCCGCGGTCGGCCGGGGAGAGGGTGTGGACCGTGCCCGAGGTGATGAAGCGGATCCCGTCGAACTTCTGCCCGATCCGGCGGATGACGTCGCCGGCGGCGTACTCCTCGTCGACGAGGTGCTCGGCGATCTTCTCCCGGAACTCGGGGTCGATCGAGCCGATGAGGGTGGGGCGGTCGGCCTCCTCGTCGGGGAAGCAGTCCGCGTCGCCGTACTCCTCGAGGATCCGGTTCTCCGCCCAGGTCAGCGCCTCGTTGCGGGAGCCGAAGATCTCGACGTCCATCTCCACCGGGACCATGAGCTCGCTGAGCCGGTCGTCGGGGTCGACGAGGCCGAGGGCGACCCCGACCTCGTCGAGCGCGCGCGCCATGCGCGACAGCTGGCGCACGGACACCTCGGCGATGTCGTCGGCGCGGCTGAGGTCGAGGACGATGCACTCGGTGTCGTCGCCGAACTTCGCGACCTCGCGGGAGAGCACCTCCGCACCGGAGAACAGCAGGTCACCCATGACCTCGACGACGTGCGCCTGGTGGCCGTGCTCGGCGAGCACCTTCTCAGCGGCCTCGGGGCGACGGGTGGTCGACGGGGTCTTGTCGATCGTCTCGTTCGAGCGGATGGTCGACAGCCCGGCCTTCGAGGTGCGGACGAAGTGGAGCTCGAGATCGCTCGAGATCTGCCGGTGCGCGGCGAGCCCGCGCACGCTCGAGCCGTGCTCGTCGAGCGGAGGGGAGAAGGAGGCGAGGCCCAGCTGGCCGGGGAGCACGGAGATGATGCCGCCGCCCACGCCGCTCTTGGCGGGCAGGCCGACGCTCGCCACCCAGTCGCCGGAGTCGTCGTACATGCCGCAGGTGAGCATGACGGAGAGCACCCGCTCCACGACACGGGTGTCGAACACCCGCTCCTGGGTCACCGGGTTGACGCCGAGATTGGCCAGCGTGGCGGCCATGACGGAGAGGTCCCGGGCGGTCACCGCGATCGCGCACTGCTTGGTGTAGTCGTCGTGCGCCGGGTTCGGATCGCCCTCGAGGATGCCCCAGGAGGAGAGGAACCAGGTGAGGCCGCGGTTGTGGGCGCTGCCCTGGCTGTCCTGCGAGTGGACGTCCTCGTCCATCTCGAGCTCGCGGCCGGCGCACGCGGACATCACGGTGAGGATCTTGTCGAACACGGTCCTGCCGCGCTCGGGGAGGATCTGGCCGGTCGCGGCGATCGCGCCGATGTTGATGAGCGCGTTCTTCGGCCGGCCGCTGCCGGACTCCGAGGACAGGTCCGCGAAGGACGAGCCGGAGGGCTCGACGTCGATCTTCGAGTCCATGTAGGCGAAGCCCCGGTCCTGCAGCGCGATCGCGTAGCAGAAGACCTTCGAGATCGACTGGATCGCGAAGGGCACCTCGGCATCGCCGGCCGTGTAGGTGAAGCCGTCGGACGTCGTCATCGCCAGCCCGCACAGGTTGGGGTCCTGGGAGGCGAGCACGGCGTTCGGCGATTTCGTGGACCCGCCGCGGATGTCGAGGAGGCTCTCGTGGACGGTGTCGAGGTATCTCTGGATGGGTGCGTGCATACGGCCACACTATCGGAATCGCGCGCGGGCGCGAGTCGGCGTCCGGCCGGGCGCGGACCGCACGCGAGCGGGGCGCTGCGGGCGTGGCCGTGCGGGCGGGTGAGGGGGCCGGGCCGCCCCTCGGCGGCGGACGACGACGGCCCCGGTCCGGTGTCTCCACCGGGCCGGGGCCGTCCGAGCTGTGGCAGGTATAGGATTCGAACCTATGAAGGCGAAGCCGTCTGATTTACAGTCAGATCCCTTTGGCCGCTCGGGCAACCTGCCAATGCTGCGCGCCCGCCGATTCCTCGCCGAGCACCTATGGAAGAATACTAGGCCCTCCCGGAAAACGCCAAACCGCGCCCACTAGACTGGCAGTCGACCGACATCCCCCATCGCGAGGAGCAGCAATGGCCAGTGATTCATCGTTCGACATCGTGTCCAAGGTGGACCGGCAGGAGGCCGACAACGCGCTCAACCAGGCGGCCAAGGAGATCGGTTCCCGCTACGACTTCAAGGGCACCGAGGCCTCGATCGAGTGGTCCGGCGAGAAGGTCCTCATGAAGGCGGTGAGCGAGGACCGCGTCAAGGCCGTCCTCGACGTCTTCCAGTCGAAGCTCGTCAAGCGCGGCATCTCGCTCAAGTCGCTCGACACCGGCGAGCCGTTCCCCTCCGGCAAGGAGTTCCGGATCGAGGGGAGCCTCAAGGAGGGCATCGACCAGGAGAACGCGAAGAAGATCTCCAAGACGATCCGCGACGAGGGGCCCAAGGGCGTCAAGGCCCAGATCCAGGGCGACGAGCTGCGCGTGAGCTCGAAGAAGCGCGACGACCTCCAGGCCGTCATCGCCCTCCTCAAGGGCAAGGACCTCGACGTCGATCTCCAGTTCACCAACTACCGCTGAGCCGGACCGCCGCCGAGGCGCGGGCTCGGACCCGTCGGGGCCGGGACGAGGATTCCTCGTCCCGGCCCTGTCATGTTCCGGTGCGGTGCCGTGCGGTGCTGAGTCCGACTCAGCCGACGGTCTCGTCGGCGGCGACGACGGCCCGGCGCGCCTCGGCGAGCATCGCCTCGCGCGTGGCGATCTTGATGCGCTCGCGCCCGTGGGGCTCGCCGAGCGCCTTCTCCGCCGCCTCGAGGAGGTGGTAGCCCTCCCAGTCGACGAAGTCGACAGACTTCGAGCGGAGCAGCTCGATGATCGCGTCCTCGGTGGGCGCCTCGGGCTCGGGCAGGCCGCCGGCGGCGCGGTCGGCGATGAGGTGGGTGATCGTCTCGAGCGCGTCGCCCTTGGTGTGGCCGATGAGGCCGACGGGCCCGCGCTTGATCCAGCCGGTGGCGTAGACGCCGGGCAGCACGGGGGCCTCGGCGGCGTCGGCCTGGCGCAGGGTGTCCGCGACCCGTCCCTCGTGGTTGGGGATGACGCCGCGCCGGTCGTCGAACGGCAGCTGGGGCAGGGCGGTGCCGAAGTAGCCGACCGCCCGGTAGACGGCGTCCATCGGCCAGTCGGTGAACTCGCCGGTGCCGGTCACGCCGCCGCTGCCGTCGAGCTCCTGGCGCTCGGTGCGCAGGCCGGTCACGCCCGTGTCGCCGAGCACCGCGACGGGCGCGTGGAGGAAGTGCAGGTGGAGACGGCGCGGGGCGCCGGTGGGTTCGCGCAGGGTGAAGTCGGTGAGCGTCTTCGTCACCTGCTTGACCTGATTGTTCGAATGGATCGTCGCCATCGAGGCCTCGTCGAACTCGAAGTCCTCCGGGTACACGATGATGTCGACGTCCTTGACGTGACCGAGCTCGCGGAGCTCGAGCGGCGTGAACTTCGCCTGCGCGGGACCGCGCCGGCCGAACACGTGGACATCGGTGACCCGCGACTGCTTGAGACCTTCGTACACGTGGTCCGGGATCTCGGTGCTGAGCATGTCGTCGGCCTGCTTGGCGAGCACGCGCGCGACGTCGAGGGCGACATTGCCGTTGCCGATCACCGCGACGCGCTCGGCGTCGAGCGGCCAGGTCTGCGGCACGTCGGGGTGCGCGTCGTACCAGTTGACGAAGTCCGCCGCCCCGTAGGACCGGTCGAGGTCGACGCCCGGGATGTCGAGCTTGGCGTCGATGAAGCACCCGGTCGAGAAGATCACCGCGTCGTAGTGGCGCTGGAGCTCCTCGCGCGTGATGTCCGTGCCGTACTCGACGTTCGCGAACAGCCGGATGTCGCCGCGGTCGAGGACCTTGATGAGTGCGTTGATGATGCCTTTGATGCGCGGGTGGTCGGGTGCCACGCCGTAGCGCACGAGTCCGAAGGGGGCCGGGAGCCGTTCGAAGAGATCGATGCTGACGTCGAAGTCCCGTTCGGCCTTGGTGAGGAGATCGGCCGCGTAGATCCCTGCTGGACCTGCGCCGATGATGGCCACCCGGAGGGGACGTGTCATTCTCACAACCTTTCGTTTCGGTCAGCCACCCAGTCTAGTGAGGGCGCGGAATCGGGGCGAACCGAAGTGTCCGAAATCACCGAAGTCACAGCACACTGTGCAGATAGTCACTAGACTGCCGATGTGAATGACCCAGAGATCCCGGACGACGAGTCCGCACGGCGCAGAGCGGGCCTCATCCTCGGACTCTCGGGGTACCTGTTCTGGGGCGGGATGCCGCTGATCTTCGCCGCCGCCCAGCCGGCCGGCCCGGTCGAGATCCTCGCCCACCGGATCGTGTGGTCGCTCGTCACCTGCGTCCTCCTCCTCACCGCCGCCCGCGGCTACGGCCGGGTCCTCACGGCGTTCCGGAACCGCGGCGTGTTCTGGACGCTGGCGCTGGCGAGCTTCGTCGTCGCGATCAACTGGTTCGGGTTCCTGCTCGGCGTGCAGCTCGAGCGCGTCATCGAGATCTCGCTCGGCTACTTCTTCAATCCGCTCGTCACCGTGTTCCTCGGTGTGGTGTTCCTCGGCGAGAAGCTCCGACCGCTCCAGTGGGTCGCGATGGCCGTGGGCACGATCGCCGTCGTCGTCATCGCGGTGGGCTACGGCCAGGTGCCATGGCTGGCGCTGCTCGTGTCGTTCTCCTTCGGCCTCTACGGACTCATCAAGAACAAGGTCGGTGGGCGGGTCGGCGCGCTCGAGGGGCTCACCGTCGAGTCCACCGTGCTCACCCCGTTCGCGCTCGCCGCCATCGCCTGGTTCGTGCTCAGCGGGAACTCGCACTTCGGCACCGAGGGGGTGGGCCACACGCTCATCATGCTCTCGCTCGGGCCGGTGACCGCGATCCCGCTCATCCTGTTCGGGGCGGCGACCCGCCGGGTGCCGCTGTCCTGGGTGGGGATGATGCAGTACATCACCCCGACGATGCAGTTCATCCTCGGCGTCACCGTGCTCGGGGAGGAGATGTCGACCGCCCGCTGGATCGGCTTCTTCATCATCTGGTCCGCGGTCGCGATCCTCACCGTGGACATGGTCCGCGCCTCCCGCCGCCGCCCCCGCCGCTGAAGCGCGGAGCCGGCCGAAGCGCGGAGCCGGCTGAGGCGCGGAGCCGGCTGAAGCGCAGGCCGGCTGAGGCGCAGAGCCGGCTGAAGCGCGGGCCGGGATCAGGCGCCGGGTCGGCGGACAGGCGCGACGGCAGGGGCCTCGGGCGTTCCGGGGACACTCCAGTGTGGTCGCGGGCGTTCCGCGGTCACCTCAGTGCGGATACCCGAGGGTAACCGCACTGGATCGACCTGGGAAAGCAGAGCCGAGTGAAGCGCAGGGCCGGGTGCACCCCTGCGGGATCAGGCGGCGCGGGTGACGGCGGAGCGGGCGAACTCGACGAGCCCGTCCTTGACCTCGCCGTCGGGCACCGGGGCGAGCGCGGCCACGGCATCCTCGGCCCACGCCTCGGCGGCGCGCCGGGCCCGGGCAGTGGCAGGGTGCGCGACGAGGGCCTGCCGGGCGCGCTCGAGCGCGGCGTCCGAGCCCAGGTCCTCCTCGAGCAGCGCGACGACCTCACGGGCGGCGGCGTCACCGGCCCGGGCGTCCTGCCGGACGTAGAGGACGGGCAGGGTCGCCACGCCCTCGCGCAGGTCGGTGCCCGGAGTCTTGCCGGACTTCGCACCGTCGGACACGAGGTCGATGAGGTCGTCGGCGAGCTGGAACGCCACCCCGACCTTCTCCCCGTACTCCCGCAGCGGGGCGATGAGCTCGCCCGGGGCGTCGGAGTAGCGCAGCCCGAACTCGCCGGCGGCCGCGATGAGGGACCCGGTCTTGTCGCCGAGCACCTCGAGGTAGTGGTCGATCGGGTCGATGCCGTCGGCGGGCCCGGTGAACTCGTGGAGCTGGCCGAGCACGAGGCGCTCGAAGGTCTCCGCCTGCAGCCGCACCGCGGCCGTCCCCATCTGCGAGGTCAGCAGGGAGGCACGGGCGAACAGCAGGTCGCCGGTGAGGATCGCGACGCTGTTGCCCCACACCGTGTGGGCGGCGGGCGCCCCGCGGCGCATCGGCGCATCGTCCATGACGTCGTCGTGGTAGAGGGTGGCGAGATGGATGAGCTCGACGGCGGCCGCGGCCCGGTCGACGTCGACCCGGTCGGACTCCCCGAACTCCGCGGCGAGCAGCACGAGCAGCGGGCGCACCCGCTTGCCGCCGGCGCGCAGCAGGTGGTGGCAGGCCTCGTCGGGCAGCGCGCTCGCCTGCTCGACGACCGCGTTGAGGAGCGATTCGATCCGCACCAGTCGGTCCGCCAGCCGCTCCGCGAGCGCGGAGTCGGCCTGCACGAACGCCGCCGGGGTCAGCGGCCGCGCCTCGCGCGTGCCGTGCTCCACCGGGGTGGGCGAGGTCTCGGCGGCGTTCGTCATGTCCTCTTCAATCGTCCTCAGGGGCTCGGGCGCCGCGCGCTGTGGGGCGCGGCGCTCAGTCATCGCTTCGCTGCTCAGTCATTGCTGGTCGCGGGGACCACGGTCGTCAGAGCGGTGATGAGGCGATCGTACAGATCGCGCTCGCGCACCGCCGAGTCCTGATACAGATTGGCCAAGAGCTTGACGACGAAACGCATCAGGGTGTCGACACTCATACCGTACTTGATCCCCAGCGCCATGATCTCGGGCCTGCCGATGAGCGCGGCGAACACCCGGCCGAGCGTGAAATAGCTCCCGAGGTGTCCGCGCACGAGCGCCGGGTACTCCGCGAGCTTCTCCCGCCGGATCCGCTCCGGGTACCGGGCGTAGGTGGCGACGACCTCGGCGGCGAGCCGGGAGCTGAGCATCGCGTAGTCGATGCCCTCCCCGTTGAACGGGTTGACCATCCCGGCGGCGTCCCCGACGAGCAGCACGCCCTGCTTGAGGTGCGGGGTGCGGTTGAAGGCCATCGGCAGGGCGGCGCTGCGCACGGGCTCGAGCCGCGTCTCCTCCCCGATCGACCACTCCTCGCCCATCGCGGCGATCCAGTCGCGGAGCACCGCCCGGTAGTCGACCTTCCCGAACTGGGGCGAGGTGTCGAGGATGCCGAGGCCCACGTTGACGGTGCCGTCGCCCATGGGGAACAGCCAGCCGTAGCCGGGCATCGGCTCGCCGAGCGCACCGGCATCGGTGCGGGCGCGCAGCTCGAGCCAGCTCTCGAGGTAGGCCTCGGAGTGCCGCGGGGAGGAGTGGTAGGTGCGCACGGCCACGCCGATCGGCCGGTCGTCGCGCTTCTCGATGCCGAGCGCGATCGCCATCCGCGCGGACACCCCGTCGGCGGCGATCACGGTGGGCGCCCGGAACAGCGCTTCGGGCCCGACCTTGCGACCGCGGTGGTCAGTCCCGGTCGCCTTGATCCCGCGCACCCAGCCGTCGGCGCCGAACACCGGCTCCGAGGCGTGGACCTGCTCGAACAGACGCGCGCCGCAGGCCTGGGCGTGGCGGGCGAGCTCCTCGTCGAGGCGGGAGCGGGCGCGGGTGAGCCCGTAGGACGGGACTCCCTGGACCTCGGGCCAGTCGATCTCGAGCCGGTGGCCGCCGCCGATGAGCCGCAGCCCCCGGTTGCGGTGCCAGCCGGACGCCTCCGGGGTCGCGAATCCCAGGTGATCGAGCTCCTGGACGGCGCGCGGGGTCAGGGCGTCGCCGCACACCTTGTCGCGCGGGAAGGACGACTTCTCGAGGATGACGACCTCGAGCCCGGCGCGGGCGAGGTGCGCCGCGGCCGTCGAGCCAGCCGGTCCGGCGCCGACGACGATGACGTCGGCGTCGATGGTGGTGGTCATGCACCCGGCTCCGGGCGGGCGTCCGCGGCCTCGACTGCGAGCCGGACCTCGACGTCGTGGTCGCCGTCGGAGGCGCTGTCGCGGGCAGGGGCGTCGTCGGAACCGCTCCGGGGGCCGGTATCGCCGGCGTCGGCGCGGGATCCGTCGGAGTCGCTGCGGGCAGCGGACGGTGCGGCGGGCGCCTCTGCCCCGGCCTGCGGCTTGAGCGCGTGGTGGACGGCGACGATCCCGCCGGTGAGGTTGCGGTACTTCACCTGGTCGAATCCGGCGTCGCGGATGAGATGGGCCAGCGTCACCTGGTCGGGCCACTCGCGGATGCTCTCGGCGAGGTAGACGTAGGCGTCGGGGTTCGAGCTCACGGCGCGGGCGATCGCCGGCAGCGCGGCCATGATGTATTCCGAGTACACGGTGTGCAGCGGCGCGGACTCGAGGGTGGAGAACTCGGCGATGACGAGGCGGCCGCCGGGCTTGAGGACGCGGAGCATCTCGTGGAGGGCGAGCTCCGGGTTCTGCACGTTGCGCAGGCCGTAGGTGATCGTCACGGCGTCGAAGGAATCGTCGTCGAACGGCAGGTCCGTGGCGTCGGCGTAGACGAACTCGATCTCCGGGTGCTTCTGCCGGCCGACGTCGAGCATCCCCTCCGAGATGTCCCCGGCGACCACCTGGGCGCCGGCGCGCTGGAGCGGCACCGAGGACACCCCGGTGCCGGCGGCGAGGTCGAGGATCCGGTCGCCGGGCCGCGGGTCCACGGACTTCGTGATCTCCCGGCGCCACAGTCGGGCGAGACCGAAGGTCATCGCATCGTTGGTGATGTCGTAGCGCCGAGCGACGCCGTCGAACATCGACGCCATATCGGTCTTCTTCTTGTCGAGCCGCGCGCGAGTCATGCGTCCCATGGTCTCAAGGGAGCGCACCCGCGCGCCAATCGGCGTCCCGGCCGATCGGCGTCCCGGTTAGGATCGAGGGCGATGAAGACCTTCGACGTCACCGCCGGCATGCCGGCCCCGGCACCCGGGTTCGCGGTGCGCTCGTGGTTCATCGACGGCGTGAGCCCGCAGGCTCCCCGACCGTTCGTGCAGGGCCTGCCGGCGAGCCCCCAGGAGTTCCTCGCCCAGCTCCCGCCATCGGGCTTCAGCTGCTGGGTGCGCGGCACCGCGGGTCTCGTGGGGATCGGCCGGGCGCTGCGCCTGCGCGCCGCCGGGCCGGACCGCTTCGATGCGCTGTCCGCGGCCTGGCAGGAGATCGCCGCCGCGGCCGAGGTCGACAACGAGGTCGGGCTGCCGGGCTCCGGGCTCATCGGGTTCGCCGCGCTCGCCTTCTCCGCACACTCGGCGACCGCCTCGGTCATCGACATCCCGCGCTTCGTCATGGGCCGCCGCGACGGCCGGGTGTGGCTGACCGCCGTGACCACGCCCGGGGATCCCGAGGACGCCGGCGGACTCGCGCTCTCCCACACGCCGCTCGCTCCCCCGCGCGCTCCGCGGACCCGGCCGGGCCATGTCACCCCGGAGGACTACGTCGAGATCGTCGCCCGGGCCGTCGAGCGCCTCCGCGCCGAGGCGGGCACGGGAGCCGGGGCCGAGGCGGGAGCGGCCGGCGCACCGGGCACACCGGCCGGGGCGGGCGCCTCGACCGGGGGCGGCACGTCCGCCGGGACCGGGCCCGCAGCCGGGGAGCCGCTCGGCAAGGTCGTGCTCGCGCGCGACGAGGTCGTCGAGACCGACGAGGAGATCGATGTGCGCGCCGTGCTCGGCCGCCTCAACTCCGCCTACCCGACCTGCTGGACGTTCGATGTCGCCGGGCTCGTGGGCGCCACGCCTGAGCTCCTCATCGGCGTCACCGACGGACAGGTGACCTCCCGGGTGCTCGCCGGCACCTACCAGGTGCAGGGCGATCCGGCCGAGGAGATCGCCGCCGCCCGCGCCCAGCTGGGCTCCGCGAAGGATTCGAGCGAGCACGCCTTCGCGATCGATTCGCTCGCCGCGAGCCTGTCGACGGTGAGCGAGGACCTCCACGTCGACGCCGAGCCTCATCTGCTCCAGCTCGCCACCGTCATCCACCTCGCCTCCGACGCCCACGGCACGCTGCGCCGGGGCGAGCACGGCTGCCCGACCGCGCTCGAGGTCGCCCGGGCGGTCCACCCGACCGCGGCGGTCGGCGGCTTCCCCAAGGACCGGGCGCTCGAGGTCATCGAAGAGCTCGAGGGCGCAGACCGGGGCCGCTTCGCCGGGCCCGTGGGCTGGGTCGACGAGCGCGGCAACGGCCAGTTCGGGATCGCGCTGCGCTGCGGTCAGCTCGAGGCGCCGAACCGGATCCGGCTGTTCGCCGGCGCCGGGATCATGCCCGATTCCGACCCGGCCTTCGAGCTCGCCGAGACCGAGGCGAAGCTCGCCCCGATGAAGCGCGCGCTCGGGGTCGAGCGCTGAGGGTACCGGCTCAGCCCAGCACCGGGACGATCGGGATCTCGTAGACCCCCGGCTCGCCGGTCGCCACAACCGCGCCGACCTCCGCGGTCGTCCGGCACACCGCGTAGGGCCACCCGTAGCCGCGGGCGAGCTCGGCGAAGGTCCGGCCGTGCGCGGTGGCGAAGAAGCGCGGGAAGTGCGCGGCGAGGTGCGGCCGGCCGTGCTCGAGGCCGGCGAAGATCGCGCCCCCGTCGTCGTTGAGGACGAAGATCTGCACCGGCGGCAGCGGCTCCTCGGCCTCGCGGAGCAGACCGCCGATGCCGTGGAGGAGCGACACGTCGCCGAGCAGCAGCCGCACCGGGCGTCCGCTGCCGGCGGCGAAGCCGATCGCGGTGGAGACGAGCCCGTCGATCCCCGCGAGCCCACGGGAGGCGAACACCTCCACCGGCGCTCCGGGGGCCAGCACCCGGTCGAGGTAGCGCACCGCGTTCGAGCTCCCGATGTACACCGTGCCCGGGGCACCTGCGACCGCCGCGGCGGCGGCCTCGCCGGTGAGCGGGGCCGAGCCGTCGAGGTGGGCAGGGTCGTCCAGGTGGGCGGGATCGTCCAGGTGGGCAGGGTCGTCGTCGAGGTCTGCGTGCGGTGTGCCGCCCCGGGTCGCCGGCGGGGCGGAATGCTCATCGGGCTGGACCGTGCGTGCCGCGTCGAGCCAGGCGGCGGTCCAGGCGTCGCGGCCGGCGGGCACCTCGGGCAGGGCCTGGGCGAGCGCGGCCTGCCATTCCTCTCCGGCCACCTGGTCGAGGTCGGGCTGCACGCGGTGCACCCGCAGCCCGGGACGGCTGAGGAGCCGCTGGTCCTGGCGCGACAGCGTCGGCTTGCCGAGCACGATGAGATCGGTGATGCGCTCGACGAGGTCGCCGCGGGCATCGAGGACGCGCGTGTGATCCGTGACGAGGTGCGGCGAGCGCAGGAGCGGGGAGGACGGTTCGGCGAGCACCGGCACCCGGAACTCCGCGAGGAGCCCGCCGAGGCGCTCCGCCGACAGCCCGAAGGCATCCCCGCCGAGCGCCGCGACCTCACCGGCGAGCGCGGGCAGGACCGTGCGGACGAAGGCGGAGTCGAGCGGCACCGGCTCGCGCTCGAGGCGCGCCTTCGATCCCCACCAGGCGTCCGGATCCGCGGCGTCCGGGACCAGCGGCACGTCGAACTGGACGTTGAGCTGGACGGGGCCGGGCGGGCGGCCCCCGGCGAATCCCTCGCCCATGCTCAGCCGCACTGCGGTGGCCGCGACGTCCGCGGCGAGCGCCGCGGCATCCGGGCCGGCGGTGAGGTCGAAGCGCTCGCGCACGTCGCTGAGTACGAGCGACTGGTCGTCGATCGTCTGGTTGGCGCCGGTGGCGCGGAGGCGGGCGGGCCGGTCGGCGGTGAGGGCGAGCAGCGGGAGGCAGCCGTAGGACGCCTCGAGCACGGCGGGGTGGAGGTTGGCGACGGCGCTGCCGGAGGTCGTCACCACGGCCACCGGCCGCTCGGTCCCGGCGGCCCGCCGGCCCTTGGCGATGCCGAGGGCGAGGAAGCCGGCCTCGCGCTCGTCGATGCGCACCCGGACGTCGAGGAGCCCGGCGGCGGTCGCCTCGGCGACGGCGTAGGTGAGCGGGGCGGACCGCGAACCCGGGGAGACGACGACGTCGCGCACCCCGGCGGCGAGCAGGGCTGAGACGAGGGCGCGGGCGGTCGCGGTGGAGGTGTTCATCGCCTCGATTCAATCATGGGGCGCAGCGATCATGCGGCGGATTCCGAGCGAGCTCTCCGGATTCTCCGGGTGGTCCGTTCACCTTCGGGAGGTATATTCGCAACCCCGCGTCCATCTCCGCCCTCCGATTCCCCCGATCTCCCGCGCGAAGCGCTGCGGACCGCGCGCTCGGTCGGCCGCGCACCTGCCGGCCGTGCGCCGCCCCGCACCCTCCGACCGGCAGAACTCAGAACCCAGAACCCAGAACCCAGAACCCCACGTTCCACCTCGAGGATCCTCCATGAACTCCCGCTCCCTCATGCTCTCCGTCGGCGCCCGCTTCGTGCGGGTACTCACCGCTGCCCGCACCCGCGCCGGGGAATTCCCCGGCCGCAACCAGACCCTGAGCTTCCTCGGACCCGAGCCCACGGGCGAGGCGACGGCGACCTTCCATGTGCGGGAGAAGCGCAAGCTGTCGGCCCGGCTGCGCGAGTTCTTCGTCTACTCCCCTGCACTCGGGCGCACCGTGGGCGTGCGCGTGCTCCTGCCCGGCCGGCCGAGCGAGGTCGCCGACGTCATCTACCTGTTCCACGGCGGCGGGGACGACTTCCGGTCGTGGACCGACCTCGGCGCCGCCGAGCAGCTCACGGCGGACAGCCCGTACCTCGTCGTCATGCCCGATGCCGGCGCCGCCTCGTACTCCCGCCACACGATCGGCGGCGGCGAGCGCACGGAGACCACCCTCGACTGGCCGACCTTCCACACCGCGGAGCTGCCCGCCTTCATCGCCGACCGCTACTCGGTGAACCCGGAGCGCTCGGGGGCGCTGCTCGCCGGCCTGTCGATGGGCGGGTACGGGGCGATGAAGTACGCCGCCCAGCACCCCGACCGCTACTGCGCGGCCGCCGCGTTCTCCTCCCCGCTCGACCCGCTCTCCGCGGTGCCGCTGTTCGACATCATCGCGCTGCGCGAAGGCGGGGCCGCGAAGTCGCTGTTCGGCGACCCCAAGCGGGATCTCGCCGAATGGCAGGCGAACTCGCCGATGAGCCTGGCGCCCAACCTCGCCGGCACCGACCTGTGGTTCACCGCCGGCTCCGGCACTCCGCATGCGGACGACGAGGACGAGGATCACGTCGACGTCCTCGAGGCGACGGTCAACCAGCACGGGCTGAAGTTCCACGAGCGCCTCACCGAGCTCGGGATCGACCACACCTGGTCGCCGCGCGCCACCGGCCTCCACAACTGGTTCGCCTGGCAGCGGGAGCTCGCCGAATGGCTCGCCGCGCTCGACGATCCCAGCCGGCGGGGCACCTCGGCGGCAGGCGCCGGGCGACCGGGTCTGCGCGACGAGCAACCGGTGGCTGCGGGCGCGCGAGGCGTGCACGACGGCGCGGCCTTCACCTACGTCACCGGGGAGCCGGTGTTCGCCGTGCACGGCTGGGATGTGGCGATCTCGCGGCGACGCGCCCAGCTCGTCACCTTCGCCGAGGTCACCCCGGCGTCCTTCACGCTCAACGGCGCGGGCACCTTCCGCGTGCGCACGCCGGCGCTCTACCACCCCGGACAGCGCTACCGGATCGCGATCTCCTCGCCGCTGGCGGAGAACGTCTACGATCTCGCCGCCGACGCGGACGGGCGCCTGGAGCTCACCGGCCGGATGGCCGGCGCGCTCCACGACCCGATCGTCCCCGGCAAGCGCACCCGCCACTTCCGCACCTGGGGCCAGGACGCACTCACCACGGTGAGCATCACCCCGCTGGACTCGCCCGAGGACGCGATGGGCGCCGATGCGGCAGCCGGTACGGGCTCCGGCATGGGCACGGGCTCGCGCTCCGGCGCGGAGGCGTTCTCGGGTCCGGTCAGTGCGGAGAGGTCCGCAGGTGGTCCCAGCAGCGCTGCAGCCGATCCGTCCACCAGCGCACCCGGTCCGGAGCCGCGGCGAGCGCGCTGAGCCGCTCCTCCGCGGGCGTCACCCGGCCGACCGGCAGCACCCCGCCCGCGGCGCGCAGCGCCGGGTCCGCGACGTCGGAGTGGAACAGGGCGCTCGTCCCCAGACCGCACGCGGGGATGCCCTCACCCAGCCGGGCGCTCGCGGGCAGGCTCGCGGCGAGCGCGATTCCGGCGCTCAGCCCCACCGAAGTGTCGAGCGCCGACGACACCACCGCCGGCAGCCCCGAAGCCCCGATGACGTTGAGCGCGGCGCGCACGCCGCCGAGCGGCTGGACCTTGACGATGATGACGTCGGCGGCGCCGAGCGCGGCGACCCGCAGCGGGTCCGAGGCCTTGCGGATCGATTCGTCCGCAGCGATCCGGATCCCCAGGCCCGCGCGGTCCACGTCCGCGCGGACCCGGGCCAGGTCCTCGACGTCCATCACCGGCTGCTCGATGTAGTCGAGCTCGAACCGGGAGAACGTTCGCAGCGCGGTGCGCGCCTCGGCCACGGTGTAGCGGCCGTTGGCGTCGAGGCGCACCTGCGCTCCGGGAGCCGCGGTGCGCAGCGCCTCGATCCGGGCGCAGTCCTCGGCGAGCGAGTCGAGGCCGTGCTCGGCGACCTTGATCTTGAAGGTGCAGACACCGGAGTAGCGAGCGGCGACCTCGGCGACGGATCCCGGCGGGCAGGCGGGGATCGTGCCGTTGACGGGCACCGCGTCGACCTGCGGGGGCGGCGGCTCGGTGCAGGCGTGTTCGAGGGCGGCGGCGAGCCAGCGGGACGCCTCGGGCACCGCGTACTCCACGAACGGGGAGAACTCCGCCCAGCCGGCCGGGCCCTCGACGAGCATCGCCTCACGGGTGGTGATGCCGCGGAAGCGGGTGACCATCGGCAGGGACACGACGGCGATCCGGGAGAACACCTCGCGCGGGTCGGCGGGCAGCGCGGCGAAGGCGATGTTCGCCCCCGGAGTGTGGGACTTTCGGCTTCGAGTGGTGGCAACAGCACCACCACCGATCGCCGAATCCCCCACACTTCGACCGGGGTGTCCAGCGCTGCCGTCGCGTGTGGTCATGCCCCCATGCTAGGGCGCACCGGTGGGACACTGTCTCACGGCCCGGCGAGCCGCCGATATGCTGGGGCCCATGACCGAGACCAGCACCGTGTCCGAGATCTTCGACCCGAGCGCCTGGCGGGAGGTGTCCAGATTCGACTTCACGGACATCACCTACCACCGCGCCCTCGACCCCGACGGCAGCGATCTGGGATGCGTCCGGATCGCCTTCGACCGGCCCGAGGTGCGCAACGCCTTCCGACCGCACACCGTCGACGAGCTCTACCGCGCGCTCGACCACGCGCGCCAGACCCCGGACGTCGGCTGCGTGCTCCTCACCGGCAACGGGCCCAGCCCCAAGGACGGCGGCTGGGCGTTCTGCTCCGGCGGGGACCAGCGGATCCGCGGCCGCTCCGGGTACCAGTACGCGAGCGGCGACACCGCGGAGACCGTCGACCCGGCGCGCGCCGGCCGCCTCCACATCCTCGAGGTGCAGCGGCTCATCCGGATGATGCCCAAGGTCGTCATCGCGGTCGTGCCCGGCTGGGCGGCCGGCGGCGGACACAGCCTCCACGTCGTGTGCGACATGACGATCGCCTCCCGCGAGCACGCACGCTTCAAGCAGACCGATGCGGACGTCGGATCCTACGACGCCGGCTACGGCTCCGCCTATCTCGCGAAGATGGTGGGGCAGAAGAAGGCGCGAGAGATCTTCTTCCTCGGCCGCACCTACTCCGCGCAGGACATGGCGGACATGGGGGCGGTCAACGAGGTCGTCGACCACGCCGAGCTCGAGACCGCGGCCCTGACCATGGCGCGCGAGATCCTCGGCAAGTCGCCCAATGCGCAGCGCATGCTCAAGTTCGCGTTCAACCTCGTCGACGACGGGCTCGTCGGCCAGCAGGTGTTCGCCGGCGAGGCGACCCGCCTGGGCTACATGACCGACGAGGCCGTCGAGGGCCGCGACGCCTTCCTCGAGAAGCGCGACCCCGACTGGTCGCCCTACCCCTGGTACTACTGAGCCCGGTGGGCGGGTTGAGCGGAGCCGAGGCCCCGGACGCAGCCGAGGCTCGGAGCACGGGAACATCGAGCGCGGTGCCGGCAGCGGACGCGGGGCCGGCCAGCACGGGGCCGGCCAGCACGGGGCCGGCGGCGGACGCATCTGGTGAGCGGAACGCACCCTCGCCGCAGGCCACCCTGGCCGTGCTCCGGCGTGCCCTCGCCGGCGAGGTCGCCGTCGTCCTCCCCCGTGACCGCGGCGGAGAGCTCCGCGTCGTCGACCCGGCGAGCTACGATCCCGCCGGCACCGGGCGCGAGCACCCCGCGCTCGTGCTCTTCACCTCCGGCTCCACAGGCGCTCCCAAGGCCGTGGCGCTCTCCGCGGCAGCGCTCACCGCCTCGGCCCGGGCGACCGAGCGGTTCCTCGCCGGGCCCGGTCGCTGGTACCTCACGCTGCCGGACAACCACATCGCCGGGGTGCAGGTGCTCCTGCGCTCGATCCTCGCCGGCACCGAGCCGGTGGTGGCGCAGGGGCGGTTCACCGCCGAGGGGTTCGCCGCCGATGTCGGCCGGATGACGGTGGGGGCCGAAGAGGCTGCGGGAAGCGAGGAATCCGGCGGGCGCAGGAGCCCCGCGGCGCGCACCCCGCTCTACACCTCGCTCGTCCCCACCCAGCTCGTGCGGATCATGGCCGACCCGCGCGCGCAGGACGCCGCCCGCGCCTTCGACGCGATCCTGCTCGGCGGCTCGGCGATCTCGCCGGCGCTCCTCACCGCCGCGCAGGCCGCCGGGCTGCGGATCGTGCGGACCTACGGGATGAGCGAGACCTGCGGTGGCTGCGTGTACGACGGGCACCACTTCGACGAGGTCGCCGTGACGATCGAGGACGGGCGGGTCGCGCTCGCCGGCCCCGTCGTCGCCGACGGATACCTGCGGGTCGAGGACTCCGACCACGGGCTGCGGCTCATCGCTCTGCCGGATTCGGGCACCGGGTTCGGGCACACCGCGACCGGCGCCCGGTCCTTCCTCACGAGCGATCTCGGCCGACTCGACGCGGGCGTCCTCGAGATCCTCGGCCGCGCCGACGACGTCATCATCACCGGCGGGGAGAACGTCTCCCCGCACGCGGTGGAGAACACCCTGCTCGCCCTGCTCGAGCCGCACGGCATCGCGGAGGTGCTCGTCACCTCCGTCCCGGACCCGGAGTGGGGCGAAGCGCTCGTCGCACTGCTGAGCCCGGCCGCCGGTGCCAGGAGCGGTGACCGCAGAACGGGAGGTGCAGGGACCGGGGTGGACGCCGGGACGGCTCCCGAGGCCACGCCGGGGCCCGGCACGGGAACCGTGTCCGGGGCGGGCGCCTCGGCGGCGGAACAGCTCACCGAGCAGGTGCGCGACCTCGCGGCGGGCACCCTCCCCCGTCATGCGCTGCCGCGCCACGTGTACGCGGTCGACAGTCTGCCGGTGCGTTCGATCGGCAAGCCGGATCGTGCCGCGGCCCGTCGCCTCGCCGGCGAGCTCCTCGGCCCCAACTGAGCGATCCACGGTCGACCGGCACCAGCGGTCACCTCCCGACCGTCGACCTGCCGCTCCTGCACGCGCGCCCGGCGTGTCGTCGATCGGAACCGGCAGGTCGACGGCGATCGGCCGGGGAGCACATGCGCGGGTCAATGGTTATCAACCTGAAACCCACCCGCCCGAGGTCCCTCACCTGCACGTCGGTACCATGAGGACGTCGGTTTTCGTCAGCTGTGAGGAAAGAGGTGCGATGGCCACCATCGCCCAGTGGGCGGAAGGCGCGCGGCTGCGCACCCTGCCGCTCGCGATCGCACCGGTGCTCATCGGCACCGGCGCCGCATTCGGGGCGATCGGCGGGTTCTCCTCGCTCATCATCGGCTCCGTGGATCCGGCCGACCGGCCCGAGCTCGGGATCGGCACCCTGCTGTTCCGGGCGCTGCTCGCCGTCATCGTCTCCCTCGGCCTGCAGATCGGCTCGAACTTCGCCAACGACTACTCCGACGGGATCCGCGGCACCGACGACGTCCGGGTGGGCCCGCAGCGGCTCACCGCCTCGGGCGCGGCCCCGCCCGGAGCCGTCAAGCGGGCGGCGTTCATCTCCTTCGGAGTCGCCGCGCTCGCCGGCATCGTGCTCGTCCTCGTGTCGCAGTCCTGGTGGTTCGTCCCGGTGGGGATCCTCGCGGTGCTCGCCGCGTGGTTCTACACCGGCGGCAGCCACCCCTATGGCTACTACGCGCTCGGAGAGGTGTTCGTCTTCATCTTCTTCGGGCTCGTCGCCACGCTCGGCACCACCTACGTCATGATCCAGCAGCTGCCCCCGGCAGCATGGGCGGGAGCGGTGGCGATCGGCCTGTTCTCGTGCGCCGTGCTCATGGTGAACAACCTCCGCGACATCCCCACCGACTCCGAGGCCGGCAAGACGACGCTCGCGGTGCTGCTCGGCGATCAGCGGGCGCGGGCGGCCTACACCCTGCTCGTCGCTGTCCCGTACCTGCTGCTCCTCGTGCCGATCCTGTCCGGCCACCCGGCGGCGGTCCTCGCCGCGCTCTCGCTCGTGCTCGCGATCGGCCCGCTGCAGACGGTGCTCAGCGGATCCCAGGGCACCGCGCTCATCCCGCCGATCAAGAACACCGGGCTCACGGCCCTGACGTACTCAGCGCTCCTCGCGCTCGGCCTCGCTCTCTGACGGGTCGGTTGCCGGGCGATCGGTGCCGGGCTGGCCGGAGACAGGCAGATCGGTGACCGGGCGGCCGGCAGCAGCAGGGTTTGTCTCCGGACGGTCGGCCGCGGGATAATCTGCGACGTGACCCTCGGCAGCGGAGCGATCCGATCCACCCTCCTCGACCTGCGCATCCTGCTCGGCGCGCGCCTCGGCCGCCTCGCTCGGTGCGCCCACGTGACCGGAGATGTCCTCGAGCGCGGCGTCCTCGACGGATTCGTCGGAATCCGGGGCGACGGCGCTGCGGCGGGCGGCCCGGCGCTGCTTCCGCTCGCCGTCCCAGCTCTCCATCGTCGACGTGGCCTTCCGCCGTGCTCCGCCGAGCAGCAGGATGCTCAGCAGGGTGGCGATGATGATCGCCGCGAGCGTGCTCAGCAGCGAGATCCCGGCGATCCACCACACGATGCCCACGGTGGCGGCGAGGAGGACGAGGCGGATGAGGGAGTACACGACGATGTTCTGCATGATGCCTCCGAGTTTAGTGGCTTCCCAGGTCGGTCGATTACGCTGGATGGCATGCCCAGAATCCTCGTCGGAGCGATCGTCCTGTTGACCGCCATCACCCTCTACGGGGTGTTCGACTGTCTGCTGCGCGACCGCGAGCACATCCGGATCATGCCCAAGTGGGCCTGGGCGCTCGTCATCCTGCTCGTGCCGGTGTTCGGCGTCGTCCTCTGGTACGTGTTCGGACGGTCCTCGTTCAAGCCGCGCGCGGAGTCCGGCCCGGTCGCCCCCGACGACGATCCCGAGTTCCTGCGCCGGATCGCCGACGATGTCGAGGCGGAGAAGCGTCGCCGCCGGCACCGCGCCGAGGCCGAGGAGCGCGCCCGTGCGGAGAAGCACGGCACCTCGGCCGCGGGCCGGAACGAGAAGCGGACCGAGGAGCAGAGCACGGACGCCGACCCGGACAACGGCCCGAGCAGCGGTGCCACCGGTCCCGCGCCCGGCGACGGTCAGGATCCCAAGCCCGGCAGCTGAGCTCCGGAGCAGCAAGCAGCACTTCACCCGACTGCGCGGTATCCCGAATCATGCGCGCAATTGCGCGCCTGGTTTCGGATACCGCGCAGTTCGTTGCGGGGACAGACACCATGACTGCGGCGCCCTATCGACCCGCGACTTCGCCCCGATCCCGACCACGCACTGGCAGGGCTTCGTCCAACCGCGGAGTATCCGGATTCACGCGCGCAATTGCGCGCCTGATTTCGGATACCGCGCAGTTCGCTGCGGTGGGGCCGGGCTCCGCCGGAGGGTTCGGACTCCGCTGCGGTGGGGCCGAACTCCGCCGGAGGGTCCGCCCTCCTCACCCGCCGTGAGATCGCAGAATCTTGCGGTTTCGCTCTCAGGAACCTTCGTGAATTGAGTGCTCAAGCTTCGTGAACTGAGTGCTGGGTCAGATGCCGGAGTAGGAGTGGAGGCCGTCGAAGTAGACGTTGACGATCGCGAAGTTGAACACGAGCGAGGCCATGCCGATGAGGTTGAGGACGGCGACCTTCGTCGGACCCCAACCGCGGGTCGCCCGGGCGTGGAGGTAGGCGGCGTAGATGACCCAGACGACGAAGGTCCAGATCTCCTTGGAGTCCCAGCCCCACGGCCGGCCCCAGGCGAGCTCGGCCCAGATCGCACCGGCGATGAGGGTGAAGGTCCAGGTGATGAAGCCGACCGCGGCGATCCGGTAGGACACCTGCTCGATGTCGCCGCTGCTCGGCACCCGGTCCATGAACGCCAGACGGCGCGACGAGCCGCGCGACTCCGACCAGGCCTTGCAGATCTGGAACAGCGCCAGTGCCGCAGAGACCGACAGCAGCGCGGTGGAGAGGATCGCGATCGGCACGTGGATGTAGATCCAGTAGTTCTGCAGCGCCGGCACGAGCTGGGCGGCCGGGGTGTAGAACACGGTGATGCACACACCCAGGGTGACGAGGATCGCGCCGGTGACGAAGGTGCCCAGGTAGCGCATGTCGCGGAACCGCAGCGCCACGAGGTAGACGATGCCGGCGATGGCCGCGGCGGTCATCGCGTACTCCATCATGTTGCCCCACGGCACCCGCATGACCGACAGCGCGCGCGTGAGCACCGCACCCACGTGGAGCACGAGTGCGAGCACGGTGAGCGAGGTCGCGATGCGCGCGAGCTTCCGCGAGCGCGGGCCGAGGTCGAGCGCCTCCGCCGCATCGCCGCCGCTCGCGCGCCCCTTCACGCCGCCGCGGCCACCGGAACCGGCGCCGCCCGCCGGGCCGCCGGAGGCCGGGGCCTCCGCGGTCGTCGTGTCGGCCTCGTCGAGGACGGCGACGGATGCCCCGCGCGAGGTGCGCCGCACCCCGCTGCGTGCGCTCGTCCGGGCATCCGCCCGCGCACCCGATCGATCTGCCGCCCCGGCCCCGCGCGCGCTCGCCGTCGCCTTCCGGTCGCCGGAGGCCGCCTCGGTGGAGCGGAGCCGCTGCCCGCCGAACAGGTCGAAGGCGTAGACGATGAACGCGATCGCGTACACCGCCATCGCCGAATAGGTCAGCAGGTTCGACCAGCTGGCGAGTTCGTAATCGACATCCATGGGTGCGTATCCCCTACGAGGTTGGCGGCGCTCCGCTGACGGAGCGCCCGGCGGTTCCGGCGGTCAGTCGTTCAATTCTACTGCGAGGTCCTCCACGGTCTGCTCCACCCTGGGGTCCTCGCCGCGGGCGAGCGCGGCGACCTCGACCTCGGCCCCGTTCACCCGCACCCACACGCGGCGGCGGGGGATGAAGAGCGAGAGCCCGAGGCCGGCGAGCAGCAGGGTGGAGAAGAGGAGCAGGAGCCCCTGCGTGGGGTCGTGGCGGATGTCGAGGGCGATGAAGGTCTGCACGCCCTCGAAGGTCACGCTCCCGTGGCCGCCGGGGAGATCGGTGGTCTCCCCCGGGGCGAGCTGGAGGGTGACCGGGACGCCCGCGGGGTCGATCACCTCGGCCATGTTCTCCGCCTCGAGCTCGTACACCGACTGCGGCACCCCGTCGTCGAGCCCGAGGTCGCCGGCGTAGGCGCTCATCACCAGGTACGGGTTCCGCAGCTCCGCGAACTCGGACACGAGCTCCCCGTCGTCGTTGAGCGCGGCGGTGGGGAGCAGGATGCCGACGAAGCCCAGCTGCTCCGGGGAAGCATCGGGCACTTTGAGCACCCCGCGCGAGGTGTACACGCCGTCCTGCGGGAGGAACACGACGGGCCCGGAGAAGGTCACGTCGCCGTCGGCGTCGCGGGTGGTCAGGACGGGGGCATAGCCGTTGCCGGTGAGGTAGATGCGGCTGCCGTCGATCCGGATCGGCTCGTTGACCCGCACCCGGTGCTGGGTCTCCGCGCCGTCGTGGAACGCGGTGATGTCCGCCTCGAAGCTGCGCGGCTGGCCGAACTGGTTGCCGATCGCCTCGTCGTCGAAGGTCGAGGTGAAGGAGTTGAGCCGCAGCCGGTAGTCGTCGAGCCGGTCGGCGTCGAAGTACGTGCCGCGCTCGAACGAGTCGTAGGACACGAGCGAGTTCGTGAAGGTGTCGCCCTCGACGAGCACCCGCTGGCCGGAGTAGCCGAGCAGCGCGCCGACCGCCATGGTGATGACGGTGCCGAGCACCGCGGCGTGGAAGACGAGGTTGCCGGTCTCCTTGAGATAGCCGCGCTCGGCGGCGATGTGGTCGGCGTTGCGGGCGGTCCGGTAGCCGTGCTTGCGCAGCCGCTCCTCGGCGAGGTCGAGGAGGTCCGCGGGGTCGTCGTCGCCGAGTGGGAAGGTCGCGTAGCCCGGCATCCGGGTCAGCCGGCGCGGGGCCTTGGGCGGCCGGGCGCGCATCGCCCTCCAGTGCTGCGCGGTGCGCGGCAGGATGCAGCCCACGAGCGAGATCATGAGCAGGATGTAGACGGCGGAGAACCAGAACGAGGAATAGACGTCGAAGACCTGGAGGCTGTCGAGGATCTCCCCCCAGCGGCCGTTCTCCTCGATGAAGCGCGTCACTCGGCCCGGATCCTGGATGCGCTGCGGGAACAGGGATCCGGGAATCGCGGCGAGCGCGAGGATGAGGAGGAGGATGAGCGCCACCCGCATGGTGGTGAGCTGGCGCCAGGCCCAGCGCAGCATCCCGATCGTGCCGATGTCCGCCGGCGCGGCCTTGGCGCCGGACTTCTTCGCAGCGGACCCGGATCCCTGCCGGTCGGCCGTCTCGTTCGTGCGCGTCACGGGCGCGTTCGTCTCCTCTCGCTTCATGGCGGTCTCAGATCACCATCTCGAACCCGGAGATGAGTCCCTGCAGGCTGTAGATCCAGCGCGTCCACAGGCCGGTGACGAGGAGGATGCCGAGCAGGATGAGCATGGCGCCGCCGACCTGCACGATGGTCCGCTGGTGCCGACGCAGCCAGGCGACCCGGCCCATCCCCTTGTGGAGGGCGACGGCGAGCAGGATGAAGGGGATGCCGAGACCCAGGCAGTAGACGAAGGTCAGGAGCGCGCCGCGCCACAGGCCGCCCTCGGCCCCGAAACCGGTCGACAGCGCGAGCACGGCGGCGAGCGTGGGGCCGATGCACGGCGCCCAGCCGAGCGCGAAGGTCGCCCCGAGCACGGGGGCGCCCCACAGGCCGGCGCGCGGCCGGGCGTGGATGCGGGCCTCGCGCTGGAAGATCCGCAGGCCGCCGAGGAACACGATGCCGGCGATGATGACGACGACACCCATGATCCGGGTGACGAGGTCGATCCACGGCGCGAGGATCATCCCGAGGCCGGAGAACAGGGTGCCGAGCGCGACGAACACGACGGCGAAGCCGAGGACGAACAGGCTGATCCCGAGCACCACCCGGCCGGTCCGCCGGTCGCTCAGCGCATCGCCGGACAGCCCGGTGACGTAGCCGACGTAGCCGGGCACGAGCGGGAGCACGCACGGCGAGGCGAAGGACACGGCCCCGGCGAGCGCGGCGACCGCGATCGCGGCGAGCAGCGGGCCGTCGAGCGCGGTCTGGGCGAAGGTCGATCCGATTCCGGCGAGGACGTCAGGCACGGATCATTCCGCCAGCACGTCTTCGATGAGACCGCGCAGCGTCGACTCCTCGACGGCGCCGACGACGCGGGCGGCGGCGCGGCCCTGCGCGTCGAGGATCACCGTCGAGGGGGTGGCCTGCGGCGGCAGGATCGTCGACAGCGCGGCGACCATGGTGCCGTCGGTGTCGAGCATGTTCGGGTACGGCACGGAGAAGGAGTCGACGAACGCCTGCGCGGCGGCGGCCTGGTCGCGGACGTTGACGCCGAGGAACATCGTCTCCTCGGAGAAGGCCTGCGCGGCGTTCGCGAGGTCCGGGGCCTCCTTGCGGCACGGCGGGCAGGCGGCGTACCAGAGGTTGATGACGACGGCCTTCGGCCGCCACTCCGCGAGCGAGGCGGTGGTCCCGTCGAGCAGCTCGAACTCGAGCTCGAGGGGCTCGCCGCGCTCCTCGGCCGGCACCTGGGTGATGACGCCGGTGCCGGACACGTAGCCCTGGTCGGAGCCGGCCTGCTCGGCGAGCGCATCGGACTCCGCGGAGCAGCCGACGGCGAGCACGCCGACGGCGGCGGTGGCGGCGAGGGACAGCAGCTGGCGTCGGCTCGTCATGCCCCGGGCACCGCCCGGTTCGGCTGGAGGTCTACGCACACGTCCTGGTATTCCACGGCCACCAGTGTGCCAGACTCGAATGTGAATGAGGTGACAGAGGCGAGCGCGCACTCCCGGTCCCGGGGGTCGTGCCACAGCGGCCGGCCCTCGGCTGCGCGGCGGGTGACCCAGATCGGCAGCTGGTGGGACACGATGACGCCCTCGGGCTCCCCGCCGTCGGCCCGGGCGCGGGCCTCGAGGCGCACCCGCAGGCTCGCCATCGCAGCGCGCATGCGCTTGACCTGGTCGGTGTAGGCCTCGCCCCAGGACGGGCGGAACGGGTTGTAGACCTTCGCGAGGTTCTCCGGGCGGGACAGGCTGCCGCGGTCGACGAGCATGCCCTCGAACGCGTTGCCCGCCTCGATCACCCGCTCATCGATGCGCGGCTCGAGCGCGAGCGCGGACGCGATCGGGGCGATGGTCTCCTGGGCGCGCTGGAGCGGGGAGCTCACGAGGAGCCGCACGTCCCGGCCGGCCTCCGCGTAGAACCCGCCGAGGCGCTCGGCCATCGCGCGGCCCCGCTCGGACAGGCCGTAGCCGGGGATCCGCCCGTAGAGGATGCCCTCGGGGTTGTGGACCTCGCCGTGCCGGGTGAGGTGGATCGTCACGCGGCTCATGCCGACCCCGTCCCACCGGTCTGGGCGCCGGCCGCGGCGCGGGCGGCCGCCGGGAGGGCGGACACGATCCGGTCGAGGACGTCCCCGGTGTGGGCGAGGGAGAGGAACCACACCTCGAAGGCGCTCGGCGGCAGGTGGATGCCCTGCTCGAGCATCGCGGTGAAGAATGCGGCGTAGGCCGCGCTGTCCTGGCTGCGGGCGCCGGCGTAGTCGACGACCTCGCGGTCGGTGAAGAACACCGAGAACATCGAGTTCGCGCTCTGGATGACGTGGGGCACCCCGGCGGCGGTCAGCGCGGCGGAGATCTCCGGGCGCAGGACGTCCGCGGCGGCCTCGAGGGTCGGGTACACGTCGAGCTCCTCGGTCAGGCGCAGCGTGGCGAGCCCGGCGGCGGTGGCGACGGGGTTCCCCGACAGCGTGCCGGCCTGGTAGACGGGTCCGGCCGGGGCGAGGTGGGACATGACCTCGCGGCGGCCGCCGAAGGCCGCGGCCGGGAAGCCGCCGCCCATGACCTTGCCGAAGGTGAAGAGGTCCGGGGGTCCGTCGGGGTAGCCGGCGCGCTCGTGCTCCCAGCCGTACCAGCCGGTGGCCGACACCCGGAAGCCGGTCATGACCTCGTCGGAGATCAGCAGTGCCCCGTGCTGGTGGGTGAGTTCTCGCATGAGCTGGGTGAAGCCGTCGCGCGGCGGCACGATGCCCATGTTGCCCGGGCAGGCCTCGGTGATGACGCAGGCGATCCGGTCGCCGTGCTCGGCGAAGGCCGCGCGCAGCGCGTCCTGGTCGTTGTAGGGCAGGACGATGGTGTCCGCCGCGCTCGCCCCGGTCACGCCTGGGGTGTCGGGCAGGGAGAAGGTCGCGAGCCCGGAGCCGGCCTCGGCGAGCAGCGCGTCGACGTGCCCGTGGTAGCAGCCGGCGAACTTCACGACGACGGGCCGGCCGGTGTAGCCGCGGGCCAGCCGGATCGCCGACATCGTCGCCTCGGTGCCCGAGGACACGAGGCGCACCTCGTCGACCGGGTCGATCCGGGCGGTGATCGCCTCGGCCAGCAGCACCTCGTTCTCGCTCGGGGTGCCGAAGGAGAATCCCCTGGCCGCGGCCTGCTGGACGGCGTCGAGCACCTGCGGGTGGGCGTGGCCGAGGATCATCGGACCCCAGGAGCCGATGAGATCGACGTACTCGTTGCCGTCGACGTCGGTGAGCAGCGCGCCCTCGGCGCGGTCGATGAAGCGCGGGGTGCCGCCCACGGCGCCGAACGCCCGCACCGGGGAGTTCACGCCTCCGGGGATGACGGCGGAGGCCCGCTCGAACAGGCTCCGGGACCGGTCGGTGGGCTGCGGGGTCATGTCGCTCCTCGGGATCGGGGTTCGGGTCTCAGCGCTGGGTGCGCATGTGGGCGTTGACGGTGCGGAAGGTGTCCCTCATCGTCTCGATCTCGTGCTCGTCCAGCAAGTCGATGAGATGCTCCCGGACACCGGCGGCGTGGATCGGGGCGGCCTCGACGAGCAGGGCGTGACCGTCCTCGGTCATCGTGCAGTTGACGCCGCGGCCGTCCTCCGGGATCGAGCAGCGGGACACGAGCCCGCGCTTCTCCATCCGGGTCACGATGTGGGTGAGCCGGGAGCGGGACATCCCGACCTCGTCGGCGAGCACCGCCATGCGCATCGTGTGCTCGGGCTGCTCGGAGAGGCGGACGAGGAGCTCGTACTCGTGCATGCCGATCGGGAAGTTCGCACGCAGGTCCTTGTCGAGCTGGCGCATGAGGAGCTCGAAGGCCTCGACGAGGTTCCGCCAGGCGTGCTGCTCGGTGGTGTCGAGCCAGCGGGGCTCGCCGCTCGCGTCCTGCCGGGTGCGCTTCTCCGAGCTCACCGGGCGGCTCCGAGCTCCACGGCGACCTCGGCGGCCCAGTAGGTGAGGATCGCGTCCGCCCCGGCCCGTTTGAACGACAGCAGGCTCTCGAGGATCGCGGGCATCCGGTCGATCGCCCCGGCGCGGGCGGCGAACTCGATCATCGCGTACTCCCCCGAGATCTGATAGCTCCACACCGGCACGGGGCTGGCGGCGGCGACGTCGGCGAGCACGTCGAGGTAGGGCAGACCGGGCTTGACCATGACGATGTCGGCGCCCTCGGCGAGGTCGAGGTCGAGCTCGCGCAGCGCTTCGCGGCCGTTGGCCGGATCCTGCTGGTAGGTGCGGCGGTCGCCCTGGAGCGGGGACTCGACGGCCTCGCGGAACGGGCCGTAGAACGCCGAGGAGTACTTCGCGGCGTAGGCGAGCACGATGACGTCGGTGCGACCGGCGGTGTCGAGGGCGTGGCGCACGGCGGCGACCTGGCCGTCCATCATGCCCGACAGGCCGAGCACCTCGGCCCCGGCCTCCGCCTGGGCGAGCGCCATCCGGGTGTAGGCGTCGAGTGTGGCGTCGTTGTCGACCGCGCCGACGGCGTCGAGCACGCCGCAGTGGCCGTGGGAGGTGAACTCGTCGAGGCACAGATCGGCCATGACGACGGTGCGCTCCCCCACTGCGGCGCGGACCGCGGCGATCGCCCGGTTGAGGATGCCGTCGGGCGCCCACCCCTGCGAGCCGATCTCGTCGCGCTCGGCGGGGATGCCGAACAGCATGAGCCCGCCGACCCCGGCGTCGGCGGCGGCGACCGCGGCCTCGACGAGCGAGTCGAGCGTGTGCTGGTGGACGCCGGGCATGCTCTGCAGCTCGGCGGGTTCGTGCAGGCTCTCCTTGACGAACATCGGCAGGACGAGGTCCGCGGGGTTGAGCCGGTGCTCCCGGACCAGCCGGCGCACGGCCGCCGAACGGCGCAGGCGGCGGGGTCGGGGGGCTCCGGGGGCCAGGGTGTAGTCGTTCATATCACTTCTTCTTCCGAGCGGTGCGGCGTCGCTGCGAGGGGCGCTGCGGGGTGCGGTTGGCGGCGCTGTCGGCGGCCCGCAGCGACCGGGCGTGGTCGACGAGTCCGGCGATGAGGGAGCCGAGGTGCGCCTCGGCGGCGATGACGTCGACCGTCAGCCCGTGGTCCTCCGCGGTCTGCGCGGTGGCCGGGCCGATGCACGCGACGACGGTCGAGGGATGCGGCTTGCCCGCGATCCCCACGAGGTTGCGCACGGTGGACGAGGAGGTGAAGAGGACGGCGTCGAAGTCGCCGCGCTTGATGCTCTCGCGGATGGGCGCCGGGGGCGGGGCGGCGCGCACGGTGCGGTAGGCGGTGACGTCGTCGACGTCCCAGCCGGCCTCGCGCAGTCCGTCGACGAGCACTTCGGTGGCGATGTCGGCGCGCGGCAGCAGCACCCGGTTGATGGGGTCGGCGGAGTCCTCGAACTCCGGCCAGTCCTCGAGCAGGCCGCGGGCCGACCACTCCTCGCTCGGCACGAGGTCCGGTGCCACGCCCCAGTCGAGCAGCGCCTGGGCGGTGGGTCCGCCGACCGCGGCGACCTTGACGCCGGCGAGGCAGCGGGTGTCGAGGCCGAACTGCTCGAGCCAGTCGCGCACCGCGCGCACGGCGTTGACCGAGGTGAAGCCCACCCACTGGTAGTCGCCGGTGACGAGGGCGCGGATCGCCTTCTCCATCTGGTTGGGGGTGCGCGGCGGCTGGATCGCGATCGTCGGCACGATCGTGCCGACGGCGCCGTGCTCGGTGAGCAGCTCCGCGGTCGAGGCGCCCTGCTCGCGGGTGCGCGGGATGAGCACCTGCCAGCCGAACAGCGGCTTCGACTCGAACCAGGACAGGTCTCTGCGCTGCTCGATGCCCTGGCCCATGAGCATGACGACCGGCTCGCTCGCGGCGGCCTCGTCGAGCAGCCGGGCGGCGGCCGTCGACATCGTCGCCTCGATCGTGACCTGGTGGACGGTGGAGATCTGGGTGGCGAGCAGCACCGGGGTGGACTCCGGCCAGCCATCGGACAGCAGCGCGGTCAGGGCCTCGATCATCTGCTCGACGGTGCCGCTGATGACGTGGCCGGTGTTGCGGTGCTTGGAGACGTCGGTGTGGGTCTGCGAGCCGGCCTCGACGAAGCGCACGGAGCGCACCCGGTTGGTGGTGATCGGGGTGCCGGTGTAGGCCGACATGGACGAGCTCGTGCCGACGCCGGGGACGATCTCGAACTCGACTTCGTTGCGGCGGCAGGCGGCGGCCTCGTCCGTGGTGGTGGAGAACAGGATGCCGTCGTGCGGGACGAGTCGCACCACGGTGCCGTGCTCGCGGGCGAGCTCGGCGAGCCGGCGGCCGCGGGTCGAGGCGGCCTGGCCGAGCTCCTCGGCGTCGACGAGCGGCACCTCGGTGTCGACGAAGGCCTCGACGATCTCGTCGAGCACGCCCGGGTCGCGGACGACGAGCGCGGCGCGCTCGAGCAGCTCCGCACCCTTGTAGGTCATGAGACCGGGGTCGCCGGGGCCCACGCCGAGGAAGTAGACGAGCGGGCGGGGCTCTCCGCCGTGCAGGGCGGAGAGCGCGGCGGCCGCGGCCGTCGGCGCATTCGTCTGTGCGTCCGTCTGGGCGTTCTTCGGCTCAGTCATCGGCACCGTCCTGGGTGTCTCCGGCGGCACCGACGCTCGCCGGGGTGCGCGGATCGACGTGCTCGGACGGCGCGTTTGTGCCGGCCGAGCCGCCGATCGTGATGCCGAGTGCGGAGAGCATCTCATCGGCGGTGTCGACGCCCAGCGAGCGGGCGGCGTGGCGCACCTCGGCGCGGGTGACCTCGGCGCTGCGGCGGGGCAGGCTCGCCATCCGGCTGACGCGCTGGAGGCGGCCGGCGTCGTCGGCCATGACCCCGGTGATGCTCAGCGAGTGGCCGTCGATCTGCGCGAGCGCGCCGATCGGGGCGGAGCAGCCGGCCTCGGCGCGGGACAGCACGGCGCGCTCGCACATCACCGCGAGCGCCGTCGCCTCGTCGTGGATCGAGTCGAGGGCGCGGCGCACCTCGGCGTCGAACTCGCCGAGGTCGGAGTCGACCGAGCGGCACTCGATCGCGAGCGCGCCCTGGCCGGGGGCCGGGAGCATGACGGAGGAATCGATGACGTCGGTGACCTCGGCGAGCCGGCCGAGCCGGCGGATGCCCGCGGCGGCGAGCACGACGCCGTCGATCCGGCCCTCGGTGACGTGGCGGATGCGGGTGTCGACGTTGCCGCGCACCCCGCGCACCTCGATGTCGGGGCGGGCGGCGCGCAGCTGGGCGGCCCGGCGCGGCGAGCCGGTGCCGACGATCGACCCGGCGGGCAGCTCGGACAGTGCGAGCCCGTCGCGGGCGATGAGGACGTCGGAGGGGTCGACGCGCGGCGGCACCGCGGCGAGCTCGATGCCCGGCGCCGGCGCTGTCGGCAGATCCTTGAGCGAGTGCACGGCGACGTCGATCTTGCCGGTGAGGAGCGCGGTGCGGACGGCGGACACGAACACCCCGGTGCCGCCCATCTGGGCGAGCGGGTTCATGTTGACGTCGCCCTCGGTCACGACCTCGACGATCTCCACCCGCCAGCCGGTCTGCGCGGCGATCTGCTGGGCGATCGCAGTGGACTGGGAGCGGGCGAGCATCGAGCGGCGGGTGCCGAGCCGCAGGGTGCGCCCGGTGGGCTTGGCCGGCTCGATGACGTCGAGCGTGTGGTCGGCGACCGGGCGCAGGCCGTCGGCGGGGATGTAGTGGTTGTTCCGCGCGGTCACCGGCGGCACGCCGGGGGCGCTGACGGCGACCTTGGAGCGGTCGATGCCGTCGGCCTTGGGCTTGGCGGAGAGGTCGAACAGGGTGGTGAGCGCCGCGGCGTAGTCGACCTCGGAGTCGCCGGCGGAGAGCTCCTTGACCTTGACGGTGGGCGTGTGGATGATCTTGTCCACCGCGCGGGCCATCGCCTTGCGGATCTCCGCGAGCGCCCTCTCGTCGACCTTCCCGGCGAGCTTCTTCTCCAGGCGCGCGTACTCGGAGTCGACGGTCGCCTCGGCCTGGGAGCGCAGCGCGCTCACCGTCGGAGCGATGCGGCGGGCCTCGCGGTGAGCGGCGAGGCTCTCCATCTCGGTGCGGATGATTCCGCGCACCTCGGTGATGACGGACACGACGTCGGAGTCGGTGCGGTGGCCGGTGTCGGCGAACATCGCGGACAGGTCCTCGAGGCCGAGCAGGCGGATGTGCGGGAGCTCCTCGACGTCCGGGGCGATGTCGTGCGGCAGCGCGAGGTCGATGAGGAACTTGTTCGGCTGGTCGTCGAGGTCCTGCTGCATGCCGGCGATGATCTGCTCCTGGCCGAGCACGGTGCCGCGGGAGCCGGTGACGGACACGACGAGGTCGGCATCGGCGATCTCGCGGGCGAGCGACTCCGCGTCGAGGGCGATCGCGCGGCCGCCGACGGGGGCGACGAGCCGTTCGGCGCGATCGAGGGTGCGGTTGATCACGGTGATGCGGGCGACCCCGGCGCGGTGGAGGGTGGCGACGGTGAGCCCGGACATCGCGCCGGCTCCGACGACGAGCGCCTCGGCCTGCTCGAGCGGGCCGATGTGGGGCACCGCCGCGGCGAGCGCGGTGTCGAGGAGCGACTGGGAGACGCTGTCGAGCGCGGTCTCGGAGTGGGCCCGCTTGCCGACGCGCAGCGCCTCCTGGAGGGCGCGGGAGAGGTCGCCGGTGAGCGCACCGGAGTCCTGCGCGGAGGTGAAGGACTGGCGGAGCTGGCCGAGGATCTGCGCCTCGCCGAGCGCCATCGAGTCGAGGCCGGCGGCAAGGGTGAGGAGGTGCTCCATCGCCTTGGCGTCGAAGTACACGTAGACGTGGTGGGCGAGCTCGTCCCAGGGCAGTCCGACCGCCTCGACGAGCGCGGAGCCGAGGTCGGCGAGGCCGCCGTGGAACGCCTCGACGTCGGCGATGAGCTCGAGCCGGTTGCAGGTGGCGAGCACGGTCGCCCCGCCCACGTACTTCCCCGCCCGGGCGCGGCCGAGGAGCGCGTCGACCCCCGTCGCATCGAGGGCCAGCGCGTCGAGGACCGACATGGGCGCTGACCGGTGGGAGATTCCCAGGACGAGAAGGGTCACTGCTGCTCCGTTGTGTCTGCTGGTGCGTCGGTGTCTGTGCGTGCTCCGGCCGGGTCGGTGCCCGGTGCGGCCGGGCGGGTGTCCGGGGACTCCACGGAGGTGTAGTAGGCCAGCACCTGGAGCTCGGTGGCGAGGTCGACGTGCCGGACGCGGACCTCGGAGGGGACGGTGAGGACGACGGGGGCGAAGCTCATGAGCCCGCGCACCCCGGCGTCCACCGCGGCATCCGCGGCGGCCTGGGCGGAGGAGGCGGGGACGGCGATGACGATGAGCTCGATGCGCTCGGCGGCGACGACGCGGTGGATCTCGGCGACCGGGGCGACGGCGACGCCGCCGACGGTCGTGCCGATGACCGCGGGGTCGATGTCGAAGACGCCGTGGAGGGCGAAGCCGCGGTCGGGGATACCGGCGTAGTCGGCGAGGGCGGAGCCCAGGCGGCCGGCGCCGATGATGCCGATCCGGCGCGTCCGGTCGACGCCGAGGAACTCGCGGATGGTGGCGGCGAGCGCCGCGCAGTCGTAGCCGACACCGCGCCGGCCGGCGGATTCGAGGTGGCTGAGGTCGCGGCGCAGGATCGCGGAGCGCACCCCGCACATCCCGGCGAGCTCCTCGCTCGACACGGTGGGGACGCGCTCCGAGATGAGCGCCTCGAGTGCCTGGAGGTAGCCGGGCAGCCGACCCACCACCGGGGCGGGGACAGCGCGCGCGGGCATGCCGGGCCGGGATGCCGACCGGGGCACCGTATCCACCACCGAGCTCACTCCTGTTCCATGTGGTCGCCGGCGGCCGTGGTCATGGCCGGCGGGCGATGAGCGCGTCGATCGCGCGGGCGAGCCGCTGCGGATCGACGCGGTAGAAGCTGTGCTGCCGGCCGTCGAGGAGGACCACCGGCACGTCCCAGCCGTACTTGTCGCGGAGATCGGCGTCGGTGTCGACGTCGACCTCGGTGAGCGTGACGTCGCGGGAGGCGATCGCGGTCTGCACGTTCTCCCGCGCGGTCTCGCACAGATGGCAGTCCCGGCGGGTGAGGAACGTCAGCTCGACGCTCATGCTCTGCTCCCTCGACGGCGCTGGGCCCGGACGGCAGTACGAAGCCCCGCCGGCGTCTCCGACGGGGGCCCGAAGCCGCGGACCAGCGGCTTACTTCTTGTTGCGGCGCTGGTGGCGGGTCTTGCGGAGAAGCTTGCGGTGCTTCTTCTTGGCCATACGCTTGCGACGCTTCTTGATGACAGAACCCACAGTGTTTCCTCACGGAGTCGAAATCCAGGTGAACACGCAGTGCGCACCTGCTGAACTGAACCGCTCGATTCTATCGCTTCCCGGCGTCGAACCCCAAGTTCCCCGTCCCGGTGAGACGCACCCCACGCGGCGGGCGGGGCGCTCGGTGCGCCCCGAGCGGTGGGACGGGGCGCCTCGGCGGCGGGGTGCGGCGGAGCAGCGGGGCGGCTCGGTGGCCGGCGTCAGTCGTAGTAGGCGTCGAGGCCGTAGAAGGGGAAGATGTTCTTCCGCGTCGACATCACCGTGCGGTCGAGGTCGGACTCGGGGTCGAATCCCTCGGCCCAGGAGGCGAACATCCCGTCGTGGCCGTCGGTCATGACCTCCGGCGGGGTGACCCCGGCGATCGCGGTGACGTAGTCCTTCCAGCGCTCGGGCAGGGCGGTCGAGGGGGCGATGTCGGCCCCGGCGGCGATCGCAACGAGGTTGACCCAGGCGCGCGGGACGACGTCGACGAGCGCGTACCCGCCGCCGCCGGTCGCGAGCCACCTGCCCTCGGCGTAGTCGTCGGCGAGGTCGCGTACCCATTCGGCGGCGCGGCGCATCGCATCGACGCTGAGCCGCAGGTGGGTGAGCGGGTCGAGGCGGTGACCGTCGCAGCCGTGCTGGGAGATCAGCACCTGCGGGCGGAACTCGCGGAGCACGGCGGGCACGACGGAGTCGATGGCGCGCAGCCAGTCGGCGTCGTCGGTGCGCGGGGGCAGGGCGACGTTGACCGCCGAGGCGGAGGCGGAGAGCCCGCCGATGTCGTTGGCGAAGCCGGTGCCCGGGAACAGGAAGCGGCCGTTCTCGTGGAGCGAGATCGTGAGCACGCGGGGGTCGTCCCAGTAGAAGTTCTCCACCCCGTCGCCGTGGTGGGCGTCGAGGTCGAGGTAGGCGATGCGCTCGTAGCCCTCGGCGAGGAAATGGTCGATCGCGCCGGCGAGGTCGTTGTAGACGCAGAAGCCGGCGGCGCGGCCCGGCATCGCATGGTGCATGCCGCCGCAGAAGTTCACTGCGCGCTCGTAGTTCCCGCCGGTGATCGCGCGAGCGGCTTCGACGCTGCCCTGGAAGATGCGGCCGGAGGCCTCGTGGATCTTCTCGAAGCGGGGCACGTCCTCGGTGCCGACGCCGTACTTCTGCGCGGCGGCGTCGTCGATCGCGCTCGAGCGCTCCGCATCCTTGACCGCGTCGACGAACTCCCGGGAGTGGAGGCGGAGCAGGGTGGGCTCGTCGACCTCGGGGACGCCGGAGATGTGGACGCGAGCGTTGTCGAAGAGCCCGAAATCGGTGGCGAGCTTGGCCGTGAGGTCGAGACGCAGCGGGTTCATCGGGTGCTCGGGCCCGAAATTGTACTCCGTGAAGGAGTCGTCCCAGATGACGAAAACGTCGGTCTCGCGCCTGCTCATTCCCCCACTGTAGCGCCGAACGCGAGCCGGGTCACTGTCGATCCGGAGGGGTGGGCGCGGGTGGTTCGGAGAAGCACGCCACGGTCCGCTCGGAGGGCCAGGAGCGGCAGGCGGAGTGGTGTTCCGTACGCCATCTCGATGATCCATCGATTGCCTATTCAGAACCGAGCGGTCGTTAGGTAGTCTTCAAATACCCCTGAACCACCCGTTCCGCATCCGACGACAAAGGTGTCCGACAGCATGAAGACCAGAACCCTTCCTCTCCTCGCCCTCGCTTCCTCCGGCACTCTCCTCCTCAGTGCCTGCGCGGGCTCCGCCGGCAGCGGTGGAGGAGGCGGAGCCGGTGGCGGTGAGGGATTCGAGTACGGCGCCTCGCAGGAGGACGTCGACGCCGCGCTCGCCGGCCTCGAACCGGTGACGCTCAAGTACCAGCCGCCGGCGGCATCTCAGAACTCGATCATGGCCCCGGCCGCGCTCGCGTACAAGGACTACATCGAGGAGCGCTCAGGCGGCCAGATCGAGATCGAGATCATCTGGGGGCAGGCCATTGCCGGCTACTCCGAGGTCGACGACGCGCTCGCCGACGGACGCCTCGACCTCGCGTACGATCTGCCGATCTACAATCCCAGCGACTATCCCTCGTTCGACGCCGCGGCGAAGTCGTTCTCCGGGGTGCCGATTTCACCGATGACCGGAGAGATGGTGATGACCGCAGTCTCGGCGGACATCGGCTGGAACTCCCAGTCGCTCCTCGACGAGTACGAGGCGCAGGGAGTCACTCCCCTGACCCCGATCGTCTCTTCGGGCGGCTACTACGCCGTGTGCGCAGAGCCGGGGTCGCAACCCGACGACTGGAAGGGCAGGCAGATCCGCGTCGCGAGCACCTCGCATCACGGCGTCGCCAACGCCCTGGGCGCCTCGCCGGTGTCGATGGAGTACGTCGAGGTGTTCGAGGCGCTCCAGCGCGGCACCGTCGACTGCACCTTCGCACAGCTCCTGCCCTCGGCGGAGTCGGGGATCCTCGAGGTCGCCCCGAACATCTCCTACAGCACGGACGAGGCGAGCATGTCCTCCCGTGCGGTCGGCGCCGAGCTCGCCGGCTCGAGCTTCGCGAACCTGCCGCTCGCCTACCAGCAGATCATCTTCGACGCCGCGGCCACCTCCTACTCCGGGTTCGTCGGGATCACCGCCGACGGCAACGCGGAGAGCGTGCGTCAGGCCAAGGAGGCCGGCGGCGAGATCGCGGTCTTCGACCCTGCGACGGAGGAGATCATCAAGGAGGAGAACGCCCGGCAGCGTCAGGAGGTCGTGGACGGGGGCATCCTCGGCGATGACATCGACACCCGCGTGAGCGAGTCGATCGAGACGTGGAGCAGCGCGGTCGAGGAGCTCGGCTTCGAGGACGGCGGCTCCTTCGAGGAGATGGATACCTGGTGGGAGAGCGGTGAGGCCGACTTCACCCCGATGGCCGAGCGGGTCTTCGAGGAGACCGCACTCCCCTACCGCCCGCAGTGATCGCGAGGTGACTGCCGACGCCCACCCGGAGCGCCATCGCTCCTGGTGGGCGTCGGCACTGTCTACACTGGCCCTGTGATTGGACTGTCCCTGTGAATGGTCGCCGGCCGGCGTCCCCGTTCCGCGACCGGGTGTTCGACCCCGGCCGGCGGTTCCGCGATTTCATCGACGATCTCGCCGACACCTCGCCCGCGCGCCTCGCCATGGTGTCCTTCCTCGGCGTCATCGGGATCGTCACTGCGCTCCTGAGCCTGCCGATTGCTCACCGGGACCCCTCCGAGTTCAGCTTCGCCACCAGCCTGTTCGTCGCGGTCTCCGCGGTCTGCGTGACCGGCCTGTCCCCGGTGGTGACGGAGGTCCACTGGTCGGACTTCGGGATCGGGGTCATCACCGCCGGCATCCAGGTCGGCGGCCTCGGCATCCTCACCCTCGCCTCGGTCCTGGGGATGGCGGTGTCGAAGAAGCTCGGGGTGCGGCAGCGCCTCATCGCCGCCCAGGCGACGAACACCTTCCAGATCGGGCAGGTGGGCACCCTGCTGCGGACCGTCGTCGGGACGATCGTCATCGCCGAGGTCATCGTCGCCGCGCTGCTCCTGCCCTCGCTCATCGCCAAGGGCGAATCGCTCGGCACCGCGATCTGGCACTCCGTGTTCTACGCGATCTCCTCATTCAACAACGCCGGGTTCACCGTCCACCCCGGCGGCATGGAGCACTTCACCGGAGACACGTGGTTCCTCTCGGTGATCATGGCCTCGGTCTTCGTCGGCTCGCTCGGATTCCCGGTCGTGCTCATGGTGACGATCGCGTGGAACCGCCCCCGCAGCTGGGACCTCCACACCAAGCTCACGCTCGCCACCTCGGCGATCCTCGTGTTCGTCGGCTTCATCATGCTCCTCTTCTTCGAGTCGTCGAACCCTCGCACCCTCGGCGCCTCCGGCCCGGGGAACACCGTGCTCGAGACGCTGTTCATGGCCGTCATGCCGCGCTCCGGCGGCTTCGCCACGATGGCCGTCGAGGACATGAACCAGACGAGCCTCCTGCTGCTCGACGTCCTCATGTTCATCGGCGGCGGCTCGTCGTCGACGGCCGGCGGGATCAAGGTCACCACGCTCGCGGTGCTCGCCCTCGCCGCGCTCGCCGAGGCCCGCGGCCTGCAGGAGGTCTCCGCGTTCCACCGCCGCATCGACCCACCGGTCATCAAGGTCGCGATCTCGGTGACGCTCGCCGGCGCCGCCCTGGTCTTCACCGGCACCCTCGCGCTGCTGCACTTCACCCGCATGCCGCTCGACCTCGTGCTGTTCGAGGTGATCTCCGCATTCGGCACGTGCGGGCTGAGCTCCGGAGTCTCCGCGGCATCCCCCGACGCCGGGCTGTACGTGCTCAGCGCGCTCATGTTCCTCGGCCGGCTCGGTACGATTACGCTTGCCGCAGCACTGTCCCAGCAGAACACGCGCCGGTTGTTCCGCTACCCGGAAGAGAGGCCGATCATTGGCTAAGAAGTCACGCGCCGACCGCGCCTCCGGACAGGGCCAGAGCTCCTCGATCCTCGTCATCGGGCTCGGCCGGTTCGGCGGGGCCACGGCGGAGAACCTCATGAAGCTCGGCCGCGAGGTCATGGCGATCGAGAAGAATGCCGAGGCGGTGCAGGAGTGGTCGGGCCGCCTCACCCACGTGGTCGAGGCCGATGCGACGAACATCGAGGCGCTGCGGCAGATCGGTGCCGGGGAGTTCAGCACCGCAGTGGTGGGAATCGGCACCTCGATCGAGGCGAGTGTGCTCACCACGGCGAACCTCGTCGACCTCGGGATCGATCAGGTGTGGGCGAAGGCGATGTCGAACTCCCACGGCAAGATCCTGCGGCGGATCGGTGCCGAGCACGTCCTCTACCCCGAGTCCGAGGCGGGTGCGCGCGTGGCGCACCTCGTGTCCTCCCGGATGCTCGACTTCATCGAGTTCGACGACGGCCACTTCGCCGTCGTCAAGATGCGCCCGCCCAAGGAGGTCCAGGGCTTCACCCTGGCCGAGGCGGGGATCCGCGACACGTACGGCGTCACGGTGGTGGGCATCAAGAGCCCCGGCCGGGATTTCACCTACGCCGAGCCCTCGAGCCGCGTCGGCAGCCAGGACGTGCTCATCGTCGCCGGCCACGTCGAGCTCCTCGGCCGCTTCGCCGGCCGCCCCTGAGAGGCGGTTCGCCGGGCGCCCCTGAGACGCGCCCTGGGAACCGAATCCCTCGAGCACAGTTCTCCACGTCCCCATCGACCTGCCGTTTGTGCTCGAACCATCCGTCGACCTGCCAGTTGTGCTCGAACCCCCCGTCGACCTGCCGGTTGTGCTCGACGAACGGCCCGGAGAACGGGCATAAGTGACAGGTCGATGACCGGATAGAGCAGAAACGGCAGGTCGATGGCGCACCGAATGGACTGAGTCCCGGGCCGCGGGTCGATCGGCTGGTGCGAGGGCCGGCTGTGGATGGCAGGGTGACCGGTGCGAGTGGCAGGCTGTGGATCGCCAGCCGTCGTCCACACCTCGGCCGCGCCCTGCGCGTCAGGGGCTGGTTCCGCACATCATTGTCGCCATGTCCGCCTCACCGAAGCGCATCGAACTGCCGGCGCTGTTCCGCTCCACCGACCGCGCCGAGCACGGTCTGTCCCGATATCAGCTGACGCATTCGCGCGGCGCCACGCGCATCCACCGCGGAGTCTACGAGGACGCAGGCCGCTCCAGCGTCGTCAATGCTCCCCGGTGGGCGGGCCCGACATGGGTTGAGGTGCGGCAGCGGCTGGCCGCGCTGCAGACCGTGCGACCCGATGCCATCGGATCCCACACGACCGCCGCCCTCCTCCTCGGTCTCCCGACCCCCTATGGATCCGAGGCGCTCCTCCACGTCACCGTCCCGCACGGCACCCGTCCTCTCCGCCGGCCCGGAGTCGTCGGACACGAGAGCCGGCACCTCGAACCGCGCGGGCATTGCGGCGTGCACATCAACCGCGGGGACCTGGTGGTGCACGAGCTCGCCGGTCACCTGCCCGCCGGTGACCTCGTCGCGGTCTTCGACGCGCTGCTCGGCACCTGGCAGGACACCCCGGATCTCACCGTGGATGAACTGCGTTCCCTGCTCACCGGTCGCCGCCGCTACCGGGGTCGGCGCACCGCGCTCGACGCCCTGGCGAGAGCGCGTGCCGGTGTCCGGTCCCCGGGAGAGACGCGGACACGGCTCGCAATCGTCGCCGCGGGGCTGCCCGAGCCCGAGGTGGCACCCGCAGTACGGCTGCCGAGCCTCCCCGCTGTGATCCACCCGGACATGGCGTACGTCGGGCCGCGGATCGCGATCGAGTACGAAGGCCCTCAGCACCGGCTCGACGAATCGCAGTGGGATCGCGACATCGAACGCTACGGCGCGCTCGTCCGGCACGGATGGATCGTCATCCGGATCACGCGGCGCACTTCGGCGGCACGGTTCTGCCGGGAGGTCCGGGAGGCTCTCGAACTGCGTGCAGTCCCGGTGTGAGGTGCCCTGGAACAGGTCATGCTCCGGTACGCCGACCAGCCACCTGTGCATCATCGACCTGGCACATGCGCTCGATGATCGAGCCCTCCGGCGAGCACACATGGCAGGTCGACGGAGGGTTCGAGCACACGCGTCAGGTGGATGGGTTACCGGCGCCGCGGCCGCAGCCGTGCGATCAGTCGCCGGATTCCATCTCCCGGGCCCGGGCGGAGGCAGCGCGGGCGGCGCGCTCGACGATCGCTGAGAAGTCGTCGGCGGCGAACGAGGTGATCGCGGCGTGCGTGGTGCCGCCCTTGCTCGTCACCGCGGTGCGCAGCTTCCGGGGATCCGGGGTGTCCTCGAGCAGGCGGCCGGCCCCGCTGGCGGTGCCGACGACGATCCGCCGCGCCATGTCCGGGCTCATCCCCTGGGCGATGCCGGCCGCGACGAGCTCCTCGGCGAGGAGGAAGAAGTACGCCACGCCGGAACCGGACAGCCCGATCATCGTCTGCAGCTCGTCCTCGGTCATCGGCACGACGTCACCGGCCCCGGCGAGCAGTTCCGACACCTCGGTCACGGCGTCCTCCGGGACGTCTGCGGTGGCGGCGAGCGCGATGACCCCGTGGCCGATCCCGCTCGGCGTGTTCGGCATGACCCGGATGACCGGCGCGCCGCCGGACCCCTCGGCGAGCTGCGCGAGCGACACCCCGGCGGCCATGGACACGAGGATCGTGCCCGGGCGCAGGGCGTCGGTGATCTCGGCGAGCGTGTCGGCCATGAGCCAGGGCTTGACCCCGAGGAACACGTAGTCGGCCTCGGCCGCCGCACCGCGGTTGGCCTCCGCGTCGTCCTCGACCGCGGTGGTCCGCACCCCGAGCTCGTCGTGGAGCCGCCGGGCGGACTCGCGGGACTGCGTGGTGGCGATGATCGATGCCGGATCGGTGTCCCCGCGGAGCACGCCGGCGAGCAGCGCCCCGCCCATGGATCCGGTGCCGATGAATGCGATGGTCATGCGTTCTCCTCGTCTGCGGTCACGGCCGATCCCCCCGACTCGGCTCGCGCCTGAGCGGCATCGAGTCCCAGGTGCTTGCGGGCGAACGCGAGGGATTCGGCGAGCATCTCCTCGCGCGTGGACTTCTTGCGGGCGAACCGGGTGTTGACCTCGACGATGACGTCGCCGGACCAGTTGTGCTTGGCGAGGTGCTGGAGGGTCTCCGCGACGGGCATCGTGCCGCGGCCGGGCACCAGGTGCTCGTCCTTGAGGGAGCCGGCGCCGTCGGTGAGGTGGACGTGGGCGAGGCGGTCGATGATGCCGGCGACGGTCTCGAGCGCGTTCATCCCGGCCGTCGCGGCGTGGGAGAAGTCGAAGGTCATCGCGTCGTAGTCCTCGTCGAGCGGATTCCAGTCCGGGTAGTAGACGAGCACCTCGCGCACGCCGGCGCGCCACGGGTACATGTTCTCCACCGCGAGGATCATCCCGGTCTCCTTCGACAGCTCCCGCACGCCGGGCACGAACCCCTTGGCGTACTCGCCCTGCCAGCGGAACGGCGGGTGGACGACGACGGAGCGCGCGCCCACCTCCTTCGCCATCTCGCAGGTCCGGCGCAGCTTGACCCAGTGGTCCTTGTCGAGGACGCGCGGCATGAAGAGCAGGGTGGGGGCGTGGAGCGACATCACCGGCAGCCCGGTCTGCGCGGTGAGGCCGCGCATGAGGTCGACGTCCTGGGTCTCGGCGTTGTTCGTGATCATCACCTCGACGCCGTCGTAGCCCAGGCGCTGGGCGGTGCCGAACACCTCGGTCACCGTCATCGGGTAGACGGAGGAGGTCGAGAGGCCCACCCGGATCGGGTGGTCGGAGACGTGGGTGCGGTCGTGCTCGTAGACCGGGTTCCGCGCGAGCTGCTCACGGTGCTGGCGCGAGTCGGCGCGCGCCGAGTTCTTCTTGGTCAGCACCTTGCGGGGGGATCGCTTCTTCGCACTCACGGCACCGAGTCTAGCCCCCGGACCGGCCGGCGCAGGGCTCGGGCGGAGCACGGGGGTGCAGGCAGTCGTCAGCGCCCGGTCCCGCCCGCCGGGGCACGCGGGCGACTCCGTGATGCGGACCGCGCCCGCGCCTCGGCGACGGTCGGGTTCAGTCGGTGAGGACCTCGGTCGCGGGGACGCCCGGGAGCGAGATCTCCTCCGAGGTGTCGAGCAGATCGAGCTTGCGCATGATGATGCCCTCGCGCAGCGCCCACGGCGAGATGTGCATCTCCTCGATCCCGAAGATCGTGAATGCCGCCTCGGCGACGATCGCCCCGGCGAGCACCTGGCCGCCGCGGGCCAGGGAGACGCCCGGCAGCTCGGCCCGCTCCTTGGGGCTGCGGCTCGCGAGCGCCTCGATGATGTCGGGCAGGTCCGCGCGGCGCAGCATCCGCGGCGCGTAGATGCCCTCGCTGCTCGCCGCCGCCCCGCCGATCCGGGCGAGCGAGCGGAACGTCTTCGAGGAGCCGACGACCTTCTCCGGCCGGCCCACCCGGTTGATCTCGCCGGCCACGCGGCCGATCGTGTGGCGGGCGTGCCGGCGCAGGGCGTCGATGTCGTCGGCGCTCGGAGTGTCTGCGGACAGGAAGCGCGAGTGCATGCGGCCGGCGCCCAGCGGCACGGACAGCGCTGCGTCGGGGTACTCGTCCATGCCGGCGGCGATCTCGAGGGAGCCGCCGCCGATGTCGAGGAGCTGGATGCTGCCGGCCGACCAGCCGAACCAGCGGCGGACGGCGAGGAAGGTGATGCGTGCCTCCTCCTCGCCGCTCATGACGTTGAGGGTGATCCCCGACTCCTCGCGGATCCGGGCGATCGTCTCCTCGCCGTTGGGGGCGCCGCGGATCGCCGAGGTGGCGAAGGCGAGGATCTGCTCGGAGCCCTGCTCCTCGGCGACGGTGATCGCCTCGCGGCAGAACTCGACGAGTCGGTTCTGGCCGTAGCCGGAGATCGAGCCGTCGTCCTTGAGGTGCTCGGCGAGGCGGAGGACCTCCTTGTGGGAGGTCGCGGGCAGGGGTGGGGCTCCCACCCGGGCGTCGACCACGAGGAGGTGGACGCTGTTGGATCCGATGTCGAGGACTGCGAGGCGCACGAGGTCAGTCTACTGGCAGGGTGCGGGGACGCGGACCGCGGACTGGCATGCGGTCGGGAGCGGGAGCGGGAGCGGGGGCGGGAGCGCGGGCGGGACGGGGGCATGGGCGCGCCTCGTGCTCGTACTGCGGAGTATCCGAATCGAGGCGCGCAATTGAGCGTCGGCTTTCGGATACCGCGCAGTTCGGAGCATCCGGGTTCAGCGGCTGCGCCGGAGGAGCTCCTTGAGGAGGTGGACAAGGCCGGCGATGACGAACCCGGCGGTGAAGAGGAGGATGATGAACGGGATTACGATCTCGTTGCGCTTGTCCGCATGCCATGCGTCGGCGGGATCGTCGGGGTGGTAGTGGACGATGGCAGGGTCCCCCACGGTCGCCGGCCGACCCTGGTCATCCCCGCGGATCGTGTGACGGGTGCCGGACTCGTCGGTGAACTCGATGGTCGGTCGATGCACGGTGCGCGGCGGGCCGACGCTGTCGTGCACCCGGCGCTCCTCGCTCGCGGTGATCGTGCCGGTGGTTTCGACGGCGCCCACTTCCCGCGCGCTGAGCGCGGCGAAGGTGATCGCGGCGGCAATGAGCGTGAGCGCGGCGGCGATGCCGTAGAACGCGAGGATAAGGCCGACGCTCGTCCCGCGGCGGCGGGCCTCGGTCGGAGGGCGTCGCATCATGGGCTCAGTCTACGGATGGTCAATGGGGAGCGGGACACCGAGGCACAGGTCGCCGAGGCGCGGGTCGCCAGACCGAAGCTGCGCCCGGCCGAAGCTGCGCCGAACTGCGGAGTATCCGATTCGCGGCGCGCAATTGCGCGTCGACTTTCGGATACCCCGCGGTACGGCGAGTCTGCAGCGATGCACTGCGGTACGCACCGCGCACGCGCCCCTCACGGCAATCTGACCTTGCGAACTCTGGCGGATCCGCTCTCAGAAACCTTCGAAAATTGAGGTCTGGAATGGTCTTGCGGGATCCCGGCTTCAGGAGCGCCAGTCGTGGCGGGTGAAGGTGAAATCGGGGGGCTGCTTGGCGAAGAAGCCCTCCTGTCCGCGGACGATCTCGCTCGCATACGCCTCGGCCAGCCATCCGCCGGCTGCGGGATCCGGGTCCTCGCCGCGCAGGATCCGCTTGGCCCCGGTCTGGCTCAGCGCGGAGCGGCCGGCGATCGTCGCCGCCATCTCCCGTGCCGTGTCGAGCGGGGTGTCGCTCACCCGATGGATGAACCCGAGGTTGAGCGCCTGGTCGAAATCGACGATCTCCGCCGTGAGCAGGAAGTACGTCGCCCAGGCATCCCCGATGATCCCGGCGAGCCGCCGAGTGGGTCCGGGCGGGTAGACGAGTCCGAGCTTCGCGGCGGTGACCCCGTAGATCGTTCCGGGTGCCGCGATCCGGACGTCGCAGGCCGCGGCGAGCTCGGTGCCGCCGCCCACGCAGTTGCCCTCGATCGCGGCGATCGTCGGGACATCCACGGCGGCGAGCGCCTCCTCGGCCTCGGCGTTCGCCGCCCAGAAGTCCGCCAGCGGCACATCGAGGTCCCCGATGTCGGACCCGGCGGAGAAGTGCCCGCCGGCCCCGGTGAGGATGAGCACCTCGATCCCGGGGTCGGCGTCGATCGCGGCCATGATGTCCGGCAGCGCCAGCCACATCTCGCGCGAGAGCGCATTGCGCTTGGCCGGGCGGGACAGGACGAGGGTCCCGACCCCACCGGAGACGGTGAGATCGAAACCCTCGACCAGTGCGTGATCGTTCACGCTGCTCAGTCCGACTTCGTCGGGACCGAGCGCTGCTCCTCGCCGTCGTAGGCCGACAGCGGGCGGATCAGCGCATTGGAGGCCTGCTGCTCCATGATGTGCGCCGTCCAGCCGGTGATGCGGGCCATGACGAAGATCGGCGTGAACTGCGGGGTGTCGAAGCCCATGAGGTGGTAGGCCGGGCCCGACGGGTAGTCGAGGTTCGGGTAGATCCCCTTGCGCCCGACGAAGTCCTCCTCGAAGGCGTTGTACAGGTCGAGGAGATCGGTCGCGCCCTTGGCCGCGACCATGTCCTCGAAGGCCTTGCGCATGGTAGGCACGCGCGAATCGCCGTTCTTGTAGACGCGGTGGCCGAAACCCATGATCTTCTCTTTGTTCTCGAGCGCCTTGTCGATCCACGCCGAGGCCTTGTCGGCGGTGCCGACCTCCTCGAGCATCGCCATGACGGCCTCGTTGGCACCGCCGTGCAGCGGTCCCTTGAGGGCGCCGATCGCACCGGCGACCGCGGAGTACATGTCCGAGGTCGTCGAGGTGATGACGCGGGCGGTGAACGTCGAGGCGTTGAAGGAGTGCTCGGCGTAGAGGATCATCGACACGTCGAAGCAGCGCACGACCTCCTCGGCCGGCACCTCGTCGAAGACCATCTTGAAGAAGTTGGCCGCGTAGCCGAGGTCCTCGGTCGGTGCGACCGGGTCGAGGCCGTGGCGACGGCGGTGGTCGACGGCGACGATCGTCGGCAGCTGGGCGTACATCCGCTCGGCCTTGGCGAGGTTCGCCTCCGGCCCCTCGACATCGGCCTCCGGGTCCACGGCGCCGAGGTAGGCCGCCGCGGTCTGCACGACGTGCATCGGGTGGCAGTCGGTGGGCAGGGAGAGGATGAGATCGATAAGCTTCTGGTCGATCGCGCGCTGGCCGCGCTCCCGGGCGGTGAACTCCGCGAGCTGCTCGGGCGTCGGCAGCTCGCCGTGCCAGATGAGGTAGGCGACCTCCTCGAACGAGCAGTTCGCGGCGAGCTCCTGCACGGGGTAGCCGCGGTAGGTCAGCGAGTTGGTCTCCTGCACGACCTTGGAGACCTTCGTCGTGTCGACGACGACGCCGGCGAGGCCCTTCTTGATGTCCTGATCGGTCACTGGTGACCCTCCTGAGAGAAGTTGAAGACGGCGGCGTCGAAGTCGTTGTACGCCGCGTAGTCGATGGTTTCGTAGAGGTCGGCCCGGGTCTGCATGCCGTCGAGCAGCGTCACCTGGGTGCCGGTGTCGCGGATCGTCTGCAGTCCGGACTTGATCGCGCCCATCGCCAGGCGCAGCGTGGTGACCGGGTAGATCACCAGGCGCACGCCGGCGTCGGCGAGCTGCTCGGTGGTGAACAGCTCGCTCTTGCCGAACTCGGTCATGTTCGCCAGGATCGGCACGTCGACGGCCTGCGCGAAGGTCTCGAACTCGCCGAGGTCGCGCATCGCCTCGGGGAAGATCATGTCCGCCCCGGCATCGATGTAGGCCTTGGCCCGGTCGATCGCGGCGTCGAGGCCCTCGCCGGCGCGGGAGTCGGTGCGGGCGCAGATGACGAAGTTCTCATCCCGCCGACCCTTGACGGCCGCGGAGATCCGCTTGACCATCTCCGCGGTGCCCACGACCTCCTTGCCGTCGAGGTGGCCGCACCGCTTGGGGTTGACCTGGTCCTCGAGGTGCATGCCGGCCAGGCCGGCGTCCTCGAACTCCTGCACGGTGCGCGCGACGTTCATCGCCTCGCCCCAGCCGGTGTCCGCGTCGATGAACGTCGGCAGGTTCGTCACCCGGGAGATCGCCCGGCCGTGGTCGGCGACCTCGGTGAGCGTGGTCAGGCCGATGTCGGGCAGCCCCTGCGCCGCGGAGAACGCGCCGCCGGAGATGTAGATGCCCTCGAAGCCGATCTGCTCGATGATCTGGGCGTTGATCGGGTTGATCGCACCCGGGAACTGGACGATCTCACTGCCGGCGAGCAGTTCGCGGAACCGCCTGCGCCGGTCGGCGGGTGTGGTGGTGGCTCCGAGCATCTCAGAAGATTCCCTTCGATCCGGTGTGCTCGAGGCCGTCGACCGCGAAGCTCAGCTGCGCGACGTCGTCGGCGCCGAGGTTCTCGAGGTTCTGGGCGAGGTCGAGGAACCGGTCCTGCTCGGCGTCGGACACGATGCCGTCGGCCAGGGTGCGGAACTTCTCGACGTAGTTCGCCCGGGCGAACGGACGCGCACCGTGCGGGTGGGCGTCGGCGACGGCGATCTGGTCCTCGATCACGGAGCCGTCCTCCATCTCGACGACCACACGACCACCGAAGGCGATCTCGTCCGGGTCGGTCGAGTGGTAGCGGCGGGTCCACTCGGGATCCTCGGTGGTGACGATCTTGCGCCACAGCTCGACGGTCTCCGGGCGGCCGGCGCGCTCGGGGGCGTAGGACTTCTCGTGGTGCCAGCCCTGGTCCTCCATCGCGACGGCGAAGATGTACATGATCGAGTGGTCGAGGGTCTCGCGCGAGGCCTTCGGGTCCATCTTCTGCGGGTCGTTCGCCCCGGTGCCGATGACGTTGTGGGTGTGGTGCGAGGTGTGGATGGTGATCTTGCGGATCTTCGACTTGTCCTCGATCTGCGCTCCCATCCGGCGGGCGAGGTCGATGAGCGCCTGCGCCTGGTACTCCGCGGAGTGCTCCTTGGTGTAGGTGTCGAGGATCGCGCGCTTGGCCTCGCCCTGGCCCGGCAGCGGCACGGTGTAGCGGGCCTCGGGACCGGACAGGATCCAGGCGATGAAGCCGTCCTCGCCCTCGTAGATCGGGCTCGGGGCGCCTTCGCCGCGCATCGCCCGGTCGACGGCCTCGACGGCCATCTTGCCGGCGAACGCCGGGGCGTGGGCCTTCCAGGTCGAGATCTCGCCCTTGCGGGACTGGCGGGTGGCGGTGGTGACGTGGAGCGCCTGCTGGATGGCCTGGAAGGTCACCTCGGTGGGCAGGTGGAGGAGCGCGCCGATGCCGGCCGCGGCGGACGGGCCGAGGTGCGCGACGTGGTCGATCTTGTGCTCGTGGAGGCAGATGCCCTTGGCGAGGTCGACCTGGATCTCGTAGCCGGTGGCGATGCCGTTGATGAGGTCCTTGCCGCCGATGCCCGCGTGCTGGGCGACGGCGAGGATCGGCGGGATGTTGTCGCCGGGGTGCGAGTACTCCTTGGCGAGGAAGGTGTCGTGGAAGTCGAGCTCGCGCACGGCCACGCCGTTGGCCCATGCGGCCCACTCCGGTGAAACGCGCTCGCTCAGCTGCAGGCCGAAGACCGGGGCACCGGGCTTCGTGGGGTGGGTCTGCGCCTGCTCGCGCGCGTGGGTGGGGGCACCGCGCCGAACCGAGGCGGCCGCGACGGAGGCGTTGTCGATGATGCGGTTGATGACCATGTCGGTGACGTCTGCGTCGACCGCGACCGGGTCGGAGGCGACCTCGGCGATCTTCCAGGCCAGCTGCTCTTCGCGCGGCAGGTCCTCGGAGCTCTTGTAGGTCCGGACTTCGTGATTGATCATGGAGATTCTCCTCGTGTCGACGTCGACCGCGGACAGGGCGGGCGCGGGTGTTCGGCGAGCGGCCGTCCCTTCCACTCTATGCCCTGGGTGCAGGCGGGTGTGCTCCGGGCAACAATGTATCTCGATATCAAGATACTTGGTGCGCGGGCGACTCGGCAACCCCGCCGGGGCCCAGGGGAACCGCCTTCCTTCCCCGCGGCGGTCGCGTGTGACAGCATGAAACCATGACGCGCACCGCACTCGACTACGACGACAACTGGCTCGAACCGGACGAGCTCGCGAGCATCCGCCGCCGCATGCCGATCACCTATGTCAACGCGGTGCCGGTGCAGCTCGGCGACCACGGTCAGGTGACGAAGGTGGGCCTGCTGCTGCGCACGCTCGAGGACGACGGCTCGCTCGGCCGGGAGATCGTCGGCGGCCGGGTGCGCTACCACGAGCCGCTCCGCTCGGCGCTCGTTCGCCATGTGGAGAAGGACCTCGGCCCGCTCGCGCTGCCGCAGATCCCCCCGGCGCTGACCCCGTTCCACGTCGCGGAGTACTTCCCCACGCAGATGGGGCCCTCGCCCTATCAGGACCCGCGCCAGCACGCGGTCGCCCTGTGCTACATCCTGCCGGTGCAGGGCGAGTGCTCCCCGCGCCGCGATGCGCTCAGCCTCGACTGGCTGACCCCGGCCGAGGCGATCCGCGAGGACGTCGTCGCAGAGATGTGCCACGGCCAGGAGCACATCGTGCGCGCCGCCCTGGCCCACCTCGGAATCCTTCCCTGAGGTTCTGAGGTTCTGAGAAGCCTGGGGTTCCGAGGCGCCTGGACCTGAAGGCTTGAAGGTTTGAACGCCTGAAGGTCTGGTGGTCTGGAGGCCTGAGCACTGAGGTCCCGGCGCCCTCGCGCGCAGCCCGCCCCTCGAACTGCGCGGTATCCGAGACCGAGCGCGCAATTGCGCGTCACGTTCCGGATACCGCGCAGTTCGTCCATGCGTCATCCCATACATAGGTCCTCCCGTCCATGGGCCTTCTCGTCCACGGGTCCCCCCGTCCACGAGTCCCCCACGGACTGCACGGACCCCACCTCTGCGCTATGCTCGTCCTCACGACAGGGGAGCGCCACCAGGGCGCTGAGAGTGCGAGCATCGCAGACCCTCGAACCTGACGCGGTTCATACCGCCGGAGGAAGTCGAGTCTCTTCATCCCCTCCTGCCATTCACAGGAGGATCCACCATGGCACCGTCATCGTCATTCCCCGAACCCGCGGACCGGGTTCCCGCAGACACTGCTCCCGCGGACTCCGTCTCCTCCGACCGAGTTCCCGCGGACACGGCTCCGTCCCCGGCCTCGGCCTCGGGCGCAGACGCGCATCCGCCCACCCCGGAACCGGACCCCGCGCCGCCGAGCCGTCTGCGCTGGCGGGTCGTCGACATCGTCGTCGCCTCGGTGCTCGGCGTCGCGGTGGGCGTCGTGTTCTGGGTGTGGTCGACGGCCTGGTCGACGCTCTCGCTGCCGTTCCTCGCCTTCCCGCCCGCCGCGGGCCTGCTCACCGGCGTGTGGGTGCTCGCCGGGCCGCTCGGCGCGATGATCATCCGCCGGCCCGGCGCCGCGCTCTACTGCGAGATCCTCGCCGCCGCCGTGTCCGCCGTGCTCGGCACCCAGTGGGGCATGCAGGTCCTCATCTCCGGCGCGCTCCAGGGCCTCGGCGCCGAGCTCGTCGTCCTCCTCCTGCTCTACCGCCGCTTCGGACCGGTCGTCACCCTGCTCTCCGGACTCGGGGCCGGACTGTTCCTGGGCCTCGGCGAGAACCTCATGTACAACACCGAATGGCAGCCGGCCTGGCAGCTCGTCTACCTCGCCGCGGCCGGCGTCTCCGGGCTCGTGCTCGCCGGGGGCGGCACCCTGCTGGCGGTCCGGGCGCTGCGCCGCACCGGGGTGCTCGCCCCGCTCGCCTCCGGCCGCACCGCCGCCGAGGTGTGAGCCGGCCGATGCGCACCACCGGCCGTCCGGCCCCGGCAGTGAGCTCCGCTCGGGGGCCTGCGGTCATCACCGCCCGCGGCTACGGCTGGCGGCACGCCGGCCGGAAGGCGCCTGCCCTCACCGACATCGACCTCGCCGTGCCCGCCGGTCAGCGGGTGCTCCTCGTCGGCGCATCGGGCTCGGGGAAGTCGACGCTCCTCCACGCGCTCACCGGAGTGCTGCCGGCCGACTCCGGGCACCGCACCGGGGAGCTGCTCGTCGACGGCCGTCGCCCCGATCCGGCTCGCGGCCGCTCCGGGCTCGTCCTCCAGGACCCCGAATCCCAGGTGATCCTCGCCCGGGCCGGGGACGACGCAGCCTTCGGGATGGAGAACCTCGGGGTCGACCCCGAGGACATCTGGCCGCGCGTCGACGCCGCGCTGCACACCGTCGGCCTCGGTCCGGGCGGGGCCGCCGCTGCCGAGGCGCGGGCCCGGCTCACCCGCACCCTGTCCGGCGGGCAGAAGCAGCGCCTTGCGCTCGCCGGGGTGCTCGCGATGGAACCGGGGCTCATCGCACTCGACGAGCCGACGGCGAACATCGACCCCGCCTCGGCTCCGGTGCTGCGCGATGCCGCGCTCCGCGCGCAGGCGGTCACCGGGGCCACGCTCCTCGTCGTCGACCATCGGGTGGACCTGTGGTGCGATCACGTCGACCGCGTCGTCGTCCTCGACCGGTCGCGGATCGTCGCCGATGGCACCCCGGACCTCCTCACCGACCCCGGGCTCCGCGACCTGCTGCGCACCGCAGGCGTCCGCATCCCCGGCACTCCCCCGCCACCGGCACGACGGCCCGCCGCCGGAGGGGAGACGCTGCTCACCGCCCGCGACCTGGCCGTCACCCGTCCCGGCCGGCGGGAACCCGTCGCAGGCGGCATCGACCTCACGCTCTGCGCCGGCACGGCGACCGCGCTCGTCGGGCCGAACGGAGCGGGGAAGTCGACGACCGCGCTCACCCTCGGCGGGCTGCTGCGCCCGGCGGCCGGCGCGGTCTGGGCGACCGACGCGCTGCTCCGCACCCACCGGCCGGTCCCCCGCCGCCGGGAACCGGCCGCGTGGCGCTCGCGCGAGCTCGTCACCCGCATCGGCTCGGTGTTCCAGGAGCCCGAGCACCAGTTCCTCACCGACTCGGTCGCCTCCGAGCTCGCCTTCGGACTCCACCGGGCCAGGCTCCCCGAGGCGCGGATCCGGGACCGGGTCGAGGAGCTGCTCGGCGTGCTGCGCCTCGCGCACCTCGCCCGCGCCCACCCCCACACCCTGTCCGGTGGGGAGAAGCGGCGGCTGTCCGTGGCGTGCATGCTCGCCTGCTCGCCGCCCCTGCTCGTCCTCGACGAGCCCACGTTCGGGCAGGATGCCGCGACCTGGGAGGGGCTGCGCCTGCTGCTCACCGCGGAGCTCGACCGCGGGACCGGGATCCTGCTCGTGTCCCACGACGAGCCGTTCATCGCAGCGCTCGGGGCGCACGAGCACCCCGTCGGGGCGCGCACGGCGGTGGGCGCGGCATGAGCACACTCGCACCCCGGGCCACGCCGCTCGTGCGCTGCAACCCGGTGACCAAGCTCGCGGCCGGGTTCATCCTCATGTTCGCCGTCCTGCTCAGCGTCGACGTCGTGTCCGCTGGGGTGCTCCTCCTGCTCGAGCTCGCGCTCCTGCCGCTCGCCGGCCTGCCGTGGCGCACCGTCGTGGGCCGGACGTGGTTCCTTCCGATCATCGCGCTCACCGGCGGCTGGAGCACTGCGCTGTTGGCTGAGAAGACCGGGGCGACCGTCGTCGACCTCGGTCCGGTGCTCCTCACCGCGGACTCGCTCACGGCCGGGGCGGCGATCGGCCTGCGCACCATGGCGCTCGCGCTGCCGGCGGTCGTGCTCCTCGCCACGATCGACCCCACGGATCTGGCCGACGGGCTCATCCAGAAGCTCCGCGTGTCGGAGCGCTTCGCCCTGGCGGCGCTCGCTGCCGGGCGGCTCGTCTCCCTGTGGATCGCGGAGTGGCAGGTGCTGCGGATGGCGCGGCGGGCGCGCGGGGTCGGCGGTTCCGGGCCGCTGTCCCACCTGGGCGCGTTCTTCCCGGTGATGTTCGCCCTCCTGGTCCAGGCGATCCGTCGCGGCACCCGCCTGGCGATGGCGATGGAGGGGCGCGCGTTCGGGGCCCCGGGCCGCACCTGGGCCAGGACCTCGCGCTTCGCCGCGCGCGACCTCGGGCTCCTCGCCGGGGCACTGCTCATGGCCGCGACCGCCGTGGGCGCGGCGATCGCGACGGGCTCCTGGAACCTCATCGTGTGAGATGCGCCCGGGGCGTGGGGGCGCGGGCGGTGCGGCGCGGGCGGTGAGGCGCGGCTGACCGAACTGCGGAGTATCCGAAAGCAGGCGCGCAATTGCGCGTCGCGCTCTGGATACTCCGCAGTTCGACAGTGAGGGCGCGCGAGTGAGCGGCCAGGTGAGGGCGCGGGTCCCCGGGTGGCGGGCGCGTTCGACCTAGCGGGTGATGAGGGCGACGCTGTGGGCGACGGTGAACCAGGCGTCGGGGCCCTCGCACCAGCTGCGCCAGCCGTCGGCGATCCGCTCGAGCTCCTCCTGGGAGGCGAACCCGTAGGCCACGATGTCCTCGGCGAGCGCGGTGCGTGAGACGCGGTCGGCCCAGGTCTGCGACCACCAGCCGCAGTCCTCCGGGTTCGCGAACACCCACGGCCGGGACAGGTAGTCGACCGCGGCCGGCCCGTGGCCGAGCACCCGCGGGGCCGCGGCGTTCGTCCAGGCGCGGAGGAACACCCCGGCATCGGGCTCGCCGCCGTTGCGCCGGGCCGTCTCCCGGTAGAGCTCGAGCCAGCGGCTGATCTCCGGGGACTCGGGGTGCCAGCGGAAGCCGGCGTAGTCGGATTCCGTGACGGACACGGTGCCGCCCGGGCGGACCACGCGGATCGCCTCGGCGAGTGCGGTCACCGGATCCGCGACGTGCTGGAGCACCTGGTGGATGTGGACGGCATCGAAGAAGGCGTCCTCGAAGGGCAGCTCATGGCAGTCGGCGACGACGACGTCGATCATGTCGACGCCGCGCCGCTGCGCCTCCGCACGGGTGAGGGCGGCGCTCTCCTCGGCCCGCTCCACCGCGGTCACGTGCGCCACGTGCCCGGCGAGGTCGCAGGTGATCGTGCCGGCGCCGGAGCCGATGTCGAGGATCCGCATCCCGGGCTCGAGGCGTGCGAGCAGGTCCGGTGCGCAGCGCTGCGCGGTGCGCCACGAGTGGGAACGGATCACCGACTCCTCGTACCCGTGGGTGTACTTCGGCTGTGCGCTCATCGCAGCTCCTTCAGCAGGTCCTTGAACCAGGCCCGCCATTCCTCGACGGCGCCTGCGCTGCCCAGTCTGCTGATCTGGAAGGCCGCAGTGCTCCGCACATCCGCACTGCGGACAGCCTCCCGGCCGGATTCGCCCGCTGCGCCCTCGGCCTGCTTCCGATCGCGGGTCGGGGCCTTGGCGCCGATCGTCGCGGTCACGCGGGTGCCGTCGGCGAGCTTCGCCCGCCAGTACTGCCACTTCTCCGTGCCCGAGGTGGTGGGCTCCTCCGCGAAGTCGACCCCACCCAGCCCGGTGCGGCCGGCCATGAGGGTTTCGACGGCGGCGAGCACCTGTGCGGGGTCGCCGGGCAGTGTCTTCGACACGCTGACCTGGAAGGTGCCGTCGCTCACCTGGCCCGGGAGGCGGCGGCCGATCTGCTGCTCAAAGGCGACGGCGGCGCTCTGCGCCCACCAGCCGGCGTTGTCGACCTTCCCCCGGAACAGCGTGTGGGCGGCCGCGGCGAGCCCGGCGTGATCGGTGTCCGCACCGCCGGCGGCATCGAGGGCGGCGCTGATCTCCGACCACGGCAGGCCGGTGGCGGATTCGATGGCGGCGGTGCTGCCGGGCCGGGTGGTCATGGCGTGCGGTCCTCCGTGGAGTGGGAGAGGCGTCGTGGGACGGACACTGTGGGCCGGGCGCTGGGAGCCGGGGGACGGGCGCCCCGGGATGGGCACTGCGGGTCGGGATGCTGCAGGCTGCGGTGCAGGAGCCGCGGGAGCCGCCCAGCAGGCGCGGCGGCTGCTCGTGCGGGCTTCCGGCGCGCTCAACGTCCGGGGGTGGCGATCGCGACGAGGAAGTCGCCCGGGTCGGTGAAGGGGCGCAGCGTCCATGTCGAGAAGCGCTGGACCAGCGTGAGCCCGGCGGCGGCGAGGTCGGCGTCGAAGTCGTCGAAGTCGTAGCCGCGGCCGGCCCCGAACCCGCACACGAGCCTGCCGTCGGGGCGCAGCGCACCGGCGAGATTGCCCATCACCGCCGAGCGGCTGGTCGGGTCGAGGAAGGTCATGACGTTGCCGGCGGAGACGATGACGTCGAAGCCGGGCCGGTCGCTCTCCGGGGCGGCCTCCGGTCGTCCGAGGAGGTCGGTGGAGGCATGTGCACCGAGGTCCCGCATGTCCCGCCCCTCGTCGAGCGCGGCGAAATCGAAGCGGGCGAGGTCCCCGACGTACCAGTCCGCGCCGGGATAGGTCTCCTGCGCTTCGGCGATGAGGTAGTCGTCGAGGTCGACGCCGACGACCTCGTGACCGCGCTCGGCGAGGTATCCGCCCACCCGGCCGGTGCCGCAGCCGGCGTCGAGGATCCGACTGCCGCGCTCGGCGAGCGCGTCGACGAACCGCGCCTCCCCGTCGAGGTCGAGCCCCTGGGCGGCGAGGTCCCGCCAGCGCTGGGCGTAGCGCGCGGAGTGCTCTGGGTCCCGCTCCCGCATCTCGTCCCACATGTGCGTGTAGCTCATGGCGCCATCCTACGGACTCCCGCGGACACCGCCGAGGGACGTGCGGGCCGGCTGCGCACGGCGCCCCGTCCTGCCCTCGCCCTTTCCCGCCCTCAACCCAGGCCGCCCTCACCTCGGGTTGACCTCAACCCAGGCAACCCAGGCCGCACGCGACCCAGGCCAAACCCGCCCTAGCCTCGGGCCGGGTGGGCGCCGCGGGTCAGTCGGCGGCGAGGCTGAGCTCGGTGAAGACCTCGCCGAGCACGTCGACGACGTGGGCGATCGCCGGCTGCTCGGCCATCCGCTCGTGCACCATGATGACGATCCGCCGGCCGCCGGCGGTGATCCCCGGGACCAGGCGCGCGGTGCTCGGCGCGAGCGACATCATCACCGGGGTCGCGAGCGTGTAGCCCATTCCGCTGCCGACCATCGCGAGCGCCACCGCGGAGTCGACGACGATGTGGGATTCGCGCGGCGCGAAGCCGAGCTCCGCACACGCGAAGCGCATCGCGCGGCCGAAGGTCGACTCGTTGCGCGGCAGGATCCAGGACGCGGTGGCGAGCTCCTCCACGGTGGGGTCGGGGAGGTGGGCGGCGGCCACGACGCCGAACCGCTCGGAGCGCATGGTGTGCATGAGGAGACCACGCTGCGGGGCGAGCGGCGAGGACGGGTAGTCGATCCCGATGCCCACGTCGATCCGGCCCTCGAGCACGGCCGACTGCATGACCTCGACGTCGACCTCGCGCGCCTGCAGGCTGATGCCGGAGCCGGAGAGCTTGGCGGCCGCCGGGCCGAAGGCCACGACCGAGGCGGAGCCGAACACCCCGAGCGTCACCCCGTGAAGACTGCCCTCCACCCGTCCGCGCACCGCCTGGGCCGCCTGCTCCTCGGCGGCGAGCACGGCGCGCGCCCGGCCGAGCAGCAGCTGCCCGGTCTCGGTGAGCGCGAGCCCGCGGCCGGACTGCACGACGAGGTCGGTGCCCACGACCCGCCGCAGGGCACTCATGTGCTGGCTCACCGCCCCGGGCGTGTAGCCGAGCACTCGGGCGGCAGCGGTCATCGTGCCGTGGTCGGCCACCGCGACGAAGGTCCGCAGCTGGCCGAGAGTCCAGTTCATCGAGCCCTGCATCGTGCTCTGCGCCATCCCCGCTCCTCCTGACCACCCAGGGGGCGACACCCTATCGTCGGCACGGGGACTGCCCACCGGCCACCGCCCACCAGCCGACCCTGCATCAATCCTATGCGCGATTCAGTATCACTGATAGCACTGTTGACGTTCTATCGCTTGTCTGAACCTCGCCGAGACCGCACGATGAAGGAACAGTGATCTCCGTCACAGGAGACGGCTCCGGGCGGCATGGATCGCTGTGCACCACGGATCTCCGGTCACCGCACGGGATCCGAGCAGCGCACGACCGCACCCGGTCGCCGCGCACAGTTCCCTTCACAGCGGGAGGACCGATGACCACGGGATCGACACCCCAGGTGGCCCCGTCCCATGCCTCCGTCGTCGTCATCGGCGGCGGCATCATGGGCGCGGCCACAGCGCACTACCTCGCCGAGGCCGGAGTCGAGGACGTCGTCCTCGTCGAACGCGACGAGCTCGGCAGCGGCTCGACCTCGAAGGCGGCCGGCGGGCTCCGCTCGCAGTTCTCCGACGAGGTCAACATCGCCCTCGGGGCACGCAGCCTCGAGACGTTCCGCCGATTCACCACCGACTTCGACCACGACATCGACCTCGTCACGAGCGGCTACCTGTTCCTCCTCGACAATGACGAGGACGCGGCCGCCTTCGAGCGCAATGTCGCGCTCCAGCAGTCGCTCGGTCAGGCCTCGCGGATGGTCTCCGTCGCCGAGGCGGCCGCCCTGTCCCCGATCATCAGCACCACCGGCCTGGTCGCCGGGGCCTTCAACCCGGAGGACGCCCACTGCACGCCCGAGGCGGCCGTCGCCGGGTTCGCCCGCGCCGCCCGCCGTCGCGGGGTCACCGTGTGCAAGCACACCGAGGTCACCGACATCGTCGTGGAGGACGGCGCGGTCACCGGGGTGGAGACGAGCCGCGGGCCGATCGCCACGGACACCGTGGTGTGCGCCGCCGGCGTGTGGTCGCAGGCACTCGGGGCGATGGCCGGCGTCGAGCTGCCGGTGACGCCGCTGCGTCGCCAGATCATGGTCACCGAGCCGGTCGACTTCGACGCCCGGTCGCTGCCGTTCACCATCGACTTCTCCACCTCGTTCTACTTCCACTCCGAGGGCGACGGACTGCTCATGGGCGCACCCGAGGTCGCTGACGTGCGCGAGTTCGACATGCACCGCGACCCCGAGTGGGCGGAGCACCTGTCCGGGCTCATCAGCCGCCGCGCCCCCGCGCTCGAGGACGTGTGCGTGCGCAGCGGCTGGGCCGGCCTCTACGAGTGCACCCCGGACCACAACGCACTCATCGGCTCGGCCGAGGAGGTCAGCGGCTTCCTCTACGCCTGCGGGTTCTCCGGCCACGGCTTCCTCCAGGGCCCGGCCGTCGGCGAGGTCATGCGCGACCTCTACCTGGGCCGACAGCCCTTCGTCGACGTCAGCCCGATGGGCGTCGGCCGCTTCAGCACCGATGAGCTCCGCGTCGAGCTCAACATCGTGTGAGCGCCCGGGTCGGCCGAGCCGCGGGGCACCTCGGCGCCGGCCCGGCCCCACCGGCAGGGCACCTCGGCGCCGGTGATCCCGCACCCCGAACCGGCTCCCTGTGAGCCATGACACGATGACAGCAGACCGCTCCACGACCGTGAGCACACCGCTCCAGAGAGGACACACCATGACCGCTCCCGACTCCACGACGACCGCCCTCCCCACCGAGGACGCGATCATCGACCTCGCCCGCAGCGGCCTGTCCGCGTGCGGCGCCGACCTCGACGCGCTGCTCGCCGGCGGCGCCGAGGCGTCGTCCACGATCACGCTCCGCTCCCCGATCACCGGCCAGGTGCTCGGGCAGATGGCCGCGGACACCGCGGAGTCCGCGACAGACACGATCGGGAAGGCGCACGAGGCGTTCCTCGCCTGGCGCGACGTGCCCGCCCCGGTGCGCGGCATGGTCGTTCAGCGCTGGGGCCAGCTCCTCACCGAGCACAAGGAGGACCTCGCCAAGCTCGTCACCCTCGAGGCCGGGAAGACCCCGTCCGAGGCTGCGGGCGAGGTGCAGGAGATGATCGACATCTGCGAGCTCGCCGTCGGCCAGTCCCGGCAGCTGTTCGGCAAGACCCTGCCGAGCGAGCGGCCCGGCCACCGGCTCATGGAGACCTGGCACCCGCTCGGCGTGGTCGGCATCATCTCCGCCTTCAACTTCCCCGTCGCCGTCTACTCGTGGAACACCGCGCTCGCCCTGATCTGCGGCGACTCCGTGGTGTGGAAGCCCTCGGAGGTGTCCACGCTGTCGGCGGTCGGGGCGAACGCGCTGCTGACCCGCGCGATCGAGGAGAAGGGCGGCCCGGCCGGCCTCAACGGGCTGCTCGTCGGCGAGCGCGCGATCGGCGAGGCGCTCGTCGACGATCCGCGCGTCGAGCTCCTGTCGGCGACCGGCTCGGTGCGGATGGGCCGCGAGGTCGGCCCGCGGGTGGCGCAGCGGTTCGGCCGCTCGCTGCTCGAGCTCGGCGGCAACAACGCCGCGATCGTCACCCCGAGCGCGGACATCGATCTGGCGCTGCGCGGCGTCGTGTTCGCCGCCGCCGGCACCGCCGGTCAGCGCTGCACGACGCTGCGCCGCCTCATCGTCCACTCCGACATCGCCGGCGAGCTCGTCGACAAGATCGTCGCCGCCTACGGCACGCTGAGCATCGGCTCCCCGACCGCCGAGGGCGTGCTCGTCGGACCGCTCGTCAACCAGGCGTCCTACGAGAAGATGCAGGCCTCGCTCGAAGCCGCACAGGCGCAGGGCGGCGAGGTGCTGTGCGGCGGCACCCGCGTGCTCGCCGATGCCGCGGCCGACGCCTACTACGTCGAGCCCGCCGTCGTGCGGATGCCGGGTCAGACGGAGATCGTCGAGGACGAGACCTTCGCGCCGATCCTCTACGTCATGGAGTACACCGACTTCGATGCTGCGATCGAGCTCAACAACGCGGTGCCGCAGGGGCTGTCCTCGGCGGTGTTCACCTCCGACCTGTCCGAGGCGGAGCGGTTCATCGCCCGCTCGGACACGGGGATCGCGAACGTCAACATCGGCACCTCGGGTGCGGAGATCGGCGGGGCGTTCGGCGGCAACAAGGAGACCGGCGGCGGGCGCGAGTCCGGCACCGACTCCTGGCAGGCCTACATGCGCCAGGCGACGAACACCGTCAACTACTCCGGTGAGCTGCCGCTGGCCCAGGGCGTCGAGTTCCTCTGAGCCGAGGTTCCCGGGTAGGCGGGCGCGGTTGCCCTGTCCCCGGGCAGGCGGGCGCGGTTGCCCCGTTCCCGGGTAGGGGGGCTCCCGGTTCCCGGGTAGGCGGGGCTCCCGGGGCATTCCAGTGCGGTTCCCCGGTTACCGGGTCATTCCAGTGCGGTTCCACGATTCCAGGGTCACTCCAGTGCGGTTCCCCGGTTACTGGGTCACTCCAGTGCGGTTCCACGATTCCCGAGTCATTCCAGTGCGGATACTCGCCGGTAAGCGCACTGAACCGACTCCGGAACACCTGACGCCGCTGCGTTCTACGGCCCACCGATGCCGCCGCTCCGTCCGGGAGCGGCGGCATCGTCGTGTCCGGGTGCGCTGTCGAGTCCGAGGTGGACCACCGAGTTCGTTGGCCCCCGTCCCCGAGGCGGATCGCCGGGTCCGAGGTGGTCGCCTCGCCCGCGGCGGGTCGCTGCAAGGTGGTCGCCGGGCCCGAGCCGAGGTGCCGTGTCCGGGGTGCGTGCCAGACTGAGGGCCATGGCATACACCTGCACCGAATGCGGTCATTCGAACCCCAAGTGGCTCGGCCGCTGCCCCCAGTGCCAGGCCTGGGGCACCCTCGAGGAGACCGGCCCGGCCGCCACGTCCGTGCGCACGAAGGCGAAGGCCGCCCCGGCCGGCCGTCGCGCCGCCCCCATCACCGGGGTCGACGGCACCTTGGCCCGTGCCCGGCCCACCGGGGTCGGCGAGTTCGACCGGGTGCTCGGCGGCGGCCTCGTGCCCGGCGCGGTGATCCTGCTCGCCGGCGAGCCCGGGGTCGGCAAGTCGACCCTGCTGCTCGACGTGGCCGCCCGGGCGGCGCGCGCCTCGGCCCGGGCGCTCTACGTGTCCGGCGAGGAGTCCGCCGGGCAGGTGCGACTGCGCGCGGAGCGGATCGGCGCACTCGAGGACTCGCTCCTCCTCGCCGCGGAGACCGACCTCGGCGTCGTGCTCGGGATGATCGATTCGGAGAAGCCCGACCTCCTCGTCATCGACTCGGTGCAGACTCTCGCCTCGAGCGATGTCGAGGGCGTGCCCGGCGGTGTCACCCAGGTGCGCGAGGTCGCCGCCGGGGTCATCCGCGCGGCCAAGGACCACGGCATCCCGACGATCCTCGTCGGCCACATCACCAAGGAGGGCACGGTCGCCGGGCCCCGCCTGCTCGAGCACCTCGTCGACGTCGTGTGCTCCTTCGAGGGCGACCGGCACTCGCGGCTGCGCCTGCTGCGGACCACGAAGAACCGGTTCGGCCCCGCGGACGAGGTCGGCTGCTTCGACATGACGGAGACCGGGATCGAGAGCCTCGCCGATCCCTCCGGGCTGTTCCTGTCGCGGTCGAACACGCGTGCGCCGGGCACGTGCCTGGCGGTGAGCCAGGAGGGCCGCCGGCCGATGGTCGTCGAGGTGCAGGCGCTCGTCGAGGAGTCCGCGGCGGGCAATCCGCGGCGCACCGTGAGCGGGGTCGACGGCAACCGGGTGGCGATGAACATCGCGGTGACCTCGAAGTACACCAAGCTCGGCAAGCACGACGTGTTCGTCGCGACGGTCGGCGGAGTGCGGGTGAGCGAACCGGCAGCGGACCTCGCGGTGTGCCTGGCGCTCGTGTCCGCCGCCGTCGACCGCCCGCTGTACTCGCGACTCGTGGCGATCGGTGAGATCAGCCTGTCCGGGGAGATCCGCAACGTCCCGAACGTCGGACTCCGACTGGCCGAGGCCGCCCGGCTCGGGGTGACGAACGCCGTCGTGGCGCGCGGGGCGCTGGAGAACGTCGCGGTCCCGGCCGGCATGCGGGTCAAGGAGTGCGAGACGGTCATCGACGCGATCGACGTCGTGCTCACCGGTGCCGAGGAGACCCGGCCGGTGTGGAAGGGCAGCCGAGCGCCGGGACAGGAGGCACCAGTGTAGGTGGGCGTGGTGTAGGTGGGCGCGGTGTAGGTGGGCGCAGGCGCAGGAGGTGTGAGCGCAGGTTTGAGTTCGGGCACCGACCCCGACCCCGGCGGGGTGGTTGCTCGCGTGCCGCCGCCGACCGCAAGCCGGGTTGTCGGTATCGATACAGTTTCGAACCCCATTCGTTACCTGCCGCAGCGGTCGTGCCGCACCCCTGATCGATAGGCTGGAGGGATCCTCCCCCTTGCTCCGAAAGGCCTTGCCGGTGCGCACCCATTCCAATCCGCACATCCTCGACCCCCAGTCGGAGGAGGACCGGGCGAGCGGCGATCTGCTTTTCTCCACCCTCGCCGCGGCCGCCCCCGGGACGGAGCTCCGCGACGGCCTCGAGCGGATCCTGCGCGGGCGCACCGGTGCGCTCATCGTGCTCGGCAGCTCGCGCACCGTGGAGTCGATCTCCACCGGCGGCTTCCCCATCGACATCGAGTTCTCCGCCACCCGGCTGCGCGAGCTCGCGAAGATGGACGGGGCGATCGTCCTCGACCGCGGCGCCTCGCGCATCCACTCCGCCGGCGTCCAGCTGCTCCCCGACCCGGCGATCGACACGACCGAGTCCGGGACCCGCCACCGCACCGCCGAGCGCGTGGCCAAGCAGACCGGGTTCCCGGTGATCTCGGTGAGCCAGTCGATGCAGATCGTGCAGATCTACGTCCACAACTCCCGGCACGTCCTCCAGGTGTCCGACCGGATCCTGTCCCACGCCAACCAGGCCCTCGACACGCTCGAGCGCTACAAGGCGCGGCTCGACGAGGTCACCGGCACGCTGACCTACCTCGAAGTCGTCGACCGCGCCACGCTCGCCGACGTCCTCGTCGTCCTCCAGCGCCAGGAGATGGTGCGCCGGATCTCCGCGGAGATCTCCACCTACATCCTCGAGCTCGGGCAGGACGGACGGCTCGTCACGCTCCAGCACGAGGAGCTCATGGGTTCGTTCGGCAACGTCCAGTTCAACCTGCTGCGCGACTACATCGATGCGATCCCCGAGCACGGGGAGATCGACGACGTCATGCGCAACCTCTCCCGCCTGTCCGGCAGCGAGCTCGTCGACATCGACGTCGTCGCCCGCTCGATCGGCTCCTCGGCGGCGAGCGAATCGCTCGACCGCCACGTCTACCCGCTCGGCTACCGGGTGCTGTCCTCGATGCGACGCGTCCCCTCGCTCGTCGTCGAGCGGCTGGCCGAGCACTTCGGTCGCTTCACCGAGCTCCTCGCCGCCGACGTCACCGAGCTCAAATCGGTCGAGGGCGTGGGCGAGCACCGGGCACGGATCGTGCGCGAGGGCCTCAACCGGATCGTGGAAGAGGCGACCGAGAGCTGAGGCCCGGCGCGGCTCCGGTCACTCGCCGGATTCCTCCTCGGCAGATTCCTCCTCGGCGGATTCCTCGGACGGCTCCTCGGTGGGCTCCGGGGCGGTGATCTCGAACTCGACAGGTTCGCTCTCCGTCTCCCCCAGCGAGGTCACGAGCTCGTACTTCCCGCCCTCGAAGCCCTCGGCCATGCGGTTGCAGTTCTTGTCCACGGGCTCCACGGTCCACTTGAGCGCCGCGCGCTTCTCCGACCCGGCGGCGAACACGACCTCGGCCTCGGCGGCGTCGCCGTCGGCCTCGGGGTCCGCGCAATACTCCGAGCTCCACACCGTCTCCCCGTCCTTGCGGACGGTGAAGGTCTGCTCGCTCGTGCCGACCGCGATCCGGCAAGCGGCGTCGTGGGTGTTCGTGACGATGAGCTCGAGGGTGGCGCTCGCCCCGGGGTCGTAGGACTTCTCATTGGTCGCCGCCCCCACGGTCACCGCCTCCGTCGGGCAGGCTCCGCTCGCGTCGTCGCCGGTGGGCATGGGCGCGGTGGGCTCCGCGGTCTCCGTCGGCTCCGCGACGGGGGCGGGATCCTCGGACGGGGACCGCAGCGCCTGGACGATGACGATGGTCGCACCGACGACGACGGCGAGGATGATCAGACCGAGCACGGCCACGGTCATCCGGCGGCGACGGTACACGGCATCCATGCCCTGTCCGCCGCCTCCGCGCCCGCTGCCCGAGCCGCCTCCGGTCGCCGAGGTGCGCGCACCTCGGGCCCGGTTCGCGGCCGGTCCGGCGCCGGGCGAACGGGGGCCAGTGGACGTGCGGCCACTAGACTGCGCTGAGGCGGAGCGCCCGCCTGCCGAGCCGCTGCTCCGGCCGGTGCCGCTCGCCTTCCCGGTGCCGCGGCGCGATCCGCCGGCAGCGGACTGACCCCCGCGGCGCCGGGCGCCGGAGGAGCCGGATGAGCGCGGGGGTTCGGAACCAGGACCACGGGTCGAAGGAGACATCATCTCGAGAGTAGAACGCCGGGCCGCGAACACCGCCCAGACACTCCGGATCCCGCACGAATCCCAGCTCGCACGGGTCCGGCGCACCGTCGTCGACTGGTTCGCCGCGCACGCCCGCGACCTGCCGTGGCGGGCGGAGGGCACCTCGGCATGGGGCATCCTCGTGAGCGAGGTGATGTCCCAGCAGACACCGATGGTCCGGGTCGCGCCGCGCTGGACGGAGTGGATGCGGCGCTGGCCCACCCCGGCGGACCTCGCGGACGCCTCCCCCGCCGAGGTGCTCCTCGCCTGGGACTCGCTCGGCTACCCGCGGCGCGCCCTGCGGCTGCGCGACACCGCGCGGGCGATCGCCGACGACCACGACAACGCGGTTCCGGTGGGTGAGGCGGCGCTGCGTGCACTGCCCGGGGTCGGCGACTACACCGCCGCGGCGGTCACCGCGTTCGCGCACCGACAGCCTGCAACCGTGCTCGACGTCAACATCCGGCGGGTGCTCGGCCGGGTGTTCGCCGGCCGCTCGCACCCGACTCCCGCACCCACCCGGGCCGAGCGCGACTGGGCCGCGGCCCTTGTGCCGACTGAGGAGCACGTCGAGTGGAACGCCGGGCTCATGGAGTTCGGGGCGCTCGTGTGCACCTCGCGGAACCCCGCGTGCGAGGAGTGCTCGTTGCAGGCCGAGTGCCGGTGGTTCGCCGCCGGGCGGCCGGCGGACGCCGGGCGGAAGCCCACGACCCAGGCCTGGCACGGCACGGACCGGCAGCTGCGCGGGGCGATCATGGCCGTGCTCCGCGCCGCCGGGCCGCCAGGCGCTGACGGTTCAGGCGCGCCGGCCGAGGCGGTCGCCGCAGCCGGCGCGAACGAGGCGGCGGGATCCGATGCGGCAGCCGCGAGTGAGACTGCACCGGCCGGGGCGGGCCAGGTGAGCGGCGTGGCGCGGGCGCTCCTCACCGCGGGCACTGCGGACCTCGACGCCGAGGCGCTCGCCGCGCTGCCCGACCGGGTCGAGGCGGCGGTGCTGCGCGTGCGGGAGCTCGGGGACTCCGAGCGGGTGGACCGGCTGGTGCGCGCGCTCGTCGCCGACGGGCTGGCCGCGGAGTCCGGCGGCGTCCTCCACCTCCCGCAGTAGCAGTGCGGGCAGGCGCGTGGGCAGGCGGGTGCGGGCAGGCGCGTGCGGGTCAGAGGTGCTTGAGCATCCGCGAGTTGCCCAGGGTGTTCGGCTTGACGCGGGCGAGGTCGAGGAACTCGGCGGTGCCCTCGTCGTGGGAGTGGAGGAGCTCGACGTAGACCTCGGGCGACACCGGGGTGCCGGAGATCTCCTCGAAGCCGAGCGACTGGAAGAAGCGGGTCTCGAAGGTCAGGCAGAACACGCGGGAGACCCCGATGTCCCGGGCGTCGGCGAGGATCTGCTCCATGAGCGAGCGGCCGATGCCGCGCCCCCGGTAGTCGGGGTGGGTGGCGACGGTGCGCGCTTCGGCGAGGTCGTCCCACAGCACGTGGAGGGCCGCGCAGCCGACGACGACCTCCTGCGGCCCGGAGCGGTCGACGACGAGGCGGAACTCCTGGAGCGACTCGAAGTAGTTCACCGGGTCCTTCGCGACGAGGATCCGCGCCTCGGCGAGCGGCTCGACCAGCCCGCGGATCGCCTTGACGTCCGGGGTGCGCGCGCGGCGGATGAACAGTCCGCTCGGCAGTTCCCGGGCCTCGGGCAGCGGCGGCGTCCCGGGGTCGGAACCGGCCGCAGCGGTCACCTGGGAGGCGGTGGCCCGCTCATGCGTGGTGGTCGCCTCGGGCACGGTGGGCGCCTCGGTGGCGGTGGTCGCCTGGGGTGCCGTGGTCGCCTCGGGCACGGTGGTCCGCTCGGGACCGGAGATCGGTGGCGTCGCGGGGTCGGCAGGCATTCCTCCATTCAACACCCGAGACTGCAATTTCCCAAGGTTCCTGAGAGCGGATCCGCCAAATAGCGCAAGGTCACGGGGCCTGACCCCGGGCCGGCGAGCAACGACGGCACGCCGACCCCGGGGCGTCGCTGCCGTGCCGGCACCGCCGACTGCGCGGTATCCGATGATCAACGCTCAATTGCGCGATCCATTCGAGATACTCCGCAGTCGGACGGTGATGGATCGGCCGCACCCGCTGCCGCATCCACCGCGCGCACCGAACACAGCGCGGACGCACCACCCGCTGCAGCACCCACCGAATCGCCCTCGACACAGCACCGACGCCGTACCCGGCACTCAGTAGACCCACCCGATACGCAGCACCGACGCCCCAACGCCGTCCTGACACAGCAGAATCCTGCGGTTCCGTTCTCAGGAACCGCAGGATTCTGCTGTATGAACCGCGGGCCGACCGGGCTCAGCGGGCCGAGCTCAACCGACCAGACTCAATCGGCCGGACTCAGCCGACGGACCTCAGTGGGCCGGCTCAGAGGGTGCGCTCGGCGCCTCCGGCCGCGGCCCCTCCGGCGGGACCCTCGGAGGAGTCATCCGCATCCGGGTCCGCGTGCGAGGTGGCCGCCGCGTTCGCGACACCGGCCTCCGGGATGGCCCCGCTCACGTCCTCGGACTCGTCCGCGCCCACGGTCACCGGCACCCGCTCGGTGTCGCGGCCGTCGAACGTGAACTTGGCGTCCGCGCCCTCGCCCTCGACATCGACGAACACCGTCTGGCCCGAGTGCAGCTCGTCGAACAGGATCCGCTCCGAGAGCTGGTCCTCGATCTCCGACTGGATGGTGCGGCGCAGCGGGCGCGCACCGAGCACCGGATCGTAGCCGCGTTCGGCCAGCAGGTTCTTGGCCTCCTGGGTGACCTCGACCTTCATGCCCTTGTCCGCCAGGCGCTCGTCCAGGCGGGCGAGGAACAGGTCGACGATCCGCACGATCTCCGGCTTGCTCAGCTGCGGGAACACGATGGTGTCGTCCACGCGGTTGAGGAACTCCGGCCGGAAGTGCTGCTTGAGCTCGTCGTTGACGCGCTGCTTCATCCGCTCGTACGAAGTGGAGGTGTCCCCCTCGATCTGGAAGCCCAGCTGCTGACCCTTGGCGATGTCGCGCGTGCCGAGGTTCGTGGTCATGATGATGATGGTGTTCTTGAAGTCCACCTCACGACCCTGCGAATCCGTCAGACGCCCGTCCTCGAGGATCTGGAGCAGCGAGTTGAAGATGTCCGCGTGCGCCTTCTCGACCTCGTCGAACAGGACCACGGAGAACGGCTTGCGCCGCACCTTCTCGGTGAGCTGCCCGCCCTCCTCGTAGCCCACGTAGCCGGGAGGCGAGCCGAACAGCCGCGACACCGTGTGCTTCTCCGAGAACTCGCTCATGTCGAGCGAGATCAGCGAGGACTCGTCGCCGAACAGGAACTCCGCGAGCGCCTTGGCGAGCTCGGTCTTGCCGACGCCCGTGGGCCCGGCGAAGATGAACGAGCCCGAAGGCCGCTTGGGGTCCTTGAGGCCGGCGCGGGTACGGCGGATCGCCCGGGACACCGACTTGATGGCGTCCTGCTGACCGATGATCCGCTTGTGCAGCTCGTCCTCCATGCGGAGCAGCCGCGCGGACTCCTCCTCGGTGAGCTTGAAGATCGGGATCCCGGTCGCCGAGGCGAGCACGTCGGCGATGAGCTCCTCGTCGACGATCGCGGAGCCGTTCTTGGCGCCGGAGCGCCATTCCTTCTCCGCCTCGTCGTGCTTGGTCTGGAGCTTCATCTCCGCATCGCGCTCGTTGGCGGCGAGCTCGAAGTCCTGCGCGTCGATCGCCGCCTCCTTGCGATGGCGGGCCTCGACGATCTGCTCCTCGAGCTCCTTGATCTCCGGCGGGGTCGACAGCCGCGAGATCCGCAGCTTCGCGCCGGCCTCGTCGATGAGATCGATGGCCTTGTCCGGCAGGAACCGGTCGTTGACGTAGCGGTCGGAGAGGTTGACGGCTGCGGCGAGCGCACCGTCGGTGATCGTCACCTTGTGGTGCGACTCGTAGCGGTCGCGCAGACCCTCGAGGATCTTGATCGCGTCCGACAGCGAGGGCTCCGGGACCTGGATCGGCTGGAACCGGCGCTCGAGCGCGGCGTCCTTCTCGATGTTCTTCCGGTACTCGTCGAGGGTGGTCGCACCGATCGTCTGGAGCTCACCGCGGGCGAGCATCGGCTTGAGGATCGAGGCGGCGTCGATCGCGCCCTCGGCCGCGCCGGCACCCACGAGGGTGTGGATCTCATCGATGAACAGGATGATGTCGCCGCGGGTGCGGATCTCCTTGAGGACCTTCTTCAGGCGCTCCTCGAAGTCACCGCGGTAGCGGGATCCGGCGACGAGCGAGCCCAGGTCGAGCGTGTAGAGCTGCTTGTCCTTGAGCGTCTCCGGCACCTCGTCGTTGACGATCGCGGCGGCGAGGCCTTCGACGACGGCGGTCTTGCCGACGCCGGGCTCGCCGATGAGCACCGGGTTGTTCTTGGTCCGGCGCGACAGCACCTGCATGACCCGCTGCATCTGCTCCTTGCGGCCGATGACCGGGTCGAGCTTGCCCTCGCGGGCGGCGGCGGTGAGGTTGCGACCGAACTGGTCGAGGACGAGCGAGCCCGAGGGCGTGCCCTCCTCGCGACCGCCGGCGGCCACGGGCTCCTTGCCCTGGTAGCCGGAGATCAGCTTGATGACCTCCTGGCGCACGCGCCCGAGGTCCGCGCCGAGCTTGACGAGCACCTGGGCGGCGACGCCCTCGCCCTCGCGGATGAGGCCGAGGAGGATGTGCTCGGTGCCGATGTAGGTGTGGCCGAGCTGGAGCGCCTCGCGGAGGCTGAGCTCGAGCACCTTCTTGGCACGCGGGGTGAACGGGATGTGGCCGCTCGGGGCCTGCTGTCCCTGGCCGATGATCTCGGTGACCTGTTCACGGACCTGGTCGAGCGAGATGCCCATGCCTTCGAGCGCCTTGGCGGCGACGCCCTCGCCCTCGTGGATGAGGCCGAGCAGGATGTGCTCGGTGCCGATGTAGTTGTGTTTGAGCAGCTTGGCCTCTTCCTGCGCCAAGACCACTACGCGACGGGCACGATCTGTGAACCGTTCGAACATTTGCCCCTCCTCGGTCTGTTGATTCCTTCGACTCTAACCACCGCTCGCGGCGATTTATTGCGGTTTCGCGGTCAGCCGAAAGGGATTCGGCTCACGGCGTAATCGCCGGGTGCGGCGGCGGGAATCCGCATGACCGCGCGGGGTGATCGCGGGATGAGCGCGAAGTGGGCGTGGGTGATCCGCCGTTCCCGAGGCGCGGGCCGGCTCGGGCACAGACCGCAGCCCGCCGTACTGCGGGGTATCCGAGGATCGACGCGCAATTGCGCGTTCCGTTTCGGATACTCCGCAGTTCGACGAGGCACTGCGCAGGGAGGGGCGACGAACGGGCCGGCCCTCGCGAGGAGAACCGACCCGTTCGATGAACCGTCCGAGGTGGCGCTGCGGTTCAAGTACTGCGCGTAACTCAGTGCGCGGCGTCGTAGGCCTCGAACACCTCGGCCGGGATGCGGCCGCGGTCGGAGACGTCGTGGCCGTTGGCCTTGGCCCAGGCGCGCACCGTCGAGGTGTCCGCGCCGGTGCGCGAGGAGGCACCTGCACCGCCGCCGGTGCGGCGACGACCGGTGGAACGCTGGCGGGAGGCCACGCGGCGCGCCTTCTCGATGTACGGGGCGAGGGCCTCGCGCAGCTTGGCGGCGTTGGCGCTGGAGAGTTCGATCTCGTAGCTGTGCTGGTCGAGCGAGAAGCTCACGGTCTCCGCGGCCTCGCTGCCATCGATGTCGTCAGTCAGCATGAGTTTCATTTCACGAGCCATGTTCGGGGTCCTTTCGGGAGGTCGATTCGACCGGCACGGTGGAGTCGTGCGCAGGCGAATCGGATGCATTCAGTGCGTCGTGAGTCGGATCCGCTCCGGACGAACGAAGATCATTCAGATCACCCGTGGATTCCGGGGACTCACCCGCGGAATCTTCGTTCTCCGAATAGAAACGGTCCATCTCCCTCCGTTCGATGCTGTCGGCGCGGACCACGGAACGGATGACGTACCAGAAGAGCAGTCCGACACAGATCGAAGGAAGGAGGACTTTGACGTATTCCATAATGAATCCTAACCGACGAATACCGCCGCGGCGAATAGAGAGCTGAAATATGATCTGGACAACACGGTTATTCTCCCACCGCGTGATGAGCACTTCATGTGACCGCGCGCCGCATATGCTCGAATGTGCATATCATGGAACGCCGCATCCGGCCCGGATCGCGCCGATAAACCGCACCTGAGGCGAATGCACTCTGCGCGGGATATCGGCCGCCACCATCGATCACCTCGCAGTTGTGCGGGTCACCGCAGAACGCAGAACCGGATAACCGGAATTCGCAGTGTCGCTGACCACAGGGCGATCCATCTGACGATGAAGCGGAGTCCGCTCACTTCTCGAGCGGCTTGACGAGCGGGAAGAGCACCGTCTCCCGGATCCCCAGCCCGGTGAGCGCCATGAGCAGACGGTCAATCCCCATGCCCATGCCGCCGCTGGGCGGCATGCCGTACTCCATGGCCATGAGGAACTCCTCGTCCACCGCCATCGCCTCGTCGTCGCCTCGCGCGGCGTCGCGGGCCTGCGATTCGAAGCGCTCGCGCTGGATCACCGGGTCGATGAGCTCCGAATAGCCGGTGGCGAGCTCGAATCCGCGCACATAGAGATCCCATTTCTCCACCACGCCCGGCTTCGAGCGGTGCTCACGGGTGAGCGGCGAGGTGTCGAGCGGGAAATCGACGACGAATGTCGGCGCCCACAGCCGGTCGGAATAGAAGTGCTCCCACATCTCCTCGACGTATTTGCCGTGGCTGCGGAACACTCCTTCGAGATCGATATCGTATTTCTGCGCAATCTCCGCGAGCCGCTCCACGGTGGTCTCCGCGGTGATCTTCTCACCGACCTCCTCGGACAGCGAATCGTACATGCTCACGACGGCCCATTCGCCGCCGAAATCGTATTCCGTGCCGTCGGACAGGGTGACCTGGAGCGAACCGGTGGCATCGCGGGCGGCATTCTGGATGAGCGTCTTGGTGAGATCCGCGATCGAATGATAATCGCCATATGCCTGATAGGCCTCGAGCATCGCGAATTCCGGGGAATGCGTGGAATCCGCGCCCTCATTGCGGAAATTGCGGTTGATCTCGAACACGTTGTCGAGGCCGCCGACCACCGCCCGCTTGAGGAACAGCTCCGGGGCGATCCGCAGGAACAGCTCCATGTCGTAGGCGTTCATGTGGGTGGAGAACGGCCGGGCGGCGGCGCCGCCGTGGAGGGTCTGGAGCATGGGCGTCTCGATCTCCATGAAGCCGGTCTCCGCGAAGGTGCGGCGCAGGGAGATCATGACGTCGGAGCGGAGCTTGACCGCCTGGCGCGCGGCGTCGCGGGTGATGAGGTCGATGTAGCGCTGGCGCACCCGGGTCTCGTCGGTGAGCTCGGTGTGGAGCGCGGGCAGCGGGCGCAGGGCCTTGGCGGCGAGCTGCCATTCCGAAGCCATGACGGAGAGCTCGCCGCGCTTGGACTTGATGACCCGGCCGCGGAGGAACACGTGGTCGCCGAGGTCGACGTCGGACTTCCAGGCGTCGAGCCGCTCCTTGCCGACCTCCTTCTGCGACAGCATGCCCTGGAGGCGGGTGCCGTCCCCGGCCTGCAGGGTGACGAAGCAGAGCTTGCCGGTATTGCGGAAGAACACGACGCGTCCTGCGACGGCGACGACGTCCTCGGTCTCCTCCCCGTCCTCGAGCGCGGGGTAGGCCTCGCGCACCTCGGCCAGGGTGTGGGTGCGGGGCACGTGGACCGGGTAGGGCTCCTGCCCCTCCTCGAGCAGCCGGACGCGCTTGTCCTTGCGGATCCGCAGCTGTTCGGGGTCGAGGTGGTCCGGGGCGTCGGCCGGGGCAGCACCGGCCTGGGCGGGATCGAGTTCTGGCATGGCTCCAAGGCTACCGCGTGCGGTGCGCCCGGCAGGAATCCGCGGGTCCCGAGGCGCCCGCCGGCCCCGGCAGGAATCCGCGGTTCCCGAGGCACCCGCCGGCCCGGCAGACCACGCACGGCCCCGGCCGCCCGGCCGGAATCAGAGCTTCTCAGCTCTCGAGGAGCTCGATGATCTGCAGGGCCTTGGCGTCGTCGATCGTGCCGTTGCGCAGGGCGCGGGCCACGGTCGCCCGGGCGAGCGCCCGATACGTGTCCCCCACCTCGGTGGAGCCGGCCTCGACGGCCTGCTCGGAGAGCGCCTCGAGGTGGGCGCGCACGGTGTCGACGTCGCCGCGGCTCACGGGCCCGGTGAGCGCACCCGGCCCGGACTGCAGCGTGTTGTCGACGCTCGCGCGGAGCAGCGAGGCGAGCACCCGCGGGGCGTCGTCGATGCCGAGCCCGGCGAGCACCTCGAGCGCCTGGCCGACGATCGCGACGGTGTGGTTCGAGGCGTGGGCGATCGCGGCGTGGTAGAGCGGGCGGTCGGCCTCGGCGACGACGATCGGCTCCGCGCCCATCTCGACGACGAGCGCCTGCCCGATCGGCAGCACGGTGCGGGCGGCGGTGACGGCGATCGTCGCCTCCTGCAGTCGCGGCAGGTCCATGCTCGTACCGGTGAAGGACAGCGAGGGGTGCAGGGCGATGGTGATGGCACCGGCCCGGGCGGCGGGCTCGAGCACCTCGGTGCCGAACCGGCCGGCGCAGTGCATGATGATCTGCCCGGGCTTGAAGCGGCCGAGCGCGGCGAGCCCGGACACGAGCTCGCCGAGCACGTCGTCGGAGACGGTGAAGAGGACGAGCTCGGCGCGCTCGACGACGGTCTCGATGTCGAGGACGGGCACCCCGGGGAGCATCGCCTCGGCGCGGTCGCGGCTCGCCTCGGAGGTGGCGGTGACGCCGACGACGGCGTGACCGGCGGCCCGCAGCGCCCGGCCGATGACCGCACCGACCTTCCCGCAGCCGACGATGCCGACCCCGAGCCGGGTCTGATCCTCGAGATTCATCGCACTCCCTCCCCTGCCCGGAGCGTCCGCCGGGCCCAGTCCACACAGGCTACCGGGCGCCGACGGACGCAGTCGCCGCGGTGCGACTCAGGCGTCGAGCAGCCAGTCGTTCGGAGCGAACAGCTCGTAGTGGACGTCGGCGGCGGCGACGCCGCGCTCGTCCAGCTGCGTCCTGATGAACTGGAGGAACCCGTTGGAGCCGCAGATGTAGACGCTCGCGCCCTCCGGCAGCTCGACCGCACTGAGGTCCATGAGGCCTTCGCGGACCTCGCCCTGGAGCTCGGCGTCGGGGGTCCCGGTGCCGTACCAGGTGATCGCGGAGCCCTCGGCCAGACCGGCGGCGTACCCGGTGCGGGCGGCACCGAACGCGTCGACCTCGGCGGAGTCGTCGGCGTGGAGCGCGACCACGGTGCGGGCGGAACCGCTCGCGGCCAGGCTGTCGAGCATCCCGAGCATCGGGGTCACGCCGATCCCGGCGGAGATCAGCACGACCGGGTTCGTCGCCTGCGTGTCGAGCACGAGGTCGCCGGAGGGCAGGGTGACCTCGAGGGAGTCGCCCACCTGGACGTTCTCGCCGAGCCAGTTGGACACCTCGCCCTCGGGGGCGCTCTCCGTGGCACGGATCCGCTTGACGGCGAAGGACAGCTCGCCGGCCGCGCTGCCGCCGCGCACCAGGGAGTACTGGCGCAGCTGGCGGGCACCGTCGGGCAGGCGTGCGCCGACGGACACGTACTGGCCCGGGAGGTGCCCGGGCAGGTCCGCCGAGCCCTCGGCGGCGCGCACGGTGAAGTGGACGATGTCGCCGGGCAGGTCCCGGCGATCGACCACAGTGGTCGCACGGAACACGTCGCCGGGCTCCACCCGGGCCGAGCGGTAGAGGTCGTACTCGAAGTCGGTGAGCACGTCGGCCATGAGCCAGTACACGGAGTCCCAGGCCGCGGCGACGTCCGGGGTGACGACGTCCTCGCCGAGCACCTCGACGATCGCGGCGAAGAGGTTGTCGTGGACGATCTGGTACTGGTCCTTGGTGATGCCCAGGGACACGTGCTTGTGCCCGATCCGCGAGAGCAGGTTGACCGGGGCCGGGGCCTCGGGGTCGACGAGCATGGTGGCGAAGGTCGCCACGGAGGCTGCGAGCGCACGCTGCTGGGCGCCCTGCTTCTGGTTGCCGCGGTTGAAGGTGTCGGCGATGAGCTCGGGGTGGGCCTCGAACATGCGGGAGTAGAAGATCGGGGTGATCTCGTTGATCTTCGACCCGACGAGCGGCAGGGTCGCCTTGATGATCTCCTCGTGCTCCGGGGTGAGGCCGATGGAGTCGAGTTCCTTCTCGTCGAGGTAGAGGTCGGACGTGCTCATGGATTCTCCTGAACTGTTGCGGATTCACACACCGCCGCCGGCGGCATGCCTGAGCTGGTGGAACATCTGTGGGGAGCGCGCGGGCACCGGGCCCGAGGCGGTCAGTGCCCGGGCATCGGACCGGGCCGGGCCCGAGGCGGTCGGTGCGCGGGCATCGGGTCGGGCATGGCAGGGCAGGGTCGGGATCACGACACCGCTGCCGGTCTTCCGCAGTCCGGGCCGGCGCGCTCGGTCAGCGGCGCCGCAGGCCCGCGGTCTCCCGGCGGGCCGGAGAGCAGGGTCAGCAGCACGGGTCCGGTCGGGGAGTCGACGAGATCGCTGAGGCAGACCTCGTCGAGGACGGCGAGGAACGCCTGCTCGGCGCGGTCGAGCACGCTCTTGAGCCGGCAGTTCCCCCGCAGCGGGCAGGTCGAGCAGTCGACGACGGCGCCGACCCCTTCGAGCTCGCGGACGATCGAGCCGATCGGGCGGGTGCGGCCCTCCTCGGTGAGTGTGAGCCCTCCGGTGCGCCCGCGCCGTGAGGCGATGACGCCGGTCCCGGACAGTCGGGAGATCGCCTTCGCCAGGTGCGTCTCCGAGGCCTCGAGTCGCAGGGCGAGCTCGGCGGTGGTCATGCGCGTCCCGGACTCGGCCGTGGCGAGCATCATGAGTGCGCGGAGGCCGAGGTCGGTGAACCGGGATACCTGCATGGGTCCACCGTACCTAATTCGGAGTCTATAACTCCAATTAACGGAGCGGGCCGTGCTCCACCGGATCCGGCCCTCCGCTATGCGGCTCCACCGGATCCGGCCCGCCGGTGTGCGGCTCCACGACATCCGGCCCGCCCGTGTGCGCGTCGAGCGCGGCGCGGGCCTGCCGGGTGATCTCCGCGTGCTCGAAGAAGAACTCCTCCGCCGTCGCCGCCGTCTGGTGGCTCACCTGCGGCTTGACCGGGCCCGCGGTGGAGTGGAGGTCGACGCTCGCGAGTCCGAGCGCACGCTGGATCGGCCCGGCGAACACCCGCATCGACTGCACGCGGGCGTGCGGCACGCAGTCGACGCGCCGGTCGAGGCGGCCGGACCGGATGACGAGCATGCTGCCGGTGCGCACCCAGCCGTTGCGTCGGTAGGTCAGCGGGTCGAGCCAGCGCGAGGCCCGGTCCTGGTGGTGGAAGAGCGCCTCGACCCCCGGACCGCCGGCATCCGGACCGCCGGCATCCGGACTATCGGCACCCGGACCGTCAGCATCCGACGGCTCAGCATCCGACGGCTCGGCATCCGCGCCCGGCGCGGGGCCGGCGTACATCGCCTCGACCATGAGCTCGCGGCCGCTCAGGCCGCCGGGCACCTGCGGGTGTGGGAGGACGAGTCCGAGCATCATGAGGCACTGGTCGAGCGAGCCGACGGGCAGCAGGGTCGTCGAGGTGTTCTCCCCCTCCTGCCCGGCGATGGTGTACTCGGCCCGCCACCAGTCCGGGTAGCGCCACAGCAGCGGCTGGGAGAGCCGCACCGCCTGGATCCGGTCGAGCGGGATGATGCGGCGCGTGGTCGTGGTGAGCCCGTGCGTCACGGCGAGCCCGTCGCGGGTGATGGTGACGGAGAAGTTCGACTCGTCGAAGGATTTCTTCACGACGCCGTACGCGGCGGCGAAGAGCGGGATGATCGCGACGATGCTGCCGGTGATCGCCTCCCAGCGGCCGATCACGGCGAGGACGACGAACCCGGCGAGCACCGCGAGGACGAACGCGAGCGTCACGAGGGTGCCGGTCGACAGCAGCCCGGAGAGCAGCACGGTGTGGGCGGGGATGCGCAGGATCCGGCCGTCGTCGTCGGCGCGCGCCCGCACGGTGTACGGCCGGAGCACGTCGGTGAGGGTGCCTCCGATGTCGCCGATCACCCCGGCCGCGGTCGGTTCGATCCGTGCCATGAGGCGGCTGCCGAGGTTCGCCCCCGGCGCCGAGGCGGCACTCGCCCGGCCGCGTCCGCCCGCCGGTCCGTCAGCACGGCCGACCGCACCTCCGGGATGGCTTCCGGGGCCGCTGCCGGGGACTCCGCTGCCGGCGCCCGTATCGCCGGGATGGCCGGCACTGTCCGGAAGCGTCCCGGCGGGACCGTGACCGACACCGGGAGCCGACCCGGATCCACCGGCCGGGTCGCCGGCCCGATGGCTGTCCTCGGCCGCGCGGAGTGCCCGCACCCGGTCGAGGAGCGCCTCCCGGAGCTCCTCGGCGCGGTCGCGGCCGAGGAACTCGAGATCGACGGAGGAGTCCTTGCCGCCGGCGACGTCGAAGCGCAGCTTCGCGAGTCCGAACAGGCGCGGCACGAGCGGCTGGTTGATGTCGATCGCCTGCACCCGGTCGAGCCGGGCGGTGCGCAGCTGCCGGTTGAGCAGGCCCTTGCGCAGGTAGATCGCCTCGTCGTCGATGTGGTAGCCGGTGCGCCGCCACACGAGCCAGTTGAGGAACCCGATGAGGGCGAGGAGCAGGATGAGCCCGCCGAGGGTCGCAAGGATGACGAGCGGGTGGTCGAGCAGCCAGGCGAGGATCCCGTCCGAGCCGGTGAATCCGCCGGTGACGAGCTCCTGGAGGAACTGCTGGCTCTGCGCCAGGAGCACGCCGATCGCGGCGAGGATGAAGAGCCAGCTCTTGAGCGCCGGGGTCAGCGGGTGGACCCGCCGCCATTCGGTGAAGTCGGAGGTGGTCGACCCGGTGTCGGGCGTCCCATGCCCGGGCTCCATCGGTCCGGGGTTCAACGGCTCGGGTGCTCCTGGATCAGGCATTCCGGTCATCGGCGATCACAGCCCTGCGAGCCGGGCCTCGCCGCGGGCGGCGAGCGCGTCGCGGAGGCGCTCGGCCTCCGCCGCGGGCAGGCCGGGGATCGAGGCGTCGGTGGCGGCGGAGGCGGTGTGGAGCTCGACGGTGGCGAGCCCGAACAGCCGCTCGATCGGCCCGGACTTGACGTCGACGAACTGCATCCGCCCGAACGGCACCACGGTGGTCGAGCGGAAGAGGATGCCGCGGCGGATGAGCAGGTCGTCGGGGCGCTCGGCGTACCCGAGCCGCCCGACCTGGCGGATGAGGACGATCGCGCTCCACACGACGACGACGAGCCACAGCGCGGCGGCGGCCCACATCCAGGGACGCACGGCTTCGAAGATCACGCCGAGCACGATCATCGGGATGAGAAGCGGGACCATCCAGATGAGCAGTCCCAGGAGGTGGACCCCGATGAGCTTGCGGCTGACGGGGACGAACTCGATGTCGGTCATGCGGGATCGGCTCCTGCGGTGTCGTCGGGTGGCAGGGTGCAGTAGGACTCAACGATGAGCCCTACGATCATGAGGATCGCCGAGGCGGCGACGGCGAGCAGCATGCCGAGTGCGGCGCTCGCCCGCACCCCGCCGGCGCTGATGAACAGGTAGGCGGCGGCGCCGAGGTACCAGCCGGTGAGCAGGCTCCCGGTGAGCGAGGCGGCCTTGGCGAGCATCGCCGTGCGAGCGGCGGCGACGTGGTCGATGTCGCGGCTGCGGTCGCCGTCGTTCCACTTCTTGATCGGCCAGCCGAGGACGAGGAGGACGAGGGAGAGCACGATCATCCCGAGGATCGCCGGCCACGGCAGGCCGGGCAGCGCCTGGCCGAGCGACTCCCACACGTAGTGGAACGCGAGCGAGGCGAGGAGTCCGACGAACCCCCAGCTGAAGAGCTGCGTGGAGGTGGTCTGCTTCATCGCGCCTCCTCACTCCCGGGAGCCGGCTGCGGTGCCGGGGAGGTGGGCGGTTCCGGAACCGCAGGCCCCAGGGTGTCCGCGGTGCGCTCGACCCCGCCGGCGTCGGCGGCACGGGCGATCGCCTCGGCGAGGCCGACGGCCGCACCGGCGACCTCCACCCGAGCGCCGGGGGCGATCTCCTCCCAGGGGGCGAGGACGAAGGCGCGCTCGGCGGCCCGCGGGTGGGGCAGGTCGAGGCGGGGCAGCGCGAGGCGCATCTGCTGCGCCGGGTCGTCGAGCTCGGCACCCGGTGCGGCATACCGGATGAGGTCGATGTCGAGGGTGCGCGGGCCCCAGCGGACGTCGCGGGTGCGGTGGGCGGCGACCTCGATCCCCTGGGCGACGCCGAGGAGTTCGAGCGGGGTGAGTGCGGTGTCGACGAGGACGGCGGCATTGAGGAAGTCGGGCTGCTCGACCCCGCCGACGGGTGCGGTGCGGTACACGTGGGAGGCCGCGGTGACGGTGATGTGCGGGTGTCTTTCGAGCGCAGCGACCGCGGTGCGGAGCGCGGTGAGCGGCTCGCCGAGGTTCGCGCCGAGCGCGAGGACCGCGCGGGCCGGGCGCTGCCGCGCCGCGTCGCCACCGCTCTCGGTCCCGGCCTGCGCCTCACCGGTCCCGGCGGGCCGGCTGCCCGCGCTGCTCGCGCCTCGGGAGCGGGTGACGGTGACGGACACGTCGGCGAAGGCGTGCGGGATCGGGGCCTGCGGCTTGTGGACGGTGACGGTGATCTGCGCGCAGTGGGCCAGGCAGCGGCGGGCGATCCCCTCCGCCACGCTCTCGATGAGGTCGAAGGGCTCCCCGGTGATCACCGCGACGGCCTCCTCGGCGAGCACCCCGTAGTCGACGGTGTCGGCGAGCGCGTCGCCGCGCCCGGCCGTGGAGAGGTCTCCGGGCACCTCGAGGTCGACAAGGAACTCCTGCCCGTCCGTGCGCTCATGGTCGAACACCCCGTGGTGTCCGAACGCGCGCAGCCCGGTGAGCCGGATCCGGTCCATCAGGGGACCTCGGAGTCCGGTCGGGTGCCGGGGGCCGGGCGGGAGGTCCCCGGCCCGACTGCCGCCTCCGGGCTCGGGGAGTCCTCCGCCCCGGCCGGGTCGAGCGGCAGCTCGGGTGCGCGGGCGGCGTGCTCGGCGAGCGCCTCGGCGACCTGCACGGCGATGAGGGAGCTGCGCGGTTCGTGGACGCGCACCGCCCAGGCCCCGGCGCGGGCGCAGTAGGCGCTGATCGCGGCGGTCGCTGAGTCCCGGTCGGTGTTCGTCACGCCGGCCGGGTCCTGCGGGTCGAGCAGGGAGGCGAGGAAGCGCTTGCGGGAGCCGGCGACGAGCAGCCGGAAGCCCATCCGGGTGAAGGCGTCGAGGCCGGCGAGGAGCTGCCAGTTGTGCTCGGCGTTCTTCGAGAACCCCAGGCCGGGGTCGAGGATGATGTCGGATTCGGCGATCCCGGCGGCGAGCGCGGCGTCGATCCGCTCGCTGAGCTCGGTGCGCACCTCGGCGACGACGTCGTCGTAGGCGTACTCGGCGTGGGCGTCGGTGAGGAGGCCGCGCCAGTGCATGAGAACGATGGGGGCGCCGGATTCGGCGGCCACGCCGAGCATCGCGGGGTCGGTGAGCCCGGCGGAGACGTCGTTGATGATGCGGGCGCCGGCGTCGAGTGCGGCCCGGGCGACGGCGGCGCGCATGGTGTCGACGCTGATCACCGCACCCTGCCGGGCGAGCTCGCGGGTGACGGGGACGACGCGGGCGAGCTCCTCGTCCTCGGGCACCCGGACGGAGCCGGGGCGGGTGGACTCCCCGCCGATGTCGATGATGTCCGCGCCGGCCTCGAGCAGCGCGATGCCGTGGCCGACCGCCTGGTCGAAGTCGAGCCAGCGGCCGCCGTCGGAGAACGAGTCCGCGGTGACGTTGAGCACGCCCATGATCTGCGTCCGCATCGGCTCACTTCCCCAGGATCAGGCTCATGGCCTCGGCGCGGGAGGCCCCGTCGCGCAGCTGGCCGCGCACCGCGGAGGTGATCGTCGAGGCGCCGGGGCGCTGCACGCCGCGCATCGACATGCACAGGTGCTCGGCCTCGACGACGACGATGACACCGGCGGGGTTGAGGTGGGTGACCATCGCGTCGGCGATCTGCGCGGTGAGCCGCTCCTGCACCTGCGGGCGGCGGGCGTAGATGTCGACGAGCCGGGCGAGCTTGGACAGCCCGGTGACGTACCCGTCGGTGCCCGGGATGTAGCCGATGTGGGCCACACCGTGGAAGGGCACGAGGTGGTGCTCGCAGGTGGAGTACATCTCGATGTTGCGGACGAGCACCATCTCGTCGTAGCCGACGTCGAAGTGCACGCCGAGCACCTCGGCGGCGTCGCGGCCGAGGCCGGAGAAGATCTCCTCGTAGGCGCGGGCGACGCGGGCCGGGGTGCCCTTGAGGCCGTCGCGGTCGGGATCCTCGCCGATCGCGGCGAGGATCTCCCGCACGGCGGCCTCGATGCGCGGCTGGTCGACCATGTCAGTGCACCGGGCCCTGGGGTCCGCTCTCCGGGGGCTGGGTCGGGCCCTGCGGGGGCACGCCGCCGTGGCCCTCGTGCGGGGGCTGCGGGCCGGCGCCCGGCGGGGTCGGGCCCGGCTGCACCGGCGGCTGACCGCCGGCACCCGGGGCGCCCGGCCCGTCGGGACCGGGGCCGCCCTGACCACCGGCACCCGGGCTTCCGGCACCCGGCGCGTGCGAGCCGCCGGCCATGACCTCGGGCTCGAAGGGGTTGAGGCGGCGCTCCGGGATCGGGATGGGGCCGCGCTCGGACACCGGGCGGTCGTCGTTGGCGAGCCACACCTCGCGCACGGGGCGCTTGGTGACGGGGGCGAAGATCGCGGCGAGCTCGTGCTGGTCGAGCGTCTCCTTCTCGAGCAGCTCGTGGGCGAGCGCGTCGAGGACGTCGCGGTTGGTCGTCAGCGCCCAGTAGGCGTCGGCGTGGGCTTCGTCGATGAGGCTGCGGACCTCGGAGTCGATGACCCTGATGGTGTCCTCGGAGTAGTCGACGCCGTGGCCGTAGCCCTTGCCGGCGAACGGCTCGGAGTTGTCCTCGCCGACCTTGACCATGCCGACCTTCTCGCTCATGCCGTACTGCGTGACCATCTTCCGCGCGATCCCGGTCGCCTTCTCGATGTCGTTGCTCGCCCCGGTGGTCGGGTCGTGGAAGACGATCTCCTCGGCCACCCGGCCGCCCATCGCGTAGGCGAGCTGGTCGAGCAGCTCGTTGCGGGTGGTCGAGTACTTGTCCTCCGTCGGCATGACCATGGTGTAGCCCAGGGCCCGGCCGCGCGGCAGGATCGTGACCTTGGTGACGGGGTCGGTCTGGTTCATCGCCGCGGCGACGAGCGCGTGCCCGCCCTCGTGGTAGGCGGTGACGAGCCGCTCCTTGTCGTTCATCAGCCGGGTGCGCTTCTGCGGGCCGGCGATGACGCGGTCGATCGCCTCGTCGACGGCGTACTTGTCGATGACGGTCCTGTTCATCCGCGCGGTGAGCAGCGCGGCCTCATTGAGGACGTTGGCCAGGTCCGCGCCGGAGAACCCGGGCGTGCGCTTGGCGACCATCCCGAGGTCGACGTCGGGGGCCAGCGGCTTGCCGCGGGAGTGGACCTCGAGGATGTGCTGGCGGCCCTTCATGTCCGGGGCCTCGACGGAGATCTGGCGGTCGAAGCGGCCCGGGCGCAGCAGCGCGGGGTCGAGGACGTCGGGGCGGTTGGTCGCGGCGATGAGGATGACGTTGCTCGTCGCGTCGAAGCCGTCCATCTCGACGAGGAGCTGGTTGAGGGTCTGCTCGCGCTCGTCGTGCCCGCCGCCCATGCCGGCGCCGCGCTGGCGGCCGACGGCGTCGATCTCGTCGATGAAGATGATGCACGGCGAGTTGTTCTTCGCCTGCTCGAACAGGTCGCGCACGCGGGAGGCGCCCACACCGACGTACATCTCGACGAAGTCGGAGCCGGAGATCGAGTAGAACGGGACCCCGGCCTCGCCGGCGACGGCGCGCGCGAGCAGGGTCTTGCCGGTGCCCGGGGAGCCGTAGAGGAGGACGCCCTTGGGGATCTTCGCCCCGACGTCCTGGAACTTCTTCGGCTCGGCGAGGAACTCCTTGATCTCCTCGAGCTCCTCGAGGGCCTCGTCGACGCCGGCGACGTCGGCGAAGGTGACGTCCGGGTTCTCCTTGTTGACGAGCTTGGCGCGGGACTTCCCGAAGCTCATGATCTTGCCGCCGCCGCCCATCTGGGACACGAGGAACCAGAAGATCGCGATGATGATGATGAAGGGGACGATGTTGAGCAGCAGGGTGGTGAGCCACGACTGGCGGGGCACCTCGTCGGTGTAGCCCTGCTCCGGGGCGGCCTGCTCCACGGCCTCGACGACGGCCTCGCCGCGGGGTTCGACGTAGTAGAACTGCACCTGCGTGCCGTACTCGCGGTCGTCGACGGTGAAGTCCTCGGTGAGAACGAGGTCGACGCGCTGGTCGTTGTCGACGATCTTCGCCTGCTCGACCTTGCCGTCGGAGAGCAGCTTGAGCCCCTGATCGGTGTCGATCCGCTGGAACCCGCCACCGGACAGCAGCATGGTGCCGAAGGACACGATGATGATGGCCAGGATGATCCATATCAGCGGCCCGCGCGCCAGCTTCTTGACGTCGGTGCCGCTCTTCTTGGTCTCGGCCATGGGTCCTCTCAGGCAGACGGATCGGTTCGGAGCACGGTCAGCCTACCCGAGTGGGTTGGGAATCCCTGTGACGGAGCGGAAGGGCTGGAGCCGCCAGGTGGCGGCGGACCGCAGCGCCGGTGGGCCACCGGTGCCGAGGCGCCCGCGCCTCGGCACCGTGCCTCGGCCTCGCGCCTCGGCCTCGTGCCGCGGCTCGCGGCCGCGGCGGGTCACTGGTAGACGTGCGGGGCGAGCGTCGCGACGAAGGGGACGTTGCGGTAGCGCTCGGCGTAGTCGAGGCCGTAGCCGATGACGAACTCGTTGGGCACGTCGAAGCCCACGTAGCGCACGTCGAGCTCGACCTTGACGGCCTCCGGCTTGCGCAGCAGCGTGCAGATCTCCACCGAGGCCGCGCCGCGGGAGCGGAGGTTCGACAGCAGCCACGACAGGGTGAGGCCGGAGTCGATGATGTCCTCGACGATGAGCACGTGCTGGTCCTTGAGGTCGGTGTCGAGGTCCTTGAGGATCCGCACGACGCCGGAGGACTTGGTGCCCGAGCCGTAGGAGGACACGGCCATCCAGTCCATCCGGACCGGGGAGTGGAGTGCGCGGGCGAGGTCGGCCATGACCATGACGGCACCCTTGAGCACGCCGACGAGGAGCACGTCCCTGCCCTGGTAATCGCGGTCGATGTCGGAGGCCATCTCGGTGAGGCGGTGCGCGATCTGCGCTTCGGTCACCAGCACCTTCTCGATGTCGGTGCCCAGGTCGTTCTGATCCACTGTGTCAGCTCCTCGGTGCTGTGCGCGATGCTCGGGGTCCGGTCTCAGCGTATCCCAGAACCGGTGGGGGCCGGCAGGCCGAGCAGGGTGAAGATCAGCCCTCCGCCGGCGGTCCGCCGCACCTCCGCGGCGCCGGGCACCGAGACCGCGCCGCGGCGCCGCCCGGTGAGCAGATCGTCGACCGCCTCGACGTGGTGGGCGCCGACCTCCTGCGCGGTGCCGGCGTGCTCGCGCAGCCAGTCGCGCAGCACCCGGGTGCGCACCGCCTGCGGGAGTCCGGCAGCGCTCGCGTGCACCTCCGGGCCCGAGGTATGGGCCGGGCGGGCGGCCGCCGCCTGCGCCTCGAGTGCGTCGGAGTCGGCGGCGAGGAGGGCGGCGGTGCGGGCGAGCGCGCGGGCGGCGCCGGGGCCGAGCTCGGCCTCGAGCACGGGCAGGACGCGGGTGCGGGCGCGGACCCGCGCGAACCGGGGGTCGGCGTTCATCGGGTCCTCCCATACGGGGATGCCGGAGGCGGCGCAGGAGGCCCGGGTCTGTGCGCGGGTGATGTCGAGGAGCGGCCGCCACAGGTACCCGGAGCGGGGCCGCATGCCGGCCAGGGACCGGGCGCCGGAGCCGCGCAGCAGCCCGAGGAGCACGGTCTCGGCCTGGTCGTCGCGGGTGTGCCCGGTGAGGATCGCCGCCGCTCCGCGGCTGGTGCGGATGCGTTCGAGGGCGGTGTAGCGGGCGGTGCGGGCGGCGGCCTCGATGCCGCCGTGAGCGGGGTCGACGGCGACGCGCACGGACTCCGCGGACAGGCCGAGGCCGGTGAGGCGCTCGACGACTGCGGCGGCGTTCGCGGCGGAGCCGTCCTGGAGGCCATGGTCGACGACGACGGCGTGGAAGCGGGGAGCGGGTGCTGCTGGTGCGGAGTTCGGTCCCGGGTCCGGGCGGGTGCCGACAGCGGTGCCAGCTCCTGAGCGGAGGCTCGGTCCCGGGTCCGGGCGGGTGCCGAGGTGGGCGCAGGCGGCGGCGAGCGCCATCGAGTCCGCTCCCCCGGACACCGCGAGGACGAACTCCGGTGCGGGCTCCTGCTCGTGCGGCGGGGCCGGGGCCGCGACGGCGGGGTGATCCGGTGAGTCGGCGGGCGCCTCGGCGAGCAGGGCGCGCACCGCGTTGCGGATCTCCGCGGTCGCCCGGTCCAGGCGCGGCAGTCGACTCCCTGCCGACCCGGTCATCCTGCCGGTCCCGTCATCGCCGCCGCCTCGGCCGTGGTCCTGCCATCGGAGCAGCCTCAGGCGTCGCCGGGGCGGGGCACGCGGGCGAGCCAGAGTGCGGGCTCGGCGATCTCCGCCGCGCTCGGCAGGAGCTCGGGGGCCTCCCACACGGCGGCGAGCCCGTCGTGGCCGCGATCGCGGACGACGGCGCGGACGAACGCGGCACCGCGGGCGTACTGGGCGATCTTCTCGTCGATGCCGAGCAGCGTGGAGACGATCGCGCGGATCCCGGTGGCCGAACGCCTCCGCGCGTCGAAGGCCCGGCGGATCCGGCCCACGCGCGGGATGACCTTCCGGCCGACGGTGTCCATGAGGACGTCGGCGTGGCCTTCGAGGAGGCTCATGAGGGCGCCGATCTCCTCGACCGCGGCGGCCTGCTCCGGTCCGACGACCGCGTCGAGGAGGCTCTCGCCCTCGCGCAGCGCATCCGGCAGGGCGCGCAGGCTGTCGAGGAACCCGTCGCCGGCCTCGGCGCCGAGCAGCGGGTTCAGCAGTCCGTCGATCCGGGAGCGCAGGTGATCGGCGAGCCAGGGCGCGGCGGCGAACTGGACGTGGTGGGTGCGCTCGTGGAGGGCGACCCAGAGCCGGAAGTCGCGCGGCGGGACGTCGAGGGCGTGCTCGACTTCCCACACGCTCGGGGCGACGAGGTAGAGCACCCCGGCTTCCCCGGCGAAGGGGTCGAACTGGCCGAGCACCCGGGAGCCGACGAGCGCGAGCGCCCCGCCGAGCTCCACCGAGGCCGTGGTCCGCGCCGAACGATCGCGCAGCCGCCGGAGCATGCCGGGGCTGTGCGAACCCTGGGGCACGGTCCCGCGCGAACCCTCGGGCCCGGTTCCACGCGAGTCGCTGGGTCCGGTCCCGGCGGTGCCGCCCGGCGTGGGCACTCCTCCGTGCGCCGTGCCGCGCTCCCGCGCCCCGCCGGACTCGCCCGGCTGCGCGCCGGAGAGAAGGCTCGCAAAGGTCTCCGCGTTGGCCTGCACCCAGCCGAGCCGGTCGACCACGCGGGTCTCCCCGGCAGCCAGGCGCGCCCGGGCGGCGTCCTCCACCGCGGGCGCCAGGCGCATCGCGTCGAGGACGAGGTCGGTCGAGGTCTCCGCCGCCTCGCGGAGGTCGTGGACGAGGGCGCGCGCCTCGGCGGGGTCCGGCAGCGCGCCGGGCGGCATGAGCTCGCGGGCGGCAGCGATGACGGCGGGGACGGAGATGAGGTTCACGGGCACCCGCAGTCGGCGATCGCGGTGACCGCCTCGTCGACGACCTGCCGGGCGCGGCCGGCGGTGCCGGGGTCGAGGTCGTCGGCGAGGATCGAGAACACGATGAGCCGGCCGTCGGCGGTGAGCACGGAGCCGGCGAGCGAGGTCACGGTGCGCAGGGTGCCGGTCTTCGCCGACACCTTCCCGGCGGCGTCCCGGGTGTCCTCGTCGAGGTAGCGGTCGAACAGGGTGCCGGACAGCCCGCCCACCGGCATGCTCGGCAGGAGGAGGGAGAGGTCGCCGTCGGTGGAGGCGGCCTCCTGGAGGATCGTCGTGAGGTCGTGCGCGGAGATCCGGTTCGCGTAGTCGAGTCCGGAGGTGTCGGAGAGCTCGATCGAACCGGTGTCGAGCTGCTGGGCGGCGAGCGCGTCGATGACCGCGGCGGGCGCCTCGGCGGCGGCCCCGGGGCGGCCGAGGGCGAGCGCGACCTCCCGGCCGATCGCCTCGGACACGACGTTGTCGCTGGCGAGCATGAGGTGGCGCACCACCCCGGCGACGGGCGCGGACTCGACGAACGCGAGGTCCGTGGCGCCCTCGGGTGCAGGAGCGGGTGCGGCGGTGTCGACGGCGATGCCATGGCCTTCGAGGGCTGCGGCGAAGGCGTCGAGCGCGACCTGCGCCGGGTCCTCCTGGCGGGGGGTGCCGCGCTGGGTGGAGGTGAGCCCGGAATCGGTCATGAGGGGTTCGATGGGTGAGATGTAGCCGTTGCCGATGTCCGCGCGGTCCCAGCCGGGGTTGAACGCGGGCCCGGAGTAGCGGGAGAGGTCGGCGGCGACGGTGACGGTGTCGATACCGGCCTCGCTGAGGGCGGCGGCGGTGTCCGCGGCGAGCGTGCCGAGCCCGGCGTGGCCCATGACGCCGTCGGGCTTCGACTCCCCGGTGCCCAGCAGCACGTCTCCCCCGCCCACGAGGTGCACGGTGGCGCCGGCGTCGGACTGGCCCGAGAGGCGGGTCTCGGTGCGGAAGCGGGTGTCGGCGCCGATCGTGCCGAGCGCGGCGGCCGCGGTGAGGACCTTGGTGACGGAGGCCGGGGTCTTGGCGCTGTTCTCGTCCGCCGTGTAGAGCACCTCGTCGGTCATCGCGTCGCGGATGTCGATGCTCATCCCGCCGGTCATCCCGTCCTGGTCGAGGATCGGATCGATGCGCGAGGCGAGGTCCTGCGGGATCGGGGCGGACTCCGGCAGAGGGCTCACCGGTTCGGCGGGGGCCGCCTCGGCCTCGGGCTTCGGCAGCGCCTGGACGGTGATCGGCGGGTCGAGGGTGAGGATTCCGGGGGCCACGTCGAAGGCGTCGGCGGTCCCGTAGCCCACGAGCGCCAGAGCCAGGGCGCCGGCGGTGAGCGGCAGGGCACGCGAACGGCGCCGGTCGCGGCGCCGGGCGTCGCGGCGGCTGCCTCGGGTGTCCTCCACGTGACCGTCCTGTCCTGTCGTGTGCAGTGGTGCGATGTGCGGTGGTGCGGGCCGGGTGGTCCCGGCTGGCGCCTCGGGAACAGTACCGGCCCTGCGCCGCTGTGATGACGCGGTGCGCGGCGCGTGGACCGATTGCGGGCCGCGGCTCGCCCTTCATTATGCTAGTGGAGTCGCACAATGCTCGTGGCGCCGCACACAGCACGTCGTGCACCCCGTTCGCACATCATTTCTAGGAGTCCGCATGGAACTGCTCGCCACCGTCGAAATCCCCAAGGGTTCGCGCAACAAGTACGAGGTCGACCACGAGACCGGTCACGTCAAGCTCGACCGCTACCTCTACACCTCGATGGCCTACCCCACGGACTACGGGTACTTCGAGGACACCCTCGGCCTCGACGGCGACCCGCTCGACGTCATGGTGCTGCTCACCGAGTCGGTGTTCCCGGGCTGCGGCGTGGACGTCCGCCCGATCGGCATGTTCAAGATGACCGACGAGGCCGGGGGCGACGACAAGGTCCTCGCCGTGGTCGCCGGCGATCCCCGCTGGGACGCGATCCAGGACATCGACGACGTCGACTCCTTCACCCGCGACGCGATCGAGCACTTCTTCGTCCACTACAAAGACCTCGAGCCGAACAAGTTCGTCAAGGGCTCGAACTGGGTGGGCCGCGAGGAGGCCGAGGCGGAGGTCAAGGCCTCGCTCGAGCGCTTCCAGGCCGCCGGCGAGCCCTCCGAGCCCGACGACCGCGAAGGCCGCCAGGGCCGCGACGTCGAGTGAGCTGAGGTCCCCGCGCGCAGCGGCGAGTCGAGTCGGGTTTCCGGCCGGGCGCCTGCCGCGCTCCCGCTCCTCCGCTGAGGTGTCGATCCAGTACGGTTCCGCACGGGAATCCGCACTGGATCGACACCTCAGTCGTATTCAGGGATCAGCCGGGTGCAGGTGCTCCGCCGCACGCGCGAGAGAGTGACGCGCGCCACAGAAAACAAGTTAGGGTGACCTAACTCACAGACGCGGCGGCGATATGGGATTCTCGTGGCATGCATCTCGATCATGTCTCCTTCGCCAGCGAACACGACGGTCTGCAGGCCACCGCGGCCCGGATCTCCGAGAAGCTCGGGATCGAACCGTACGACGGCGGCGTCCACCCGCGGTTCGGCACCCGCAACCTCATCTTCCCGCTCGCCGACGGGCACTACCTCGAGGTCGTCGAAGCCCTCGAGCACCCCGCCGCGCTGAGCACCCCTTTCGGCCAGGCCGTGCGCGCCCGCAGCGAGCTCGGCGGCGGCTGGATGGGCTGGTGCGTGTCGGTGAGCGACCTCGCCCCCGTCGAGGACCGCCTCGAGCGCAAGGCCGTCGACGGAAACCGCACTCCCGATGACGGCGTCGAGCTCCTGTGGAAGCAGATCGGCGTCAAGGGCCTCATCGCCGACCCTCAGCTGCCGTTCTTCATCCACTGGCTCTCCCCCGCAACCCAGCACCCCTCGGCGCGCGGCGCGGAGTCCGGCGTGACGATCTCCGCACTCGAGATCGCCGGCGACCGCGACCGGCTGCGCGAGTGGCTGGGAACCGACGAGCCCAAGCCGATCCCGGAGATCAGCATCGCCTGGACCGCCCCGCACGGCACCCCGGGGCTGATGTCGGTGACCTTCGAGACCCCCCGGGGCCCCATCACCCTCTGAGCGGCCGGCGCTCTCAGAGCGGGTCGACGGCGGCGAGGATGCCCGGCGCGAGGAAGCCCACGGCGTCGATGAGGGTGTGGGCGACGACGAACGGCATGACACGCCGCCACCGCAGGTAGAGCCAGCCGAACAGCAGCCCCATGAGGACGTTGCCGACGAACGGCCCGACCCCCTGGTACAGGTGGTACGAGGCGCGGAAGAGGGCGAGCCCGATGATGATCGCCCACGGCCCCAGCCGAAGCTTCTCGAGCCGGTCGACGCCGTAGCCCAAGAGCAGCACCTCCTCGAGGATGCCGTTCTTCGCCGCGGAAAGCAGGAGCACCGGCACCGTCCACCAGTAGGCCTGGAGGTTGTTCGGCAGGATCTCGGCGGTGAGCCCGAGCGCCCTGCCGGTCGCGTAGACGCCGAGCGTGCCGATCCCGATGACGAGGAAGAGCAGCGTTCCCGTCCCGAGGTCCCAGCCGGGACGCCGGAGGTCGAACCCGATCCGCTGGAGCGCCGGCCGGACATCCGCCGCGCCTTCACCGCGCACGGCGTCCGCCTTCCGGCTCCCTCGGAAGCCGAGCCCCCGCAGGGCAACTGGCCCGCCGCCGAGGTCGGCACCGGTGGCCGCCCACACCCGGTCGCGGTTGAGGAGGAACAGGACGAGGAGCACCGGCACGAGCGCGAACCCGATGCCGAGGAGCTGGTACACGAGGTCGAACCACGGCCGCGGGGATGCCTCGACGTTGAGCCGGGCCTGGGTCTCGGTGAGCGGTCCGCGGGTGGAGATGTCGATGAGCCGGACGAGCGCGTACACCGCCGACTGGCCGAGCGCGAGCGCGGCGACGAGCGTGAGCTCCCACCCCCAGCGCGGCCGCCCGAGGCGCTCGACCACCGGTGTCACCGCTCAGCGGCGGGACCCGGCTCAGCCGAGTCGGTCCCACCCGCGTCACCGTTCACGCGGTCATCGCTCCCGCTGTCGGCGCTCGCACCGCCCCCGCTCGCGGCGGCCTCGGCGCGGATCCGCTCGGAGCGCTCGGCCTCGCGGCGGGAGTCCTCGGCCGCCTCGGCCTCGTCGATGACCCGGCCGCGCGCCATCTCGGTGATCGCCCGCTTCTCCGCCCGGCGCTCCTTGATGCCCTCGAGGAGCTGGTAGAGCACGGGGACGAGGACGAGCGTGAGGATCGTCGAGCTCACCAGGCCGCCGATCACGGTGATCGCGAGCGGCTTCGAGATGAACACGCCGCCGCCGGTGAGGCCGAGCGCCATGGGGACGAGCGCGAAGATCGTCGCCGCCGCCGTCATGAGGATCGGCCGGTAGCGCAGGCGCGACCCCTGGACCACCGCGGTGCGCAGCGGCACCCCGCGGGCGCGGAAGTGGTTGATGAGGTCGATGAGGACGATCGCGTTCGTCACGACGATGCCGATGAGCATGAGCAGACCGATCATCGCGGTGAGGCCGAGCGGGGTGTCGGTGAGCAGCAGCAGCCCGATCGACCCGGTCGCGGCGAACGGGATCGACACGAGGAGGATGAGCGGCTGGAGCAGCGACTTGAAGGTCGCGACGAGGATGACGAACACGATGAGCACGGCGGCGAGCATCGCGAGGCCCAGCTGGGTGAACGCCTCGGTCTGCTCCGCGGTCGCACCGCCGATGTCCGCGCTCACCGCGTCGGGCAGTTCGGCGGAGTCGAGAGCACCGGTGACCGCGGTGCTCGCCGCGCCGAGGTCGTCGCCGGCCGGGGTGACGCTCACCGTGACCGAGCGCAGACCGTCGGAGTGGGTGATCGTCGGCGCGGTCATGACCTCGTTGACGTCGGCAACCTCGTCGAGGGTGATCGTCTCCGGCTCCGGTTCCGGGGCCGGCACAGCGGGAGCACCGCCGGGTGCCTGCGCCCCGCCGCCGGGAGCCTGACCCCCCGGTGCCTGGCCGCCGGCCCCACCCTCGGGACCGCCGGGTGCGGGGGCTGCCGGAGCGGGAGCTGCGGCCGGCTGCGCAGGCAAGGTGATCTCGAAGTCGCGGAGCTCCTCGACCGTCTCGACGTTCCCGTCGTAGAGGAGCACGCGGTGGGAGATGTTGTCGAGCACGACGTCGCCGAGCTGCTGGCCGCGCATCGCCCGTGCGACGAGGCTGCCGATCTCGGACTCCGACAGGCCGTTGTCCGCGGCCTCCTCGCGGTCGATGTCGACCTCGATGATCGGCTGCACGGCCTCGAGGTCGGTCGACACCGACTGCACCTCGGCGAGGTCCTCGAGCTCCGTGGTGAGCGCCTCGGCGCCGGCTTCGAGCTCGTCGGGGTCGTTCGCGGTGAGGGTGACGTCGATCGTCGAGCCACCGGGCATGGTGCCGCCGGCGAGCACCTCGACGTCGCCCACATCGGTGAGCTCGTCGAGCTGCTCCTGGAGCTCGGTGCCGAACGCACCGGTGTCGGTGCCGGGGGCGATGTTGACGAAGTAGTTGCCGGTCGTCGCACCGCCGCCGAACGCGAGGTCGCCGCCGATCGAGAGCTGGTAGGACTCGACGTCGGGGTGGTCGGCGATGACCTGCTCGACCGGTTCGGCGTCCCTGCCGGCCTGTTCGAGCTCGGTGCCCGGCTCGAAGGTCTGCATGACCTGGACGCTGTCCTCTCCGGTGTCGCCGAACAGCTCGGTCTTGAGCAGCGGGGTCATCGCGAAGGTCGCGACGAGGACGAGGAGCGAGGCGACGACGGTGATCACCGGGTGCCGGGTGGTGAACCCGATGACCGGGAGGTACGTCTTCTGCAGACGGGTGACCGGCGACTTGAGGCTCGCGAGCTCGTCGACCTCGGCGGCCTCGTCGTCGGTCCGCGGGCCGACGATGGGCAGCTCGGACGTCGAGTGCCGACCCGACGGGTTCTCGACGTCGACCTCACGGGAGCGGGCGGCCTTCCGCTCGGCCTTCCATTCCGCGAGCGCGGACTTCCGGTCGGACTTCACGCGGGCCTTCTGCTCCCGGGTGAGCCTGACCCGGCTCTCGCGGGCCCGGAGGAACCAGTAGGCGAGGACGGGGACGATGGTGAGCGCGACGAGCAGCGAGCTCAGCAGCGCGATCGTCGCGGTCATCGCGAACGGCCGGAACAGCTCGCCGGTCTGCCCGGAGACGAAGACGAGCGGGAGGAACACGGCGACCGCGGTGAGGGTCGAGGCGGTGATGGCGCCGGCGACCTCGCCGACGGCGGCGAGGATGTTGGAGAACTTCGAGCCGCCCAGGGAGTGGCGGCGGCGGATCGATTCGATGACGACGATCGAGTCGTCGACGACGCGGCCGATCGAGATCGTCAGCGCTCCGAGGGTGAGCATGTTGAGCGTGTACCCGCCCAGCCACAGGCCGATGAGGGTGACGAGCAGCGAGAGGGGGATGGAGATCGCGGTGATGATCGTCGCGCGGACGCTGAAGAGGAAGACGAGGATGACGACGACGGCGAACACGAGGCCCAGCAGACCCTCGGTCATGAGGTCCTCGATGGACTGCTCGATGAACGGCGCCTGGTCGAACACCGTGACGAACTCGACGTCGCCGCCCATGGTGTCGGTGATCTCTGGCAGCGCGGCGATCACGGCGTTGGAGATCTCCACGGTGTTCGCGTCCGGCTTCTTCGACACCGAGAGGGTGAGCGAGGGCTCGCCGTTCGTGCGGGAGATCGAGGTGGCCTCCTCGTCGCGGAGCTCGACGTCAGCGACGTCGCGGACGAGCACGGGGCCGTCGGGTCCGGCGAGAGCGATGTCGGCGATCGCCTCGACGCTGCGGATCCGGGTGCCGATCTCCACAGGGGCGGACCCCTCGCCGGTCTCGAGCGCACCGGCCGAGGTGGGCACGCCGTTGGCCTGGAGGATCGAGGCGAGCTGGTCGACGGACACCCCCTCGTCCTCGAGGTCGTCCTCGCGGACGGTGATCGCGACCTCCTGCGGGAGGTCGCCGGCGACCTCGACCTGCCGGACGCCCTCGATGTCGCGCAGCTCCGGGACCGCGATGTCCTCGAGGTCGGCGGCGAGCTGGTCGGTGTCCTCCCCGCCGGTGACGGAGAAGACGATGATCGGGAAGTCGTCGAGCCCACCGGACATCACCGTGGGCTCGACCCCGTCGGGCAGCTGGGACTCGACCTGGGACACGGCGCGCTGGAGGGAGCGGACGATGTCGTCGGAGCTCGTGCCATAGGCGGTCTCGACGGTGATCTGGGCGGAGCCGGTCGACGACACCGAGGACACCGATTCGACCTCCTCGACGCCGTTGAGCGCAGCTTCGAGGGGTTCGACGACCTCGGATTCCACGGCCTCGGGCGAGGCGCCCTCGTACTGGGCGGAGATGAACGACTGCGGGAGCTCGAAGGAGGGGAAGAGCTCCTGTTTGAGGGCGCCGGCCCCGATGACGCCGAAGATCACCGCGCACACGGAGATCAGCGCGATGAGCGCCCGGTTCTTCAGGCTGATGAATGTCAGCTGGTTCACAGGGGGAGGTCCTTCGTCCGGGAGGTGGGTCCCCACCATCCTAGGAGTCGGTGCGTGCGGGGGCGCTCAGGGTTCTCCCCGGATCCGGGTCGGGGTTTCCCCACCCGGCGGCGGGGTGTCGCGGGACGTGAGCGCGGGCCGGGCGCGAGGCGGTGGCTCCCGCAGCTCGGCCGACAACGGTGCGCTCTCGCGGGCCGGGCGCGAGGCGGTGGGCTCTTACCGCTGGGCCGGCTGGGACCCGTCCTCGCGGGACGGCAGCGTCTCCCGTCCGGAGAGCCAGGCGCCGAACGCGAGGAGGACCGCCGCGCCGGACACCGCGAAGGCTGCGGAGTAGCCGAGTGATTCGGCGAGGAGGCCGGCGATGATCGGCCCGAAGATCGCTCCGGTGTCCATCGCCATCTGGTAGCGCGAGAGGACGACGCCGCCGGCGCGGTGGGGTCCGACGACGTCGGCGACCACGGCCTGCTGGGACGGGTTGAGCAGGCCGGCGCCGATCCCGGCGATCGCGGACAGGACGAAGAACACCGCGACGCTGCCGGAGAAGCCGAGGGCGATCGTGCTCACGCCCATGATGAGCAGGCCGGTGAGGATGAACGGGCGGCGGCCCAGGCGGTCGGCCCAGCGGCCCACCGCGGCGACGGCGACGGTGTTGCCGAGGGCGAACACGGTGAGCGCGAGTCCGGACACCCCAGCTCCCGCGCCGAGGACGTGGAGGGCGAAGAGCGGGTAGATCGCGACCCGGATGCCCATGGACGTCCAGCCGTGGGCGGCCCCGGAGACGAGCGCTGCCCGGTAGGCGGAGTCCCGCCAGGCCTCGCGGAAACGCATGACCGAGCGGTCGGGGGCGGGCTCGGCCGGTGCGGTGGGCTCGGCGGCACTCGGGGCGGGCTGAGGTGCTGCGGGCGCCTCGGCGGCGGTCCCGGTATCCCCGCCGTCGGTGACCAGGCCCCGGTCTGCCGGCTCGTGGTCGTCCTGGTCCTGGGCAGCCTGTTCGGCGGCGAGGAGGCGTTCGTTGCGGCCGAGCCGGAAGTACACGACGGCCGCGGCGGCGACGAGGGCGGCGGCGTAGACGAGGAAGGGCACGCGCATCCCCCACCCGGCCATGAGGCCGCCGACGACGGGGCCGGCGATGTTGCCGAGCAGGAAGGCGGTGGCGTAGCGGCCGGCGGCGCGCGCCCGGGCGGTGGGCGGGGCGAGGCGGATGATGAGCGCCATCGCGGACACGGTGAACATCGTCGAGCCGAGCCCGCCGAGCGCGCGGAACAGGAGGAGCTGCCAGTAGCTCTGGGCGAGGGCGACGCCGAAGGTCGAGGTGGCGACGATGAGGAGGCCGGTGACGTAGACGGGCCGCTCCCCCAGGCGGTTGACCAGGCGCCCGCCGGCGGGTGCGGAGATCAGCCGGAAGAACGCGAAGGAGCTCACGACGATCGTCGCGGCGGTCACACCGAGGCCGAAGGATTCGGCGAACTGGGGCAGGACGGGGGCGATGATCCCGTAGCCGATGGCGACGATGAAGGCCGCGGAGACGAGCACCCAGATGTCGGCGGGGAGCTTCGCCCCCGGGGCGGCGGTGTCCGGGCGGGTGCGGGTCACCTCGGCGTCGGGTCCGGGAGGCGGCCGAGGAACGGGGCCGGGTCGAGCGGGGGCCGGTTGGAGGCGGCGAGCTTCTCGCGGAAGGCGGGGTCGATGTCGCCGACGTAGAGCCAGCCCATGAGGAGCTCGGAGTCGGTCAGGCCGTGGAGGGCGCGGACGGCCGGTGCGTTGGCCTCCCGTCCGGAGCGCCACATGACGCCCCAGCCGGCCTGCCACAGGGCGAGCTCGAGGAGGTGGGCGGCGCCCGCGGCGGTGGCGTGCTGCTCCCAGGCGGGGACCTTGGGGTGTTCGGTGGGTGAGGCGATGACGGCGATGAGGAGTTCGGCGCGCAGGGGCTTGGGGTTGACCTCGCGGGGGGCGCGCTCGGCGCCGGAGGCGGTGTCGAGGGCCTCACCCAGGCGCAGGCGGTCGTCGCCGCGCAGCAGCAGGAGCCGCCAGGGACGCAGCGCCTTGTGATCGGCCACCGGGGTGACGGCGGCGAGCAGCCGGGCGATCTCGGCGTCCGTGGGGGTGTGCTGGCCGACCTTCGACACCGAGCGGCGCGAGGCCATGGCCTGGAGCACGGGGTCCTCGAAGTGCTTCACGACATCCACTCCGCGAACCCGGCGCGGGCTCGGGCGAGCTTGGGGTCGATGATGTACGTGCAGTAGCCGTTGTACGGGTTGCGGGTGTAGAAGTCCTGGTGGACCTCCTCGGCGGGGTAGAAGGTGCCGAGGGGTTCGAGGGTGGTGACGATGGGCTGGTCGAAGAGCTCCTGGGCGTGTTCGATAGCGGCGGCGAAGCGGGCGCGCTCGTCCTCGTCGCGGTAGAACATCGCGGAGCGGTACTGGGTGCCGACGTCGTTGCCCTGCCGGTTGAGCGAGGTGGGGTCGTGGCCGGTGAAGAACTGGCCGAGGATCACCTCGGCGGGGACGACCGATTCGTCGAAGGTGACCTGGAGGGCCTCGGCGTGGCCGGTGATGCCGGCGCACACGGAGTAGTAGTCCGGGTCCTCGACCTCTCCCCCGGTGTACCCGGAGGTCACGTCGGTCACGCCGCGGGTGCGGCGGTAGACGGCGTCGAGGCACCAGAAGCACCCGGCGGCCAGAGTGAGAGTCTGCATACCGTGTAGGACACCCGCGGCCCGGCGATTATTCCACTGGTGTGTTCCGGCGGGACTGCGGGTGGTGGGGTGGTGCGGTTGGTGGTGCGGGGTCGAGGCACCGAGGTGCTGGCCGGCCCGGGTTGGTTCCGCGTCAGCGATCGAGATGCTGGCCGGTTGAGGCCGGCCGGCACTCTGGCGGGGCGGGTGTCAGCGATCGCGGGCGACGATGTGGCCGGCGTGCTTGAGCAGCGGGGCGTCGATCATCTTGCCCTCGTAGCTGAACGCCCCGGCCGAGGTCTCGGCGAGTTCGAGCACGGCGCGCGCCCAGGCGAGCTGCTCCGGGGTGGTCCGGTAGGCGTCGCGGACGACGGGGATGTGCTTGGGGTGGATGGAGACCTTGCCGGCGAAGCCGCTCTCCACCGCGTCGAGTGCCTCGGCGGCGAGCCCGTCGAGGTCGTGGATGTCGGCCCAGATCGAGTCGAGCACCCATTTGCCGTGGGCGCGCCCGGTGAGCAGGGTCTGCGAGCGGACGTGGAGCGCGACGTCGCGGTAGCCGCCGGCGGGCAGGCGGGAGGAGCCGCCGCCGAGGTCGGCGATGAGGTCCTCGGAGCCCCACATGAGGCCGGCTACCTCGGGGGCCGCGGCGATCTCGGAGAGATTGACGGCACCACGGGCGGTCTCAATGAGGGCGACGACGCGGTAGTCGGACAGGGGCGCGGAGTCCGCGGCGGATTCCGCCTTGGGCAGCATGACGTGGGTGTAGGGCAGGGTGGCGAGGAGTTCGAGGTCGGCGGCGAACTCCTCGGTGTCACGCGGGTTGATGCGCACCACCGTGCGGGCGGGGTCGAGGAGGTTGTCCTTGACCGACCGGCGGGCGGCGGCCTTGTCCGCGGGTGCGACGGCGTCCTCGAGGTCGATGATGACGATGTCGGCGCGCTCGGCTGCCTTGGCGTAGCGGTCGGGGCGGTCGGCGGGGACGAACAGCCAGGCCGGCGCGAAGTCGAAGTCGGCGGGCTGGGTGGTGGCCTTGTCGGTTGTGGGGCCGGTGTGGGCGGAGTCGGTGGGGCTCATGCGGTGATCTCCGGGTTCTGCGGGTCGTGGGCGGAGGTGAAGACCATGGTCTGGCGGACGGCCTTGGCGACGACCTCGCCGCGCTGGTTGCGGCCGATGTGTTCGAGGGTGACGATGCCCTGGTTGGGGCGGGACTTCGATTCGCGCTTGTCGAGGATCGTGGTCTCCGCGTAGAGGGTGTCGCCGTGGAACAGGGGCTTGGGGAAGGAGACCTCGGAGAAGCCGAGGTTGCCGACGATCGTGCCCTGGGTGAGCTGCGAGACGGAGAGCCCGACGAGGGTGGCGAGCGTGAACATCGAGTTGACCAGCCGCTGGCCGAACGGCTCGGTCTGAGCGAAGGCGGCGTCGAGGTGGAGTGCCTGGGTGTTCATCGTCACCGCGGTGAACCACGTGTTGTCCGCCTCGGTGATGGTGCGGCCCGGCGCGTGCTTGTAGACCGTGCCGACCTCCATCTCGTCGAACCAGAGCCCGCGTTGGGTGATGGTCTTGGGGGTGTCGCTCACTCTGGGTTCCTCCTCGAACAGGTGACGCAAACGTGGTTCAATCATAGCGAGCACCTTTTAAGGGACTGCCGCACGAACAGGTGACAGTTGGGGTGTCAGGCCGCGAGGCTCACGGCGGGGTTCATGATGGTCTCGTATTCGATGGGGGTCAATCGACCCAGACGGGCCTGTCGACGGCGGCGGTGATACTTGCGTTCGATCCAGGTAACGATCGCGATCCGGAGCTCGTCGCGGGTCCGCCACCGCTTCCGGTCCAGGACGTTCTTCTGCAGCAGGGCGAAGAAGGACTCCATCGCGGCGTTGTCCCCAGCGGCACCGACTTTCCCCATCGACCCGATGAGGTGATGACGGTTCAACGTCTGCACGAATTTGCGTGACCGGAACTGGGATCCTCGGTCCGAATGCACGATGCAGCCAGCGACGTCACCGCGGCGGGAAGCGGCGTTGTCCAGGGCGTTCACCGCCAGTCGCGCCTTCATACGGTCGCTGATCGAGTAGCCGACGATCCGGCCTGACAACACGTCCTTGATCGCGCAGAGGTAGAGCTTTCCCTCATCGGTCCAGTGCTCTGAGGGGGCACCTCCCGCTTGCGGGGGAATGTCGGTCAGCCACAGTTCGTTGACGTCATCGGCGGAGAAATCCCGCTTCACGAGATCGTCGTGGACCGGCGGCCCGGGACGCTTTCCGTGCTTGCCGCGATTCTTCCCGAACACGGACCACCACTGGTTGTCCCGGCAGATGCTCCATGCCGTCCGCTCGCACATCACTTCGCCGGCCTCGGCGGCTTCGCCGGCCAGGAACCGGTAGCCATACTCGGAGTCGTCGACGTGGGCGTCCAGTAACGCGTTGGCGCGGTAGGCCTCAGTCAGCTCAGCCTGGGTGACCTGCTGGTGGCGCCAGCGGTAGTAGGGCTGGCGGGAGAGCTTCAGGACCCGCAGGGACACCGCGACGGGGATGCCATCAGCGGCGAGCTCACTCACGAGCGGGTAGAACCTTTCCCGGCAGGTTCGCCTGGGACAGGTAGGCCGCGGCACGGCGGAGGACCTCGTTCTCCTGCTGGAGCAGCCGGATCTGCTTGCGGGCCTCGCGCAGCTCGGTCGACTCCTCCCGTGTCCTGACGGGGCGGTTGCCGTCGTCGATGTCGGCTTGGCGGATCCATTTGTGGAGCGTCATCTCGTGGACGCCGAAGTCCTTCGCGATCTGCGCGATGGTGATGCCGTCCTCACGGGACCGGCCACTCGCACGACGTCTTCGCGGAACTCCTGGGGGTAGGGGGCGGGCATGATGCACATCCTTCCAGGCCGCCCAACGGGCAAGCCAGATCAGATGTCACCTATCCGTGCGGCAGTCCCAAGTGTCCGGCGATGTGGTGTTTGGCTGACAGATGTGCCCACGAGCAGGCAACATGGTTTGATGCTCGATCATCTGCTCCAGGTACAGGCGGGCGGCCGCGCAAACCGCGAGCCTTAGCGATCTGTCGCGGTCTTCCTGGTCGTAGGGCTTGGCTCGATCAGAGCTGCGATCAGCGGAGTCCTTGTTGCTCAGATCCCTAGTGTCTCCGACCGGTTCTTCCGCCCACGTATTGAGCATCGCGTGCTTAAGGTCGATCTCGGTGCTGTAGGCGTTCATGACCTCCTGCGCCAGGTCCCGCGGGGGTGCCTTGCTTGTGCCTGCTCGCTGTCCGTGAGTCCTCGCGGTCGACTACGGGATATCCCCCGAGCTGTGGCATCAGCTCATGGAGACGAGGATCTTCACCTCGCTGTCGCGGTCGGTGATCAGCCGTTCCAAGCCCTTCTCCACGATCTCCTCGGCCCGGATTCGGCTGGTGATGAAGTCGCTGAGCCGAACTCTTCCGTTGCGCGCCAACTCGATCGCCTCGGTGTGATCGCCGGCGTATGCCAGTGAGCTGCCGACCTCCCGGTCGTGCCGCATGAGGTGTGCGGAGATGTCCAGCGCGAACGGCTCCTTGTGCACCGCGACGACTTCCAGCCGACCACGCGCGCCGAGCAGGTGGAACAGCTGCGACACCACACCACCCGCGCCGGCAGCGTCGAAGGCCAGATCCGCGCCCGCGCCGCCTGTGGCCTCAGCGACCACTGCACTCAGATCGTCCTGAGCAGGGTCGACCACCTGGTTTGCCACACCGGTCGACGCGGCGATCTCGCGGCGCAATCCGGACACTTCGCTGACTATTGCGCTCACCCCGTACGCCTTGAGGACGGCGGCGGTGAGCAGTCCGATCGGCCCGGCACCGCCGACCACTGCGGTCTGGCCCTGCTTCGCTCGGGCGTGCCGCACGGCGTGGACCGCGACAGCCAGTGGCTCGATGAGTGCGGCCTCGTCCAAGGGCATGTCGCCGACGGGATGCACCCACCGTCGCGGGACGACGACCTGCTCGCTGAGCCCGCCCCCGCCGCCGGAGATGCCGATGAATCCGAGCTGATGGCACAGGTTGTAGGAGCCGCTCAGGCATGCAGCGCACGTGCCGTCGACGAGCAGCGGCTCAACGACAACCGCATCCCCCGGTTCGAGACCCACGACCTCCTCGCCGACCTCCATGACGGTCCCGGAGAACTCGTGCCCCAGCACAACCGGCAGCGTCTCGCCGGAGAGCGGGTGCGGCACTTCGGCCGTTGGGGCGAGAGCGCTAGGTCCGTCGTGATAGAGGTGCAGGTCGCTGCCGCAGATGCCGTTGTAGGCCGGCCGGATCCTGACGGAGTCCGGTAGCAGTGGGGGCGCTGGCACCTCTTCGAGACGCACGTCGTGTTTGCCGTAGTACATCACGGCCTTCATGTTGCGGCTCCCTGGACCTCCGCCGTTTCAGTTGCTGCATCGGTCCGCATTGAGTCCGCCGATACCATGAACTCTTCCGGGGGGTGGGCACTGCCAATAAGGTCCGGCTGTGCCGTCCAGGCGGTGAGCCCTCCATCCACGGGCAGCACCACTCCGTTGATGAAGGAGGCTTTTTCCGAGGCGAGGAACAGGATCGCCTCAGCGATCTCTTCAGGTTCGGCAATCCGGCCCAGCGGGATTCGCTGCGCATAGGTCTCAGTGAGCTCGGGACTCCGATCCAGCGCCGGCCGAAGGATCGAGGTGGCCACGGGTCCCGGCGCCACCGAGTTCACCCGGACGCCGCGCCTTCCGTAGTCCACAGCCATGCTGCGGGTCAGATTGATGACTGCCCCTTTCGCCGCGGCGTAGGCGGCCATCCGCCGATCACCGCCCAGCCCGGAGATCGAGCTCGTGGTGACGATACTGCCGCCGGTATCTATGAGATGAGGCAGCGCTGCCCGGCACAGATGGAAGACGCCGTCGACCACCACGGATTGCACTGCGCGCCAGGACGCGTCATCGAGCTCGGCAACTCCGCCGACACCGCCGATCCCGGCATTGGCCACCGCGATATCGAGCCGCCCGGTCCGAGCGGTGAACGCGGATACCGCCGCATTCACCGCAGCGGAGTCGGCGACATCGACCTCAAGAGTGAGCAGCCTGTCGGCGTGGGCGGTGTTGGAATCGGCGAATCTTGCGAGGTTCTCCGCCGAGTAGTCGAGCACGGCTACCTGTGCTCCATCGTCGAGCAGTCGCCGGGTGACGCTTGCGCCGATTCCGGACGCCCCGCCGCTGACGACGGCGGACCTGCCTGCGAAGGCTACGTCGCTCATCGCCGGGGGAAGTTGGAGTAGTAGGGCACGACGATCTCGTCCGGATTGTCGATGTCGCCGAGCAGGCGCAGTGTCGTGGGGTGGATGACCTCTGGGTCGATCTCGAGGTTGAGGCAGGCGGGCAATCCGGAGTCGATCGCCCGCTGCACCGCGCCGGGGATGTCCTCGAGAGCAGTAACCCGCTCGCCGTATCCGCCGAACGCCTCGCACACCTTGTGGTAGTCGCTGTCCTCGAGGCGGCTGACCACGACGCCTTCCTCGCCGTAGACCGCCTGCTGGCCGTGGATCGACATCCCCCACACCTTGTTGTTGTAGACGACGGTGATGATCGGGATTCGGTGCCGGACCATCGCCTCGAACTCCTGGATGTTGAAGCCCAGGGCACCGTCGCCGGTGAAGATCACGGTGGTGCGGGGGTTCGCGGTGTAGGCGCCCATCGCGTAGCCCTGGCCCACTCCCAGGCAGCCCAGGTAGCCGATCCGGAGCACATCTCCCACGTTGCGGGCCTTGAGATGATATGTGGCCCATGGCGCGTTCTCGCCGCCGTCGAGCACATATGTGACGTCCTCCGGCAGTGCGTCGATGACCGCCTTCGAGGCGTGGTATGGGTGCATTCGCCCGGTCTCGGTTTTCGGATCGGCGAACTGCACAGCATGGGAGTCGCGTGCGGTGCGCACGGTGGTCAGCCACTCCTGGCGGCCGCTGCGGATTTCGCCGGCTGTTGCCTCGGACTCTGTTGCGGTGCGCAGCTGCTGCAGCACGTCGCGGCAGTCTCCGGCGATTGGCACTTCGACGTCGAAGATCCGGCCCAGTTCGCTGCCGTCGATGTCGACCTGGATGATCGCGGCGTCCGGGAAGAAGCCCTTGGCCCCGCCGCTGAACATGCCTTGGCGGAGGCCCAGCATGAGCACCACATCGGGGGCCTTGCCCTGCATCGCCAGTGCTCCGGCGGTGCCGAGGCCGCCGCCCCATTCCGGTGCGTCGTGGGCGATGATGCCCTCGGATTTGTTCGGCGCGCACACCGGCAGGCCGAGCCCCTCGGCCAGTGCCCGCAGATCCTCCTGCGCCTGTGCGAAGGTCACCCCTCCACCCACGAATACCAACGGCCGCTGCGCCTGCGTGAGCAGCTCTGCAGCCTCTGCGACCTGCGACTCGGCTGCTCCGGCGAACGAGCCGGGAGCGGTGTAGGACGGAAAGCGGACCTCCGCCTCGGGGGCCTCGTCGAAGAGGACGTCGATCGGCACCTCGATGAGGACGGGGCCAGGCACCCCCTCGGTTGCCTTCGCTTTAGCGAGCCCGACGATTTCGGGGATCCGCCAGGGGTGGGTGACCTGGAAGGCGAACTTCGTGACGGGCTTGATCATCCCGATCTGGTCGATCCCGGCCTGCAGCAGATTGCGTTCGCTCTCCCGCAGCGGCGGGGCGCCAGCGATGACGATCATCGGGACGCGATCGAGGAACGCATCGCCCACTGCGGTGACGACGTTGAGAAATCCGGGGCCCGAGGTGACGACCGCGACCGCAGGCGTACCGGTGGCCTTGGCATAGCCGGCCGCCGCATGCCCGGCGGTTGCCTCGTGGCGGGTGTCGGTCAGTGAGATCCCGTACTTTCGGCACTCGACGAAGAAGGCGTCGAGGTGCCCGCCGTGAAGGGTGAAGACGGTGCCCAAGCCCGAGCGCTGGAGCGCTTCAGCCAGGTAGGAGCCACCGGTCCGTGCTTTCGAGGTCTGCGTGGCGGGCGGGATCAGATTCTGTGCGATCTGGGTTGTCATGATTGCGTTCACTCCATCGTGCTCGTGATCGAGCGTTGTTGTAAGTCTGGGGAGCAGGTGGCTCTGCCGGCTACTCGGGGCGCTTGGAACCTGCGGCTTGTTCGAAGGCGCCAGCGTAGAAGTCGGCGAGATAGTCTGCCGAAGCGGACGTCAGATCTCCCTGATACCAGTCCCCGAGATTTGAGAAACTTCCGTCATCGGTGAATCCGGTCGCCAATGCTTCTTGCTGCCACTGCTGGACCGCAGTCGTGTAGCGGTCAGCGAAATCGGCGGCATCGTAGAGATCGGTGGCCGACTGCTCGGCCAGGATTTCCTCGTTAGCAGCCGCAAGGGCTTCTGAAACGCTCTTATCGAAAACACCGATCTCACCGCCGGATTCAGTGCTTTCCTGGGCCGACAGGCTCAGGTAGCGGAAAGCGGCGTGGTTAGAATCCTTGAGCCATTCATAGATCTTGTCGTAGACGAGTTGGCGCGCGGGCAGCGGCAGCGACTCCCAGCTGGAGCCGGCAAGGATGGAGGTCGGACCTGATTGGAAGTTCGTGTCTTCTGGGTAGTAGAAGTACGGAGCGACTTCCGTCAAACCCATACCTTGATACACAGGAGGTACTGCCAGTGCGCAGTCGACGATACCGCGCTGGAATGCCTCGTAGAGCTCGGTGTACTCAACGCTGACGACGACCCCGCCCAGAGCCTCGACCTGCCGGGACTGGACCGTCGAGTTCGGAAGGATTTGGAGTCCTTCGAGGTCGTCAACGGAAGACACCGGTTCAGAGCAGGCCATGCCGGTGGTCCCGAAGTGGGCGATCGGCAAGAGCGGAGTGACGCCCTTCTCGGCGTACTCCTCGTAGACTGCAGGCGTATTGACCGTCGCCTGCAGCATTCCCAAGGTCTGAGCGATCTCCCCGGAGAGCGGAGTCACCGCCCCCGCCACCGAAGCGTCGTTCATGTTGTTGGTGATGGGGAATTCCTGCGGCTGATACGTGAAGCTCAGCTGCCCCAAGTCCAGACGACCGTCAGCCAAAGCGTCGTCGACTTCTGTCAGCGCGGCGATCGATCCGGCCCAGTTGAGCTCGATGGTGACCTTGCCGTCCGACCACTCATTCACCTGATCAGCGAAGTTCTGGTAGGTCTGCCCCAGCGGGCCGTCCGGCGCCGAGGCGCCGGTCTGGAAGGCCAGGGTGATCGGTTCGACATCCGCGAAGGCTGCCTGCGTCTCTTCCAGTGAAGCGCCGTGGGCGAACGACTCGCCCTGGTGTCCCCCACTGGCCTGTCCGGCCGAACCGGCGCAGCCGGAAGCAACGAGTGCCAGTCCGAGGGCAGCGCCGACGGCTGGCAGAGCGCGATGTCGCTTAATTCCAAGTGTGATTCCCACCAAAACTCCTCATTGAGCTGCTAAACGCGGCGAACCGTGCGCGCCAGGCGCACGGTGAGACGACGGTAACAGGTTTCACTGTGTGCGACAAGAGTTGCATTATGCAACCACGTGGGTGCAAGCCTACGATAGAGCAATGGTGCGACCTTCACCTCAGACCGAGCGCCTGGTCGAGATCATCGAGATGCTGTCCGAGGCTGGAGTTTCCGGAAGGAGCCTCGCTGAGATCTCGCAGCACCTCGACGTCAATAAGGCGACCATCTATCCGATGCTCACCGAACTCCTCAATGTCGGATGGCTGGTTCGCGATCCCAGGACCAAACTGTTTCGGCTGGGGCCGCGGCTCGTGGCAGTCGGGCAAGCCGCGGAAGCTTCTTTTGACATCGTCGACGTCGTCCGCCCACACTCCCTGTCTCTTGCCCAAAAACTGGATGCCACGTGCATGCTCGTCTCGCAGGGGCCCCAGGGCATTGTCGTCGTCGACGTAGCTAGCGGCTCAGCTCGGGCTCGCCAGCGGGGATCAAAAAGTTGGGCAATTGGTCTCAAACCAGGTGACACCATCAGCTTCAAACCGCCGCAGGCCTCAGTGATCGCCGCATGGGGGGAAGAAGGTGTGCGCGACAGCTGGCTCGCGCACGCACAGCCGGAGGAGCGCCCGAGCCTTGAGGAGCTCCTCGCTATCGTCCGAAAGCGCGGGTTCGCCGTCGAAGACTTCCGGCCTACCCCCGAACCATTGGGCGAGATCATCCACGCCGCGATCGGCACTACCCACGGCTCACAGCGCGCCCGACTGCTCCAGCAGGGAATAAGCCCGGCAGGTCACATACAACTGGTAGGAGAACTGGCCGACGACGCGGAGTACCACCCGGTATCGATCAACGCACCGATCTTCGACACCGATGAACAAGTCGCCTACATCCTGCTCGTCACCGATCTTGAAATACCGGTGACCGGAGCTCAGGTCTCTGAGATCGCCCAGGCCGTCGTCGCGACGACTCGACAGATCGCGGCCGAGGGCGGTCACCCAGGGCCGAATTGAACCGCGCCGGCTCGCTTCAGCATCGCAATCCTCCCAGAGAGTCGGTCACCGCGATGCCTGCTTTAAAGGACAAGTTCATCAAGCGACAGTAGATCGTCACCACAGGCGGCCGAAGTCAGGGGGCCTCATGGGAGAAAACGCGGCAGGGCAAGGGACCGCTGCACGAATAGGTGACATCTGATCTGTGACGCTGTAAGGCGTCACTGGAAGGATGTACACCGTGCCCAAGCCCCATCCCCAGGAGTTCCGCGACGATGTCGTGAACGTCGCCCGTAACCGTGAACCTGGCCAGACCATCAAGCAGATCGCTTCCGATTTCGGCATCGCCGAGTCCTGCCTGCGTAACTGGATGCGCCGGGCGGACATCGAGAACGACTCGACGTCCGGAACCACCGCCGAAAAGAACGCCGAGCTCCGCGAGGCCAAGAGGCGCATTCGGTTGCTGGAGCAGGAGAACGAGGTGCTGCGCCGCGCCGCGGCCTACCTGTCGCAGGCCAATCTGCCGTTAAAAGGCTCTACCCGCTCGCGAAGGAGCTCGCCGCCGACGGGGTGCCCGTCATGGTGACGTGAATCGCCCCGGGTCTGGTGGAGGGTCTGAAATCCCGAGAGGATGAGACCTATGCCAGCTTTGAGGAAGTATCCGCCGGAGTTGCGGGAGCGAGCGATAAGGCTCGTGCAGGAAGCCCGGAAGGAAGATCCGGAGCTGTCGGTGAACCAGGCGGTGATCCGGATCGGTCAGCGTGTCGGGGTGAATCCTGACACGCTGCGCGGTTGGGTCAAGCAGGCGCAGATCGACGCGGGTGAGCGGCCTGGAACGACGACAGACGACGCGTCGAGGATCAAGCAACTTGAGGCGGAAGCGCGTGAACTCAAGCGCGCGAACGAGATCCTGCTGACGGCGTCGAGTTTCTTCGCGCGGGAGCTCGACCCGCGACTGCCGTGGTAGTTCAATTCATCGATGACCATCGTGACCGGTTCGGGATCGAGCCGATCTGCCGCGTGCTCACGAAGCACGGTGTGAAGATCGCCCCGTCCGGTTACTACGCCTTCAAGAAGCGACCCGTCTCCGCGCGAGCCGTGTCCGACGCCGAGCTGGCGGTCCAGATCGAGCGCGTGTTCTGGGACCGAAAACTCGGCCGCGGCATCAGCGGCGCACGCAAGATCTGGCGGCTGCTGCGCCGCGAGGGCATCATCGTCGCCCGGTGCACTGTGGAACGCCTCATGCGACAGCAGGGACTGCGTGGCCTCCGCCGCGGCAAGCAGTTCATCACCACCCGCCCTGACACGTCAGCACCGCGGGCGGAGGATCACGTGAAGCGGGAGTTCCATGCTGACCGGCCCAACGAGCTCTGGGTCGTCGACTTCACCTACGTCCCGACATGGTCAGGGATGGCGTTCACCGCGTTCGTCACCGACGTGTTCTCCCGCCGCATCGTCGGCTGGCGGACCATGTCGAAGATGCCGACTGATCTGCCGCTAGACGCGCTGGAGATAGCGCTGTGGATTCGCGATCGCGCCGGAGAAGACGTCACCGGCGTCATTCAACACTCGGACGCCGGGACGCAATACACGGCTCTGCGCTACACAGAGCGGCTCGCCGAGGTCGGCGCGATCGCCTCGATCGGAACGGTCGGCGATAGCTACGACAATGCCCTCGCAGAGAGCGTCGTGGGCCTCTACAAGACCGAGTGCCACAAGATCGACGGCCCGTTCCGCAACGCCGACAACCTCGAGCTGGCGACGCTGTCCTGGGTGCACTGGTTCAACGAGAACCGGCTGCACTCCTCGATCGGGTATCTCACACCCGTCGAGAAGGAGAACGAGTACTACCGTGAGATGAACTCCCCGAGCCACCCGGCGCTGGGAGAACTCGCCCTCCACTAAACCCGGGGCGATTCATCGTCCGGGTGCTGGGCGAACGCGGCGTCGAGATTCGGATCGCACAGGTGGCGGGCATCGAATCCGATGATCGTGGAGCGCAGGTGAACCTGACAGATGGAACTGGAATCTCGGCAGATTTCTCGGTCCTCGCCACCGGCGCGTGGTCGAGAGAATTAGCGAAGGAATCCGGGTTCTTCGTCCCCGTTGCGGACCTCGCAGAGCAGTCCACGCGCACGCACAGTCTTCTCGGACTCACCGAGCCAGTGTCCGTTCCGCTTCAGCGGATAGTGATCTCAGACCGCCTCAACGTCCGTCCGCGTCACGATGGCAAGATGTGGGTACAGGTCGCTCGCCTCGAAGAGCGCGTGACAGAGGGTCAGAATCAACGCATGCTCGATGAGGTTGCTTCCGAGATGGAGGTTGAGCTCGAGCGATTCTTCGGACAGAAGGTCCCGATGGAGAAGGTGTACTACTCCGGCCGCAGCTTCCCAGAGGACGGTCATTCGATCGTCGGTTTCCTCGATGAGCCACGAAAGGTGTACACGATCGTCACCCACTCCGGAATTCGAACTCCCACGCCAGACCGTACCGACCGACCCTGCCCGCATTCCTCGACCCGACCATCACACAACCCCTTTCGCACCTACCCTGACAACGAGTGTTGCGATGACTGTATGACGCCGGCCTACTTCATCGGTCGGCAATGAGTGCGGCCTGACTCTCGCGCTTCAACGTCGCCGGGTGTCCCTCGTCAAGCTTGTGGGACACCCGGCGAGGTCTGTGGTGCTAACTCACTCATCGAAATGAGCTCCTAGAACTCCCCGCGTTGGAAAGCCTCACCCCACACCCAACTCCCGCGCGATCAGCATGAGCTGCACCTCCGTCGTCCCTTCCCCAACCTCGAGGATCTTCGAGTCGCGGTAATGGCGGGCGACGAGGTACTCGTTCATGAAGCCGTAGCCGCCGTGAATCTGCGTGGCGTCCCGCGCATTGTCCATCGCGGCATCGCCGGCGACGAGCTTCGCGATCGAGGCCTCCTTCTTGAACGGCAGCCCCGCGAGCATCCGTGACGCCGCCAAGTAGTACGCCGCACGCGCCGCCACCACGCGCGCCTCCATGCGGGCGATTGTGAACGAGATCCCCTGGTACTCCCCGATCGGCTTCCCGAACGACCTCCGCTCGTTCGCATACCGTACCGACTCGTCCACGCAGCCCTGCGCGGCCCCCACCGACAGCGCGGCGACCGCGATGCGGCCCTCGTCGAGGATGCGGAGGAAGTTCGCATACCCACGGCCCCGCTCCCCCAGCAGGTTCTCCTCCGGCACCTGCACGTTGTCGAAGGTCAGCGGATGAGTGTCCGAGGAGTTCCAGCCGACCTTGTCATACGCCGGCTCCACGGTGAACCCGGGAGTGCCGGACGGGATCATGATCGTCGAGATCTCCGGCTTCTCCACCCCGTCCTTACCCGTCCGGGTGCCGGTCACCGCGGTGGCGGTGACGAGCCGGGTGATGTCGGTACCGGAGTTCGTGATGAAGCACTTGCCGCCATTGACGGTCCACATGCCGCCTTCGAGCGCGGCCCGGGTCTTCGTGCCGCCGGCGTCGGAGCCGGCTTCGGGCTCGGTGAGGCCGAAGGCCGCCAGGCCGGAGCCGTCGGTGAGCTGGGGCAGCCATTCGCGCTGCTGCTCCTCGGTGCCGAACCGGTGGATGGGCATGGCACCCAGCGACACCCCGGCCTCGAGCGTGATCGCGAGCGACTGGTTGACCCGCGCGATCTCCTCGATCGCCAGGCACAGCGCGAAGTAGTCCCCGCCCATCCCGCCGTGCTCCTCCGCGAACGGCAGGCCGAACAGACCCATCTGCCCCATCTTCTTCACGAGCTCATAGGGGAATTCGTGCTTGGCGTCGAGCTCCGCGCTCACCGGTGCGACGTCGTCATCGGTGAACTTCGCGACGCTCCTGCGCAGCGATTCGTACTCGTCGGGGAGCATTCCGGGGGTGAAGGTCGTGGTCATGACTGGCCGTCCTTGTCTGTCGAAGATGCGTCGGTGGAGGAATCGCTGGTCTCAGAAGTGTCGGTGCCCGCGTCATCGGTCACGGTGGCAAGCAGCTCGTCGAGCGCCACCTGGGCGCCGGCGGCGGTGTTCAGGTGCAGGGTGCCGGCCATGGGTGCGGTGAGGACGTGCTCCATCTTCATCGCCTCGACGACGATGAGCGGCTGGCCTGCCTCGACCGCGTCACCGTCTGCGGCGCGCACGTCGATGACGGAGCCGGGCATGGGCGCGGTGACCTCTGCGCCGGCCTCCCCGGGGTCGAGCGTCGGGTCGGCGACCGCGCGGGTGAACCGGAAGACGCCGGTCTCCGAGCGGACCCAGATCTCCAGGGTCGGCCGCTGCGCGCGGGAGTCGACCACCCGGGTGGTCCACACGTGCGCCCGCCGGTCCACCCCGTTCTCCCGGACCGTGATCTCCCGGCTGCGGGGAACCGGGGCCGAGGTGCCCGCAGCACTGCTGGCACGAGCATCGGCACCTGCCGTGCCCGCACCAGCACTACCGGCCCCGTCGCATTCGAACCGGGCGAGGTCGACATTCTCGAGGTCGACCTCGATCAGGCGCTCCTCGCCCTCGTGGGTCAGCGGCACGCGGAGCACAGACGGCTGGGAGGTGCGCCAGCTGCTCGGCCGGTTCCACACGCTGTCCGAAGTCCGGGCTTTCGTCGCGTCCCCGAGCACGGCGAGCGCGGCGAAGGCCCAGTCCGCCTCGCTCGGCGTGTGCTCGAGCTCGCTGCCCGTGCTCATCCGGTCGATGAGCCCGGTGTCGAGGTCACCCGCGGCCACGTCCTCGCGGCTCAGCAGCGTGCGGAGGAAGTCGATGTTCGTCACGATCCCGGGCACCGCGGAGCGCTGCAGGGCGTCACGGAGCTTCGCGACGGCGGCGGGGCGGTCCGGGGCGTGGACGATGAGCTTGGCGATCATCGGGTCGTAGTCGGTGGCGATCCGCTGCCCGGCGGTCAGTCCCGCGTCCACCCGGATCCCCTCGCCTGCCGGGAACACGACGTCGAGGGCGGTGCCGCCGGTGGGCAGGAAGCCGCGGGCGGGGTCCTCGGCGTAGATCCGGGCCTCGATCGCGTGCCCGGTGAGCGTGACCTCGTCCTGGGCGAAGTCGATGCGCTGCCCGGCGCCGATCCGCAGCTGCCATTCGACGAGGTCGAATCCGGTGACCTCCTCGGTGACGGGGTGCTCGACCTGGAGGCGGGTGTTCATCTCCATGAAGAAGAACTCCTCCGGGTTGTCGGCGGCGACGATGAACTCCACCGTGCCCGCCCCCCGGTACCCGACGGAGCGGGCCGTGTTGCAGGCGGCCTCGCCGATGCGCGCCCGGGTCGCCGCGTCGAGGAGTGCCGAGGGTGCTTCCTCGATGACCTTCTGGTGGCGGCGCTGGAGGGAGCATTCGCGCTCGCCGAGGTGGACGACGGTGCCGTGCTCGTCGGCGATTACCTGCACCTCGATGTGGCGCGGGGTGGCGACGAGTCGTTCGAGGAACAGTGTGTCGTCGCCGAACGAGTTCGCGGCCTCACGCCGGGCGGCCCTGAGCGCGGCCGGGAGGTCAGCGGCATCGAACACCGCGTGCATGCCCTTGCCGCCGCCCCCGGCCGAGGGCTTGATGAGGACGGGGAAGCCGACGTCCTCGGCTGCGGTGATGAGCTGTTCGTTGGTGAGTCCCGCCTCGGCGACGCCGGGGACCAGCGGCACCCCGTGGGCGGCGACGGCTTGCTTGGCGGTGATCTTGTCACCCATGGTGCGGATCGCCTCGGCTGTGGGGCCGAGGAACACGATGCCGGCGTCCTCGCAGGCGGCGGCGAACGCGGCGTTCTCCGACAGGAAGCCGTAGCCGGGGTGGATCGCCTGCGCGCCGGTGGCCCGGGCGGCGGCGATCACCTTTCCGATGTCGAGGTAGGACTCACTCGCGGCTGCCGGGCCGAGGCGCACGGCGGTGTCGGCGGCGCGCACGTGGGCGGCGTCGGCGTCCGCGTCGGAGTAGACGGCGGCGGTGCGGATGCCGAGCCTGCGGCAGGTGCGGATGACGCGCAGCGCGATCTCGCCGCGGTTGGCGACGAGTACGGTGTCGAAGAGCATGTCACATCCTGAAGACGCCGTAGCCGGGCGCATCGAGTGGGCGGGTCAGCGGTGAGCAGCGGCACGCCTCGAGGGCGAGCGCGAGGACGCGGCGGGTGTCACCGGGTTCGATGATCCCGTCGTCCCACAGCCGGGCGGTCGAGTAGTAGGGGTTGCCCTGCTGCTCGTACTGCTCGAGGATCGGGGCCTTGAACTTGGCCTCCTCCTCGGCCGACCAGTCCTCGCCGCGGGCGGTCTTCTGGTCGCGGGTGACGGTGGCGAGCACGCCGGCGGCCTGCTCCCCACCCATGACGGAGATCCGGGCATTGGGCCACATCCACAGGAAGCGCGGGGAGTAGGCGCGCCCGCACATCGAGTAGTTGCCGGCCCCGTAGGAGCCGCCGATGACCACGGTGAACTTCGGCACGCGGGCGGTGGCGACGGCGTTGACCATCTTCGCCCCGTGCTTGGCGATGCCGCCGGCCTCGTAGTCGCGGCCGACCATGAACCCGGAGATGTTCTGGAGGAACACGAGCGGGGTGTCGCGCTGGTCGCACAGCTCGATGAAGTGCGCGCCCTTCATCGCCGACTCCCCGAACAGCACGCCGTTGTTCGCGATGATGCCCACGGGGTGGCCGTCGATGCGGGCGAACCCGGTGACGAGCGTGGTGCCGTACTCGGCTTTGAACTCGTGGAACTGCGAGCCGTCGACCACCCGGGCGATGACCTCGCGCACGTCGTAGGGGACCTTCGAGTCGACGGGGACCACCGCGGTGAGCTCCGCGGGGTCCCAGGCGGGTGATTCAGGAGTGGCCCGCTCCCAGGCCGGGGCCGGGCGGGGGGCGAGGGTGGTGACGATGTCGCGCATGATCTCGAGGGCGTGCGGGTCGTTCGCCGCGAGGTGGTCGGTCACACCCGAGGTGCGGGAGTGGAGCGCTCCCCCGCCGAGCTCCTCGGCGGTGACGACCTCGCCGGTGGCGGCCTTGACCAGGGGCGGGCCGCCGAGGAAGATCGTCCCCTGCTCGTTGACGATGATCGACTCATCGGCCATCGCCGGGACGTAGGCGCCGCCGGCGGTGCACGAGCCGAGCACCGCGGCGAGCTGCGGGATGCCCGCGGCGGACAGGGTGGCCTGGTTGTAGAAGATCCGGCCGAAGTGCTCGCGGTCGGGGAACACCTCGTCCTGGTTGGGCAGGTTCGCGCCCCCGGAGTCGACGAGGTAGATGCAGGGCAGGCGGTTGTCCTTGGCGACCTCCTGCGCGCGGAGGTGCTTCTTCACGGTGATCGGGTAGTAGGTGCCGCCCTTGACGGTGGCGTCGTTGGCGACGATGACGCACTCCCGGCCGGCGACCCGGCCGATCCCGGTGATGATGCCGGCGCCGGGCGAGGCGTCGTCGTACATCCCGTTCGCCGCGAGCGGGGAGAGCTCGAGGAACGGCGAGCCGGGGTCGAGGAGCTGCTCGACGCGGTCGCGCGGCAGGAGCTTGCCGCGGTCGAGGTGCCGCTGCCGGGACTTCTCGGACCCGCCGCGCGCGGTGGCGGCGATCCGTTCGCGGAGCTCGGCGATGAGCTCGGCATGCGCCGAGGCGTGGGTGGCGCCAGTGGTCGTGTTCAGCGGTGAACCGATCACTTTCATGGATGATCCCCATTTCAGTTAATTGCGGCTAACTCAGTTGGTATCCTAGCGACCATGAGCACGATGGACAAGGGAACGGGCGCGACGACGCGGCAGACCGCGAAGGCCCGGCGGCGGCAGGCGATCCTCGACCACGCCAAGCGGCTGTTCGCGGCCTCGGGGTTCCGGGCGGTGTCGATCGAGGAGATCGGCGCGGGCGCCGGGATCTCCGGGCCGGCGGTCTACCGGCACTTCGGGTCGAAGGAGGACATCCTCGCCGAGCTGCTCGTCGGGATCTCGGAGTACCTGCATGCGGGTGGTGCGGAGATCGCGGCCGGCGTGGGCGGGCCGGAAGGTGTGGGCGGGTCGGCCGGGGACGGCGCAGTGGTGCGGGAGAGCGATCCGGCGGGCGTCCTGCGGCGGCTCGTCGACTTCCACCTCGCGTTCGCGCTCGGCGAGCCCGAGCTCATCCGCATCCAGGACCGTGACCTCACCTCTCTCCCGGCCGAGGCGCGCAGCAGCCTGCGCCGCCTGCAGCGGCAGTATGTGTCGCTGTGGGTCGCCGCGCTGAGGCGGCAGGCACCCGGGTTGTCGGAGGATGCTGCGACAGTGACGATCCACGCGGTGTTCGGCATGGTGAACTCGACGCCCTACGTCGCGCGCCGGATCGACACGGCGGTGGTCGCCGAACGCCTCCGCGCAGCAGCCCTGGCGACGCTGGGAGTCGCCGACGTGGTTGCTTACCGGAAGTGATTGTGGGCCGGTGACTCACGGTCGACGAGGACTCAGGACACATGGCCCTTCTCATCCACCTCCGGAGCAGGGGCGGCGCTCGCTGGCGAACACAGCCGCCGGGGGCCGGCGTCGGCCGGGACATCGCCGGTATTCACGATCTCCTGCCAGGTGAGCCCGTCGGTGAAGGTGAGGAGCGGCACCTCGCTCGAGCAAGGAGAAGGTGACACCCAGCCACACCTCGGTCCCCGGGAACCAGCACCAGAACCTTTGACGATAGAACCTGGGAGTTCTATAGTTTGGCCATGTGGGTCGTCGACATCGAACTGATCTCAGAATGGCTCGCATCACTCGATGACGACTCCCGCGAACACGTCGTCGCAGCTGTCGAACTTCTCGAGGAACACGGTCCGCACCCGGGGCGTCCACTTGTGGACACCGTGGTCGCATCTCGCCACCGGAACATGAAGGAACTGCGACCGGGCTCGAGCGGCCGGTCGGAGCTGCGAATAATCTTCGCCTTCGACCCGCGTCGCCACGCGATCCTCTTGATCGCTGGAGACAAGGCGGGACGCTGGAAGAGCTGGTATCGGAGACACATCCCGAGTGCCGACGACCTCTTCGATGAACATCTGCGCACCATGGAAGGAAAGTGACCATTATGGCAATGAAGATCAACGAGTTCCTTGCCGAGCACCCGATCGATCGCGAACGCGTCGATGCGCACAAGGAACGGATGCTCAGCGAAGTGCGCGCCTACCGACTCCGTGAACTGCGGGCCGATGCTGGTCTGACTCAAGTGGAGGTGGCACAACGGATCGGCGTCTCGCAGCGGCAGGTCTCGAAGATCGAGCGCGGCGACCTCGAGAGTACGAAGATCGGCACGATCCGTCGTTATTTGGAGGCGGTGGGTGGAGACCTCGCCATCGAATTCGTCGCCGGAGACTCACGGGTTCAGGTCGGCTGACACCCGTTCCCACCACTCAGGCGGCGATGCAGGACCGGAGGTGCGTCTCGATGGTGTCGGCGGTCCACCCGTGAGCCTCGCGCAGGCCGTTGCTCAGCATCGACAGGTACGGGGTCGAGGGCACGGTGTGCTCGACGGCGGCACTGCCGTGGGGTGCGGTGAAGGTGAGCATCGGGGTGCCCTCACGGCGGCCGACGTCGATGAGCGTCTCGTAGTGGCCGGGGCCGGCCCGGTGGCGGGCATTCTTCTCCAGGCCGACGACGATCTCCTCGATCGGGTCCTCGGGGTCCGGGATGCGGTGCATCTCCTGCGCGGCGATGTCGGCGAACTGCCCGGCGGTCACCAGATAGGCCTTGGCCGGGGTGGGACCGGGCACGTCGTGGTCGTAGAACGCCATTCCGCCACCGCCCCACACGCGGGACTCACCGGCGAAGTAGAGGCTGCCCGGCAGGTCGACGCCCGCCTCGGCGCGGGGCATCGAGGGGTCGCGCGCTCCCCGGTAGGTCACCTGCGCGCCCGGCGGCCGGCCGCCCTGCAGATAGCAGGCGAGGCGCTCGCGCGACATATTGGATCCGTAGCTGACGTACCAGACAAGTGTTTCAGACACCCTCTCTACGCTGGCGGCTCGGACGGCGTCGTTCAAGCTCACACGGGGTTTCGGCGTCGATGACCAGACGATTCCCACCGGCTTCGAATGGAGCACGGCGTTCCTCAAAGAATGCTCAGCGCCTTTAGGTGACGGTGGATGCACCCCCACGACCGGCCGCCCGCGGGTTCGAGCCCACGGCGAGGCACCCTGTTCTTCATGCCCAGCACGCAGTGCCAGGACGGGCCGCTCACCGCCCGAAGGTGAGCTCCCCGCTCTCGACGTCCACCGCGGTGAGCTCGAGTGCGATCCGACTGCCCACCTCGGCCTCGCCTTCGACGAAGGCGACGACTGCGGGCTCGGGGAAGTGCACCTCGTAGCGCGGCGGGCGGTCCCGGTTGGCCTCGCGCTGGGACACGACGACGCCCTCGAAGGACTCCCCCACCCGGTCGGCGAGCAGCACGGCCTCGGTGGCCTCGATGACGGCGTTCTCGACCTTCCGCGAGCGCGACCCGGCCGCGCTCATGAGGTCCGGCAGCTCGGGCAGCGCGGCGAGCGCCCACTCCGGTGCCGCGACGCCCTGGGCAGCGCCCCAGGCGATCGGCAGGACGAACCGGTCCACGAGCCGGCGCAGGGGTGCGGTGGTGTGGGCGTAGGGTGCGCCGACCGCGGCCTGCACTGCGGACCCGGGGTCCATGCCGGGTTCGATGACGGTGTAGCCGGCGCCGCGGAACAGCATGGGCGAGGCGTAGTGGACGGCGAGCGCGGCGGGGTCGGCGCCGGTGTGGTCGATCCGTTCGAGGATCTCCTGGTAGGTGCCATCCGCCTCGAAGCCGAGCGATCGCACGACGGCGGTGAACTCCGCGATCGTCTCCTGATCCGGGCGGGGCAGGGTGCGGAGGATCCCCTCGCCATCGGAGAGCATGAGGTCGGCGGCCACCCGGCCGGCGAGCAGCGAGATCTGCGCGTTGGCGTCCTCGATCTCCCGGCGCGGCCGGAACGCCAGCGTGTAGGTGTCCTCGTCGCTGCGGGCGACCTCCTGGTCGGGGATCGCGAGGTCGATGCCGCCGCGCTCGTGCTGCTGGGCGAGCAGGGCGGCGCCGAGCGCGGGGAGGGCGGCCATGCTCGGGTGCAGCGGGCGGCCGGCGTCGTGGTCGGCCTGGACGGTGTCGTAGTCGAGCTGCTCGACCGAGGCGATGACGGCCCGCACGAGGTCCTGGGCGACGACGGACCCGGATTCGGCGACGTCGACGACGAACACGTAGGCGGCCTTCGCAGCTCCCGGCAGGAGTGAGGCGGCATCTTCGGAGATCACCGGTGGGTGCAGGGGGATGCGGCGGTCGGGCAGGTAGTCGGTGAGGCCGCGGGCGCGGGTCTCCGCGTCGAGCGCGCCGCCGGGCCGGACGAACCGGCCGACGTCGGCGATCGCGTAGCGCACCCGCCAGCGGGCGCCCTCGATGGGGCTGTCGCCGAGGTGCATCGCCTGGTCGAGATCCGTCGCCCCGTCCGGGTCGATGGTGACGAAAGCGAGCTCGGTGAGGTCCTCCCGCTCACCGTCGATGCCGTCGTGGCCGGGTGCAGTGGGGTCGGTGAGCTCGGCGACGGCGGCCTGCGCCTCGGCGAGGGCTTCCGGAGGGTACTCCTGCGGGAGGTCGGCGGCGATCCGGTCGTAGGCCTCGGTCAGGGCCGGGCCGGGCAGGTGGGCGCGCATCCGGTGGGAGATCATGACAGCACAATACTGCCGGACCCGGCAGCGGGCCCCTACTGCCGGTGCACGAACAGCCGGGAGGGGCGGCCGCGGCGGCCGTCGGTCATCTCCCCGGTGGGCTGGAGCAGCGGTTCCATGCGGCGGCGGAAGGCGTCGCGCTGCAGCTCCTCGCCGAGGATCGCCTCGTGGAGCAGCTGGAGGTCGCGCAGGGTGAAGGAGCCGGGCAGGAGCCGCCACGGGTCCGGGGTGTCGGCGTAGTCGGCGCGCACCCGGGCGAGCGCCTCGGCGACGACGCGCGGCTGGTCGTAGGGCAGGCTGATCGACCCGCCGGGGGCCGCCTCGACGGCGGGGACGAGGGTGATGCGGCCGGCGGCGATCCCGGCGCGGACCACCTCGGCCTCGACGACGTCGAGGTGGGCGACGGTGACGACCCAGCCGCGCTGGTCGCGGTCCGGGTCGTCGAACACCTTGAGCTGCTGGGGTTCGCGCCCGGAGATCCCCGCTTTCTGCGCCTGGCTGCGCAGCACTGCGGCGGCGAGGCGCTCACGCTCGTGGACGAAGGTCCCGGGGAGCACGAGCCGGCCGTGCCGGTCGGTGACGAGCACGACGTGGAGGGCCCCCTCTGCCACGGAGAAGGTGGCAGTGTCGACGGCGAGCGAGGGCCGCGGGAACGCGGTGAGGTCGGATGAGGTCATGGTGCGGCGCAGCGGAGCGGCGGGGCGCTCAGTCGGCAGTGCGTCGGTGCTCGAGCGCCGGGTCGTCGCGGAACGGCACGAGGAGCAGCGAGCAGCGCGCGGCGTTGAGCACCTCGGAGCTCGTGCGGCCGAGCTGCACGCGCATGCTCGTGAAGCGGCCGAGCCCGCGCTTGCCCATGACGAGAAGGTCGGCGTCCGCGGACCGCTCGGTGAGCACGTCCACCGGATCGCCCTCGACGAACTCCGTGCGCACCCGGAGGCCGGGCACCTGCGAGCGCAGCCAGGCCATGTCGAACTCGGACTGGGCGCGGGCGCGCGCATCGTCGGCGAGCGGGGTGGTGACGACGACGATGGTGAGCTCGACTCCGGTGCGAGCGGCGTAGCCCGCTGCGTCGAGCGCGGCGACACCGGCGTAGTCCGAAGTGTCCTGGCCGACGACGACCCCTCCCCCACCGGTGACGTGGGCGTCGGCGGAGTCGAACTCGCTCGCCTGGGTCTCGCGGTAGACGAGGGCCGGACACAGCGCGTGACCGGGGAGGCCGGAGGAGATCGTGCCGATCCGTCCGCCGGTGGCCTGGTCGGAGCCGTGCTGCCCGATGACGACGAGTCCGGCGCGCTCGGACATCCCGGCGAGCACCTCGGCGGGATCGCCGGCTTCGAGAACGGCGTCGAACGCGGAGTCGGGCAGGAGCTCCCGCAGCTGCGCGCTCACCGCATCGAGGGACTCCTGAGCCTTCGCGCGCGCCTCGGCGGTGGGTTCGGCACCGGGTTCGGCAGGGCGGACGACGGAGACGAGGCGGACGCCGACACCGTGGTGGCGCGCCTCCTTGAGCGCCCAGGCGGCGGCCTCCCGGCAGGTGCGGGACCCGTCGATGCCGACGATGATCTCGCCGTTGATCTGCATTGCTCCACCTTGCTTCCCGGTGCCAGGACCGGGAACGACCTCGCCGAACATGTGTACCCCGATCCTAGAGAACAAAGCGCGGCGGTGGTAGTCACGGCCGCGGTCCGCGCGGGCGGGCCACGGAACGACGGAGCGCCCCCACCTGTGCGGTGGGGGCGCTCCGGAGCGTGAGCCTCCTGCCGGAATCGAACCGGCGACCTTCTTATTACGAGTAAGACGCTCTGCCGACTGAGCTAAGGAGGCAACCAGTACAGGGTACCGGGGGCGCCGGACCCGGTCAAAACCGCAGAAGGCGCCCGGTAGAGTGGGGTGGCGCCCCACCCGAAAGGACCTCAGACCGACGTGGCCATTGACATGCAGCGCTTCATGCGCGAGTTCGAGGAGTTCATCGAATGCGAGTCGCCGTCCTCGGATCCGGGGGCGCTCGCCCGGTCTGCTGAGCTCCTCTCCCGGATCGGCACCGACCTGCTCGGCGTCGCCCCGCGGATCGTCACCGTCGAGGGCTGCCCGCACGTCCTCTGGCGGTTCGGCGAGGGTCCGCGCACCGTCGTCCTCATCGGCCATCACGACACGGTGTGGCCGCTCGGCACGATCCGCCGCCTGCCGTTCTCCGACGTCGAGGGGATCGTCCGCGGCCCCGGCGCCGACGACATGAAGGGCGGCGTCCTCATCGCGCTCCATGCGCTCGCCGCACTCCAGGAGCGCGGGGACTCCCTCGACGGGGTGAGCCTGCTCGTCACCGGCGACGAGGAGCTCGGGTCCCTGAGCTCACGCGCCCTCATCGAGGCCGAGGCGGAGGGCGCCCGTGCGGCACTCGTGTTCGAGAGCGGGGGCGGCGACGGGGCGGTGAAGATCGCCCGCAAGGGGGTCGCGATCTACGAGCTCGAGGTGCGCGGTCGCGCCTCCCACGCCGGCGTCGAGCCGGAGAAGGGCATCAACGCCACGACCGAGGTGGCCCACCAGGTGCTGAAGATCGCGCAGATGGGCGACGCGAAGGCGGGCACCTCCGTGGTGCCGACGGTGCTGCACTCCGGGACCACGTCGAACACCGTGCCGGCGCTCGCGAAGGTCGGGATCGATTCCCGCGCCACGAACGTCACCGAGCAGCTCCGCGTCGACGCCGCGCTCCGCTCGCTCACACCGGTCCACCCGAGCGCCCGGCTGCTGCTGCGCGGCGGGATCAACCGCGCCCCGCTCGAACCGCGCCAGTCGATGGGCCTCTACGGTCGTGCGCAGCGGATCGCCGGCCGGCTGGGGCACCCGCCGCTGCGGTCGATCGCGGTGGGCGGCGGCTCCGACGGGAACTTCACCGCCGGGATCGGCGTGCCCACCCTCGACGGCCTCGGCACCGTGGGCGGCGGCTCCCACGCGGACAGCGAGCACGCTGTCAAGGCCTGGATCCCGCGCCGGATCGAACTCGTCCGCGACCTCGTCGGTGAGCTCATCCTCGACTGATCGGTTTGGGGCGAGTGCCGGCCGGCCCGTTCCGGCTCCCGCGTGCGTTCAGTCCGCGGTGAGCCAGGGGTTCGACAGCCCGATGAAGGCGGCCTCGACGATGAGCAGCGGGGTCATGTTCGTGCTCAGCCGTGTCCGGGCCTGCCCGATGACGTCGATCCGGCGCAGGGTGCTCAGCGCGTCCGAGGCAGTTGCCTGCTCCCGGATCCGCTCCTCATCACCGCGGTTGATCCAGCCCTCGGTGAGTCCGAGCTGGCACAGCAGCACGTCGCGGTAGAGCGAGAGCAGCTCGAGGAGCATCGCGTCGATCTCGTCGTTGCGCGCCCGGGTGGAGCGTCGCTTCTGCTCCTCCTCGAGCCGTTTGACCTGTCCGCGCACCGCGGGCGGCACGGCCTTGCCCGGTTCCACCCCGAGGGTCTCGAGGAGGGCGGCGCGCTCGTGTGCGTCGCGTTCGGCGGAGCGCTCCTTGGCGCTCTCGGTCGCCTCTTCGACGATCCGTCCGGCCATGCGCACGGTGGAGCCGAGCGAGGTGAGCGTCTGCGGGATGTCGAGGATCCGGGCCCGCCGGGTGCGGGCGTCGTCGTTCGTCGCGAGGTGCTTGGCCCGCCCGATGTGGTTCTGCGCGGCGGCTGCCGCCCACAGTGCGGTCTCGGAGTCGACGCCGTCGCGGGTCTGCAGGAGTTCGGCGATCGCCTCGGTGGGCGGGATGCGCAGAGTGACGCTGCGGCAGCGCGAGCGGATGGTGGTCAGCACGTCCTGCGGGCTCGGCGCGCAGAGGATCCACACCGTGGCCGGCGGGGGCTCCTCGATCGCTTTGAGGAGGACGTTCGAGGTGCGTTCGGCCATCCGGTCCGCGTCCTCGATGATCATCACCCGCCACGGGGCGTTCACCGGGGCGCTCTGCGCCTGGGACACGAGTTCGCGGACTTCGTCGATGGTGATGAGGGACTTCTGGGTGGCCATGATCGTCATCGACTCGTGCGTCCCGGCGAGTGCCCGCTGCGCGGCGGGGCTGCGGGATTCGCCGCGGTCCGGGCTCAGCAGCGCGGCGGCGAAGGCGCGCGCGGCGTTCGAGCGGCCGGAGCCGGGCGGGCCGGTGATGAGCCAGGCGTGCGTCATCGCCGCCGAGGCGCCGCCGGTGTCGGTGGCCCGGGCGGCCTGCCGGAGCTGCTCGATCGCGGTGTCCTGGCCGACGAGCTCGTCCCAGACGCTCACCGGGAGCCGCCGTTCGGGTCGTGCCCGCCGCGGTCGCGCGGCTGCTCCCGGCCGGAGCGGCGGAGGCGGGACTGGCGGAGCCGTTCGCGGGCCTGCCGCTCGAGCTCCGCCTGTGCGACGAGCCGGTCGCGGCTCACACGCTGGTGGAAGTGCGGCAGCGGCATCTCCCGGGCGTTCTCAGCCTCCGGATCGGCGGCAGCGTCCCCGCCGGTTCCCGCGGCCGGACCGGTTCCCGCAGCCGGGTCGGTTCCCGCAGCCGGGTCGACGACCGGCATCCGAGCGGTCTCGCTCGCCGCGGGGCCCGCGGGCTGCCGGGGCACTGCGTGCGAGTTCGGCTCCGGCGCCCGGGATCCCAGCGGCGGCTGGGAGCCGGGTGCCGAACGGTTCGCGTGGCGGGCCGGGAGCACGGTCGTGGGATCGTCCTCACCGAACCCCGTGCCGCCGGAGACCGCCGGCGGCAGGACCGTGGTGGGGTCGTCCTCACCGGGAGCCCCGCGGCCGGGTGCCGAGGCGGGCAGCACCGTGGTCTCCGCTTCGGACGGGTCGCTGCCGGCAGTGGCGCTGCCCGCCGGCGGGGCGCCGAGCACGGTGGTCTCCGCCTCGTCCGAGGCAGGCGCACGCGCCGGCGCCGGCGATGCCGATGGGCCGGGCTGGGCTGCGTTACCGGACTGCTCGGCTGCGTTACCGGGCTGTTGGGCTGTGCTGCCGGGATGCTGGGTTGCACTGCCGTGCCGCTGCCCTGCGGTGCCGGGAAGTGCGGTGTCGGAAGGTGCAGTGCCGCGGGGTGCTGTGCCGGGAGCTCCAGTGCCGCAGGGTGCGGTGTCACCAGGCGCGGCTAGTCCTCCGGCGTGCGGGTGGTTCTGCGACCGGTGGTCGCCGCGGGAGGACATGTGCGCGTCGACAGCCGCGGCGATGTCCGCGGCGACGGCGGCGGGTTCCCGGTTCGCGTCGATGACGGCGTAGCGGGAGGGTTCGCGGGAGGCGAGTACCAAGAACGCCTCCTGCACCCGGCGGCGGAAGGCGAGGTCCTCGCGGTCGAGGTGGTTCTCCTCGCCGCGGGCGGCGGTGCGCTGCGCGGCGGTCTCCGGGTCGATGTCGAGGACGAGCGTGAGGTGCGGCACCAGGCCTTCGGTGGCCCAGCGCGACAGCCCGGCGATGTCCTCGGTGGAGAGCTCACGGCCCGCCGACTGGTAGCCGAGCGAGGAGTCGATGTAGCGGTCGGTGATGACGGTCTCACCGCGCTCGAGCGCCGGGCCGATGAGCGAGGCGACGTGGTGGGCGCGGTCGGCGGCGAACAGCAGCGCCTCGCTGCGCGGCGCCACCCCGGAGCCGCCGAGCACGACCTCGCGGATGGCGCGCCCCGCGTCGGTGCCGCCGGGTTCCCGGGTGAGGACGACCGGGCCGATGCCGCGGGCGCGCAGGTGCTCGTCGAGGAGCTGGATCTGGGTGGTCTTCCCCGAGCCGTCCCCGCCCTCGACGGCGATGAAGAATCCCGGCCCGGTGACGTGCTCGGTGGCGTGAGCTGCGAGTTCCGAGGCGGCGGGCACCTCGGCCCGTTCAGCGGCGACCGCGGGGGTGCGGAAGGCGTGGACGAGGTCCACGCCGAGTCCCTGGATGCCGTGCGGGGAGAAGGTGAAGAGCGCGATGATGCCGCCGACGAGCGCCACCAGCCCGACCACGGAGTAGGCCACGGTGGTGGCGCTGATGTTCCAGGAGGCGTTCTCGCTGAGCGCGACGACGGTGTCGAGGTCGAGCATGGTGAGCAGGAGCGCTGCGACCACGCCGGCGCCGACCCCGATGCTGCGGGAGAAGTCGTACCGCTGGGCGCGGACGCCCACGCCGACGGCGAAGGTGACGATCGCGGTGAGGACGGCCTTGCCGGACAGCTCCTCGATGATCCCGAGCGCCAGGGTGAGCACTCCGGCGGTGAGCAGTGCCAGGGAGGTCAGGCGGGGGCGCGACATGCCGGGGGCGAACGTCGGACCGGCCTCGTAGCCGACCGCCCAGCCGAGGAACGCGGCGCACACGATGACGGCGAATCCGGCCTGCCCGAACCGGTGGTCCGCCACGGCGGGCTGCGCGAGGGCGAGGACGGCGCCGAGCACGCCGAAGAGCAGGTAGCACGCCCACGGCCGGGCGATCGGGGTGGGACCGCGCAGCGCCTGGCCGGCCGACCCGGCGGGGAACGCCCCGGTGACCGGGTCTCCGGCACCGGCAGGTGCGCGCATGGCGAGGGCGGAGGACACGAAGAGCAGCACCGCGCCGATGAGCAGGTACCAGCGCACACCACTGATGCCCGCCTGGGTGCCGCCGACGATCTGGAAGGCGTAGGTGGTGAGCAGGAGCAGGACCGCGGCGACCCCGGCGGTGCGCCAGGGCTTGCGGTGCAGGTGCGGGGCCTGGAGGACGAGGAGCGCGGTGGTGATCCCGAGGAACAGCGCGGTGATCCAGATGAGCCAGACGACCGGGAAGAAGAACACGCACACCGATGCCACTGCGGTCGCTGCCGCCCCGCCGGCAAGCAGACCACGGCCGGCCGGTGTGCTCAGCCTGCTGAACACCGAATGCGGGACGAACACCCCAGCGGCGACGAGCACGAACACGACGAGCAGAGCGCCGGCGGCCTGCGGCAGGGAGAAGGAGGTGTCCGCGAAGGACTCCGCGATCCGGTGCGCGGCACCCGGGTCGAGCACCCGCCGGACCCCGTGGAGACCGGCGATCCCGAAGGCGAGCGCGGTGAGGGCGAACATCACCATCCACCCGGTGACCTCCACGGCGACCGGGCCGAGCGAGGCCGGGGGCGCTGCGGAATCCGGCCGGGAGGCAGAGCGGTGATCCGTAGTATTCACGCCATCCACTCTACGACCCGGCACGGACACGGCGTCACAGCCGACTGTCGGATTCGCACCTATCCTGGACGGGTGCCGATCACGCTCACCGCCCTGAACGATGTCTCCCCCGACCCGACCATCGCGCTCGCGCAGGCGCGCGCGCTCCTCGACGAGGTCAAGGCCGGGCGCCGCGCAGGTGTGCTGCGCCTCTACCGTCCGGAGCCCACGGCTGCGTTCGGCGCCCGCGACCGGTTCCTCCCCGGCTTCCCCGCTGCGGTGGCCGCCGCCCGCGACCACGGATTCACCCCGGTATTGCGCTCACTGGGCGGTCGGGTGGCCGTCTACCACCGCGACAGTCTCGTCATCGACCACCTCGAGCCCGCCGCCGGTCTGCTGTCCGGCACGCAGGAGCGGTTCACCGGGTTCGGCGACTGGTACACCGCGATCCTCCGGGGCCTGGGCGTCGATGCGCGGCTCGGCGAGATCCCCGGCGAGTACTGCCCGGGCGAGCACAGCGTCAACGTCGCCGGTCGGATCAAGGCGATCGGCACCGCCCAGCGGGTGACCCACAGCGGCTGGCTGTTCTCCTCCTCCGTCGTCGTCGCCGACCCGGATCCGATCCGCGCGGTGCTCACCGACATCCAGTCAGCACTCGGCGTCGACTGGGACCCGGCCACCGGCGGGGCGATCAGCGAGGTGCACCCGGGCGTCACCGCCGATGCCGTCGAGGCCGCATTCCGCACCGCGTATTCCGAGCGGTTCACCGTGGAGCCGGGCACCCTCACCGCGGCCGAGGCGAGCGCCGCCGAGGGGTACGTCGAGCAGCACCGGCTCTGACTCACGCGGGCCGGTCACGCGGCAGGAGAACGCGAACTGCGCGGTATCCGAAACCGGACGCGCAATTGCGCGCTCGGTTCGGGATACCGCGCAGTTCGGATCAGGCGGTGGTCGGCTTGCCGGTCGACTTCGTCGCCGTGGCCTTCTTCGCAGTCGTCTTCTTCGCCGCGGTGGTCCGCGCCGTCGTCGACTTGGCCGCCGGCTTCTTCGCAGCCGTGGTCTTCGAGCCTGCCGTCTTCGACGCCGTGCTCTTGGCCGTCGTCGACTTCTTCGCGGCAGGCTTCTTGGCTGCGGTCTTCTTGGCCGGGGCCTTCTTCGCGGTCGTCTTCTTCTTCGCCGGACCCTTGGCCCGCTTCTCCGCGAGGAGTTCGAAGGCGCGCGCCGGGGTGATGCCCTCGACGGAGTCGTCCTTGCGCAGGGTTGCGTTCGTGTCCCCGTCGGTGACGTAGGGCCCGAACCGCCCGTCCTTGACGACGACCGGCTTCTTCGACTCCGGGTCCTCGCCGAGCTCCTTGAGCGGGGGTGCGGCGGCACGGCGGCCGCGCTGCTTGGGCTGGGAGTAGATCTCGAGCGCCTCGTCGAGGGTGATCGAGAAGATCTGCTCCTCCTCGGTGAGCGAGCGCGAATCGGTGCCCTTCTTGAGGTAGGGCCCGTAGCGGCCGTTCTGCGCGGTGATGACCGTCCCCTCGGCGTCGGTCCCGACCTCGCGCGGCAGGCTCAGCAGCTTGAGCGCCTGCTCGAGGTCGACGGTCGAGAGGTCCATGGACTTGAAGAGGGAGCCGGTGCGCGGCTTGACCTTCTTGCGGCCCTTCGTCTCCTCGGCCTCGGGCAGCACCTCGGTGACGTAGGGGCCGAAACGACCGGACTTCGCGACGATCGTGTGCCCGGTCTCCGGATCGGTGCCGAGCTCGCGATCCCCGTCGCCGTGGCTGGCGATGAGTTCGCGGGCCTTCTCCGCGGTGAGCTCGTCGGGGGCGAGGTCCTCCGGCACCGACACGCGCTTGGGGTCCTCACCGTCCTGCGCCACCTCGAGATACGGGCCGTAGCGGCCCACCCGCAGGTCGATGCCCTCGGCGATCTCGATCGTGTTGATCTCGCGGGCGTCGATGTCGCCGAGGTCGTCGACGGTCGGCTTGAGACCGGGATGATCCTCGGTCCGGTCGCCGAAATAGAACGCGGTCAGCCAGTCGTTGCGGTCCTCCTCGCCGGAGGCGATCCGGTCGAGGTCGGACTCCATGCCGGCGGTGAACTGGTAGTCGATGAGCCCGCGGAAGTGGAGCTCGAGGAGCCGCACCACGGAGAACGCGACCCAGGTGGGGACGAGCGCATTGCCGCGGGTGCGGACGTAGCCGCGGTCTTGGATCGTGGAGATGATCGCGGCATAGGTCGAGGGGCGCCCGATCCCGAGCTCCTCCATGGTCTTGACCAGGCTCGCCTCGGTGTAGCGCGGCGGCGGAGCGGTGGTATGGCCGGCGGCCTCGGCGCGATCGACGGTGAGCTGCTGACCCTCGGACACCTCGGGCAGGCGCGATTCGCCGGCCCCGGTGTCGTAGCGGTCGACGTCCTTGCCCTCCTCGTAGGCGGCGAGGAACCCGCGGAAGGTGATGACCGTGCCCGAGGCGGTGAAGCCCGCCGTCTTGTCCTCGCCGAGGTCGGCGGTGATCCGCATCGTGGCCGTCTTGCCCTTGGCATCGGCCATCTGGGAGGCGACGGTGCGCTTCCAGATGAGGTCGTAGAGGCGGAACTCGTCGCCGGAGAGCTTCCCGGACACCTGGGCGGGCGTGCGGAAGGAGTCGCCGGCGGGGCGGATCGCCTCGTGCGCCTCCTGCGCGGACTTCTGCTTGCCGGAGTACATGCGCGGCGTGTCCGGCACGTATTCGGGACCGTACAGCTCCGAGACCTGACGGCGGGCGGCGGAGACCGCCTGGCCCGACAGCGCCGAGGAGTCGGTGCGCATGTAGGTGATGTAGCCGTTCTCGTAGAGCGACTGGGCCACGCGCATCGCCTGGCGGGAGGACAGGCGCAGCTTGCGGCCGGCCTCCTGCTGCAGGGTCGAGGTGGTGAAGGGGGCGGCGGGTCGGCGGGAGTAGGGCTTGGTCTCCAGCGCGGAGACGGTGAGCCGATCCTTGGCCGTGGTGTTGAGGGTGTTCGCGAGCGCGGTCGCCATCTCCTCGTCGAGCACGACGACGTCGCTCCTGCCCTTGAGCTTGCCGGCGTCGTCGAAGTCGCGGCCGCTGGCGACCTTCGTGCCGTGGTAGGTGGCGAGGCGGGCGGAGAAGGCGTTGCCCTTGCCGGGCACGGCGAGGTCGATGTCGAGGTCCCAGTAGTCGGCGGGCACGAATGCCATGCGCTCGCGCTCGCGCTCGACGACGAGGCGGGTCGCCACGGACTGCACGCGGCCGGCGGACAGGCCGCGATTGACCTTGCGCCACAGCACCGGGGAGACCTCGTAGCCGTAGAGGCGGTCGAGGATGCGGCGGGTCTCCTGCGCGTCGACGAGCGAGGTGTCGAGCTCACGGGTGTTCTCGAGCGCGCGGGAGATCGCCTCGGGGGTGATCTCGTGGAACACCATGCGCTTGACCGGGATCTTGGGCTTGAGGACCTCGAGGAGGTGCCAGGCGATCGCCTCGCCCTCCCGGTCCTCATCGGTGGCGAGGAAGAGTTCGTCGGCGTCCTTGAGGAGGGCCTTGAGCTCGGAGACCTTCTTCTTCTTGCCCGGGTCCACGCGGTAATAAGGAGCGAAGCCGTTGTCGACGTCGACGGCGAACTTGCCGTAGGGCCCCTTCTTCATGTCGGCGGGCAGCTCGGAGGGCTGCGGGAGGTCGCGGATGTGGCCCACGGAGGCTTCGACGTCGTAGCCGTCACCCAGGTACCCCACGATCGTACGGGCCTTGGTCGGCGACTCGACGATGACGAGTCGACGCGGCTGCGAAGTGGAGGATGCCACGGCGGTCCTTTCATGGGCGACTGTCGCCGACGCGTCCGTCGGGCAGTCCCGCTGTTGCTGGTGAGAAACTCTGAGAAATGTAGCACTTGCCTCTTCTACCGTCTCACATGTCGATGTACGGGGTCCGGGCGGGAGGCGGAGCGGGGTGGTGCGGTGCGGGTGCTGCGGGTGCGGATGCCGTGGTGCGGGTGCGGGAGTCGCGCCGGGCGCCGGAGCCGGGCCGCGCTGCGGGTGCGGCTGCGCCTGCAGCTGCGCCTGCACCGCGGGATAGGTCAGCGTTCGGTGTATGGTCAGTACATGCTGACCATTGCCTCTCGCCTCGACGTGATGAACCGCCTCGGCCGCGCGATGGCCGACCCCACGCGCTCCCGGATCCTCCTCTCCCTCCTCGAGTCACCCGGGTACCCGGCGGAGCTCGCCCGCATGCTCGGCCTCACCCGCACGAACGTGTCGAACCACCTCACCTGCCTGCGCGACTGCGGGATCGTCGTCGCCGAGGTCGAGGGCCGCCGCACCCGCTACGAGATCGCCGACGGCCACCTCGCCCGCGCGCTCGACGCGCTCCTCGACACCACCCTCGCCGTCGACGCCGACGCCCCGTGCCTCGACCCGCAGTGCCCGGTGGCCGGATGCTGCGAGGACGGCGCAGGGGAAGGTACGGGCACCGCTGCGGACGGCGGCTCTGCAGGCGAGCCGGATGCCGGAGGAGGCGTCGGCAGCGATGCAGCCGTCGTCACCGGGGCGCGATCGTGAGCGGGTCCGCGTGCGGGTGCGAGGCCACCTCGCTCGCCGACGCCGGTCCGACCGAGTCCGAGGAGCACACTCCGTGGTGGCGCAGGACCTCGGTGATCATCCCGGTCCTCTCCGGCGTCGCGCTCGTCGCAGGCCTCGCGCTCGAGTGGTTCGTCCCCGGCGCCCTGCCGGAGCCTGCCGCGCAGGTGCTGTTCTGGGCCTCGCTCCTCCTCGGCGCCTCGCAGTTCGCACCGGGCGCGCTGCGGGGCCTCGTCACCCGCGGCAGGCTGGGCATCGGCCTGCTCATGACGATCAGTGCGATCGGCGCGGTCGTCCTCGGCTTCGTCGAGGAGGCGGCCGCGCTCGCGTTCCTCTATTCCATCGTCGAGGCGCTCGAGGACATCGCGATGGACCGCGCCCGCACCGGCCTGCGGTCGCTGCTCACGCTCATCCCCGCGAATGCCACGGTCGTCGCACCCGACGGCACGACGCGCACGGTCCCCGTCTCCCAGCTCGCGGCGGGCGACAGGTTCCGGCTCTTCGCCGGTGAGCGCAGCGCCACCGACGGCGTCGTGCGCGCCGGGCGCAGCAGCCTCGACGTCTCGGCGATCACCGGCGAGTCCATCCCGGTGGAGGTCGGTCCCGGGGACGAGGTGCTCGCCGGTTCGATCAACACCTCGGGCGTGCTCGAGGTCGAGGCGACCGCCCCCGGGGCGGACAACTCGCTGACCACGGTCGTCGGGCTCGTCGAGCAGGCGCAGGCGCGGAAGGGCGAACGGGCCCGCATCGCCGATCGTCTCGCCCGGCCGCTCGTGCCCGGCGTGCTCGTCCTGGCACTGCTCGTCGCGGTGGTCGGCTCACTGCTCGGCGACCCCGGCCTGTGGATCGAGCGGGCGCTCGTCGTGCTCGTCGCGGCCTCGCCGTGCGCGCTCGCGATCTCCGTGCCGATCACCGTCGTCTCGGCGATCGGCGCGGCCACGCGGTTCGGAGTCGTCGTCAAGTCCGGCGCGGCGTTCGAGCGCCTGGGCGGAATCCGCCACCTCGCGCTCGACAAGACCGGCACCCTGACCCGCAACCGACCCGCCGTCGCCCGGATCCTCACCGTGGACGGGTTCACCGAGGCCGAGGTGCTCGGCTGGGCGGCCGCGCTCGAATCCCACAGCTCCCACCCGCTCGCCGCCGCGATCACCGCCGCCGCACCCGGTTCGGTGCGCGCCGAGGAGCCTGCTGCGGCCGGAAAGGAGACCGGCCGGGCCCAGGAGATCACCGAGACCGCCGGACAGGGGATCACCGGTGTGATCGATGGCGCCCGGATCGCGGCCGGCAGTCCGCGGTGGCTCGATCCCGGCGTCTGCGCGGCGGAGGTCGCTGAGCTCGAGGGCCGAGGCATGACCGTCGTCGTCGTCCACCGGGACGGCCGGATGGCCGGCGCCATCGGGGTGCGCGACGAGCTCCGACCGGAGGCCCGCGAGGTCATCGCCTCGCTCGGCGAGCGCGGACTGGGGACGACGATGCTCACCGGCGACAACGCTCGAACGGCCGAGGCGCTGGCCGGAGAGGCCGGGATCACCGACGTGCGCGCGGAGCTGCGGCCGGAGGAGAAGGCGCGCGCCGTGGCCGAGCTGCAGGAGAGCGGGCGCGGCCCGGTGGCGATGATCGGTGACGGGATCAACGACGCGCCGGCGCTCGCCTCGGCGGACATCGGGATCGCGATGGGCGTCACGGGTACGGATGCGGCGATCGAATCTGCGGACGTGGCGTTCACCGGCGACGACCTGCGGCTCATCCCGCGCGCGGTGGACCATGCGCGCCGGGGGCGGCGCATCATCAACGAGAACATCGTCCTGTCGCTGGCCATCATCGTGATCCTGCTGCCGCTCGCGATCACCGGCGTGCTCGGACTCGCGGCGGTCGTCCTCGTCCACGAGATCGCCGAGGTCGTCGTCATCCTCAACGGCCTGCGCGCGGCCCGGGCACGGGGGCTCGGGGCAGTGGAACGCCGGTCGGCCTGACCCTCACACCTGCGGGTAGACGACTCCGGCGGGCACGAGTGTGCGGACCTGGGCGATGAGCTGGGCGCGCAGCGCGGACTCCTCGACCTCGAGCAGGCCGGAGAGCGCGGCGGCCACCGCGCCGAGGGTGAGCGAGCCGTCGGCCACGCCGAGGAATCCGGACAGCGCCGCGTCGGAGGAGAATGTCCGTGCGAAGCCGGTGCCCTGCTCGATCGTGATCATCGTCGGCGCCTCCTGGCCCGGCATGAAATGCCGGTGCTCGGTGACGTCCCCGGAGCGGACGAACGCGGTCTCCGCGAGTTCGGCGTCGTCGGCCGCGGCGAGCCATTCGAGCATCGCCAGGCGGGTGTCGAGGTGCGCGGCGATACCGGCGGCGTTCGCGCCGAGCGGCTGATCGAGCTCCTCGAAATGCCGCACCGCTGCGTCGCTGCCCGGGTTTCCGTCGTCATTGCCCGCAGTGCCGGCTTCGGATCCGGTGGCGGACCCGGGTCTGCTGCCGGCCGCGGGCCCGGTACCCGAATCGGCACCGGCGCCCGCTTCTGCCCCGGCGCCGGGTGCCGTCGCGCCGAGCTCGGAGGCCTCGCCGGGGAGGCGGTGCATGCGCACCCACCCGAACCCGATCCGATCGACGGAGCGGGAGGCGAAGTCGGCGAGCCACGCCTCGGTGTCGGCGGCCCAGCGCTGGGTGGCGCGCGCGACTCCCCCGTCGCGGATCCACGTCTCCGCGTACGCCACGGGGTCGAGCCGCTCGCGTTCGATGACCATGATCGAGGTCTGCGCGTCGCCCACCCAGCCGGTGGGGTCGACGGTGTCCGGCCCGTACTCCCAGTTGCCGAGGAACACCGCGTGCCCATCGGGACGCAGGTGGCCGGGCGTCTGGGCGAGGAGGGTGCGCATGATCCCGTCGCCCTCCATCCCGCCGTCGCGGTACTCGAGCTGGCCGACGCGGCCCTGCGGGGTGATGACGAACGGCGGGTTGGACACGATGAGGTCGAAGGACTCCGGCACCGGGTCGAACAGGGAGCCGAGCCGGAACTCGATGCTCTCCTCCACCCCGTTGAGCTGCGCGGTGAGCGCCGCGAGGTGGAGGGCGCGGATCGAGAAGTCGGTGGCGACGACGCGGTCGGCGTGGCGGGCCAGGAGGATCGCCTGGATCCCGCAGCCGGTGCCGAGGTCGAGCGCGGAGTGCACACGGTGGCGCGGGGTGATCTCCGCGAGCGTCCGGCCGGCCCCGCCGAGTCCGAGCACGAAGTCGTCGGACACCGGTTCGGACTGGGTGAGCGTGCCGTGGTCGGAGACCAGCCACACCGTCTCATCGCCGGGGCGCTGCCCCCGCGGCACCCCGGTGGGCACCGCGTAGGGGGTGAGTGCCAGGCGCGACATGAGCCGCGGCGGCGAGGCCGCCGGGCGGGCGGCGGACGGGGCCGGGTCGTCCTGCGCCGCAGGGACCGAGCTCGAATCACTCCGAGCAGCGGCGCCCGCCCCCGCAGCACCCGGCGCTGCAGCACGGACCAGGGGAAGCCCGGCACCGAGCGCAGGGGCCGTGCCGGCGATCTGTACGAACAGTCCGGATTCGGTGAGGGCATCGCAGAGCTCCTCGCCGAGCGCGGCCCTCACCGCGGTGACCGGCTGCGGCACGCGGAGCACGAAGAGCCCGGCCAGCACGGCCTGCGGCTCGCTCCTCCCGCGGAGGCGGAGCCGGGCCGGGGTCGCGTTGTTGCGCTGCAGCGCGGCGTCGGCGTCGACGCCCCACAGTGCCCGCAGACCGGCCGGGGTGAATTGGGCGGCGCGGAGCCGCTCGGCGAGGGCACGGAGGCAGGCGACGTCGGGCTGAGGCAGCGGCGCGGAGGCAGGCGAGGGAGTCACCGCACCAGGCTACGCGGTCGCACATCCGCCCGGCCGCCAGCCGTCGACTCCGCTGCTTCGGTGCAGGTGCCCGTGGGAGAATGTGCGCCATGTCCGACTCCCGTTCCGCGCTCCTCGATCTCATCGGCGACTTCGGGGCGCGCGAGGACCGGATCCGGCACATCGAGCACTTCCCGGCCCGCGTCGGCACCACTGCGGACTGGCCGGAGTGGGCGGACGACGAGGTGGTCGCAGCCCTGCGGTCGACGGGCATCGACCGGCCGTGGACGCATCAGGTGGCGGCCGCGGACGCGGCACACCGGGGTGAGGACGTGGTCATCGCCAGCGGCACCGCCTCGGGCAAGTCCCTGGGGTTCTGGCTGCCGGTGCTCGACTCGGTGGTCCGCACCCGGGATGAGATCCCCACCCGCGCGGCGACGACGCTCTACCTCTCCCCCACGAAGGCACTCGCCGCCGACCAGTACGAGAAGCTCCGCTCGGTGGTGCTGCGGGGCCTGCGGCCGGGCACCTTCGACGGCGACACCTCGCAGGCGAACAAGGCCTGGGCGCGCAAGCATGCGAACGTCCTGTTCACGAACCCGGACATGCTCCACCGATCGGTGCTGCCGCGGCACGGGTACTTCACCCGCTGGTTCAAGACGCTGCGCTTCATCGTCGTCGACGAGGCGCACCGGTACCGCGGGGTGTTCGGCTCCCACGTCGCGCTGATCCTCCGCCGGCTGGTGCGGGTCGCCCGACACTACGGCGCCGACCCGGTGATCGTCGGGGCCTCGGCGACGATGGCCGACCCCGCCGCGGCGTTCGCCCGGATCACCGGGCGCGAGGCGATCGCGATCACCGAGGACGCCTCGCCCCGGGCGGCCGGGGACTTCGTCCTCTGGGAGCCGCCCCTCCTGCCGGAGCCGTGGGGCCTGGAATGGGAGGATCCTGATCCCGCCGTCGTCGGTGGCCCGGGGCACGACCCGTTCGCGGACTCGCGCGGCCCATCCGCCCGGGAGTCGGCCTTCACACCTGTCCCCGGCCCTGCCCCGGGGACTGACCGGGAACGGGCCCAGGAGCCCACCGGCACGGATGCATCCCGGCGGAGCACGATCGCGGAGTCCGCCGACCTCCTCACCGACCTCACCTGCGCGGGTTTCCGCTCGATCGCGTTCATCGCCTCCCGCCGCGGCACCGAGGCGCTCGCCGAGGCGGTCCGCGACCAGGTGGCGCGCGTCGACTCCACTCTGCCGCGCACCGTCGCCGCCTACCGCGGCGGCTACCTGCCCGAGGAGCGCCGGCTGCTCGAGACCGGCCTGCGCAACGGCCGGCTCCGCACGGTCGCCTCGACGAACGCGCTCGAGCTCGGGATCGACATCGCCGGTCTCGACGCGGTCGTCATGGCCGGCTGGCCGGGCACGCTCGCCTCGCTGTGGCAGCAGGCCGGGCGCGCCGGCCGGGCCGGACAGCAGTGGGCGGCCGTGCTCATCGCGCGCGACAACCCGCTCGACACCTATGTGGTCAACCACCCCGAGGCGGTGTTCGGCGCACCCGTGGACGGCGGGGTGATCGATCCCGGCAATCCGTTCGTGCTCGCCGGGCACCTGTGCGCGGCCGCGGCCGAGATCCCGCTCACCGAGGCCGATCTGCCGCAGTTCGGCGACACCGCGGAGCAGGTCCTCGCCTCGCTCGCCGAGGCCCGCATGCTCCGGCGGCGCCCGGCAGGCTGGTTCTGGGCGAAGGCCGAGGATGCCGCCGCGCTCACCGATATCCGCGGCTCCGGAGGCGGACAGGTGCGGATCGTCGAGGAGTCCACCGGCACGCTGCTCGGCACCATCGAGGACGCCGGGGCGCACACGCAGAGCCACACCGGGGCGGTGTACATGCACCAGGGGCGCACCTTCACCGTGCGCGAGCTCGACCTCGACGCCCGCGTGGCGTTCGTCGAGGCGGCGAACGTCGACTACTCGACGCAGGCGAAGTCGGTGACGGAGATCAGCATCGAGTCGACCGACCACTCGATCACGCTGCCGTCCGGCGCGCGGGTGTTCACCGGGATGGTCGAGGTCGTCGACCAGGTGGTCGCCTACCAGATGCGCCAGCAGCGCACGGGGGTGGTGCTCGCCGAGCACCCCCTCGAGCTGCCCGAGCGCACGCTGCGCACCCAGGCGGTGTGGTTCACGGCCCCGCCGGAGCTCCTTGCCGATGCCGAGTTGGAGCGCGCCGACGTGCCGGGCACGGTGCACGCCGCCGAACACGCCGCGATCGGCCTGCTGCCGCTGTTCGCCGGCTGCGACCGCTGGGACGTGGGCGGGGTGTCGACCGCGATGCACGCCGACACGGGCATGACGACGGTGTTCGTCTACGACGGACAGCCCGGCGGTGCCGGGTTCGCCGAGCGGGGCTTCGACTGCTTCACCGACTGGCACCGGGCGACGCTGGAGGCGATCGAGTCCTGCGAGTGCATCTCCGGCTGCCCCTCGTGCATCCAGTCGCCCAAGTGCGGCAACGGCAACGAGCCGCTCGACAAGGCCGGCGCGGTGCGCATCCTGCGCGCACTCCTCGGCTGAGACCCTACTCACCTGCTCTCCCCGGTCGGGGATCCGGCGACCGCTGTCGCGCTGACCTTCCCGAGCGGAGCTGGGAGGTCGACCTCGGTGACGACCTTCGCGGTACCGAGGTCCGGCCGGGCGATGCACTCGGTGACCTCCACTCCGCTGCGCTCCGCGGTCTCCGCGGCGATCTCGCAAGGGTCACCGGGGATGATGCCGCGGGCGGCATCGGCGGCGGCGATCGCGGCGAGGTCAGCCGCACCGTCGGCGCGGGCGTGGGCGAGGAAGGCCTGGGCGCCGAGCCCCAGGCCGGCGACGAGGGTGAGTGCCGCTGCGCCGAGCGACACTGCGAGCACCGTCGAGGAGCCCCGGTCGTCGCGGAGGTGCCCGGGCCGGATCACCGGATGCCCTCCGTCCGCGCGGTGGCGGTGGCGCTCACCGATTCCTGGACGAAGCGCAGGGTTTCCGGCAGCGGCAGCGTGACCTCGACCGTGGTGTACCCGCCCTCGTGGCGGACGGCGACCGTGGATCCGTCACCGGCCTTCTCCGTCGCCTCGTGGCGCACCGTGCGTTCGGGTTCGCCGCGCGCGGCCTCCCGGGCGGCGGCGCGTGCGGCGTCGTGGGCGCGCAGCTGGGACAGGCCGATCGTGCCGGCACCCGTGATGAGCGCGATGAGGAGCACGAGCGCGGGCATGAGCATGGCGAACTCCGCGGTCGCGGCACCGCGGTCATCACGGGCGGCCGACATCGGTTCAGGCCCCCAGTCCGAGGGCGGTGGAGATCACGCCGGTGATCGCGTCCTTGATCGGGTCGGACTTGAGGACGACGACGAGGAGCGCGGCGAAGCCGCAGGCTGCGAGCGTGGTGATCGCGTACTCCGCTGTCGTCGCTCCGCGGTCGTCCTCGAGCACGGCGAGTGCTGCGCTGCGGGTCGGTACGAGTGCCGCGGCGGGGTCGTCTGCGGGTGGGGTGGTCGTCGGGGTGTGTGCGGTGGTGTCCATCGTGGGTCCTTTCCGTGAGATCCGATGGTCCTCCGATCCTCTGCCGCCGCCGCACCGCGGACCAGAGCCCATCTGCGCCTGTGGATGGCGGCGGGCTGTCCACAGGCCGGAGGTCGCAGCCGCGGGAGCCCCTGTGACCAGCCGCCGCGGGCCCGGCTCAGCCGAAGAGCACTCCGAGGTCGTCGACGAGGCTGAGAACCACCGGGACGACGCCGAGCAGGAGGAACGCCGGGAGCACGCACACACCGAGCGGCACGACGAGCTCGACACCCAGGCGGGCGGCCGCGATCTGCCGCCGCCGGTGCTCCGCGCGCCGCAGGTCCCCGGCGAGGCCGCGCAGCAGCGGGGCGAGTGCGACGCCGGTGGAGCGGGAGAAGAGGACGAGCCGGCTGACCGCGGCGAGCTCCTCGTTCGAGTCGTCGATCTCCCCGAGCGCAAGGGACCGGCCGAGCCGGTCGAGCCCGGTCCGGTCGCCCCCGGCGGCTGCGGCGAGCGACAGCGCCCGCTCCGTCGGCAACCCGGTCTGCAGACAGATCGAGACGAGGTCGAGGTCGAAGGCGAGCGCGTCCACAGCACTCATCGCCGAGGTCGGCGACGGGCCCGGCTCTCCGGCACCCGCCGCCCTCTCGCCCGAGCCTTCCGCGACCCGACTTCCCATTGCACCGCTGCGCGCACCTCGGCCCCGGTCCGAATCCCCGACGCTCTTCCCACGACCGCCCCGCGGTGCTCCGAGAAGCGACTTCAGCCGGGTGTCCGCGCCGGGATCGAACAGCCACCAGCCGCAGCCGACGAGCAGCCCGGCCACCGCTGCGATGAGGAGGATCATGCCGTCGCCCTCCGCAGCAGGGACCGCATCCACAGCCGGCCGACGAGGAGGAGCACCGCTCCCCCGCCCAGGCTGATGAGCCCGGGCACGGAGGACAGGAGTGCGGCGAGGTCGGTCCCGATGAGCAGTCCGAGTCCCAGTGACAGGAGCGGCAGCCAGGTGAGGACCTTGACCGTCGAGGCGGGCCCGGCGAGCGCCACGGCTCTGTCACGGGCGGAGTCGGCCTTCTCCCGGCAGGTGTCGCCGTAGCGGGCGAGCATGTCGGCGGCCGGCGCCCCGGCGGTCTCCGCGACGAACCACACGGCCGCCATCCCGTCGAACACCTCGGCCGCTGCCGGGATGAGAGAGCCGGTGTGGCGGCGGATCGCCTCGTGCGGCGGGTCACCGAGCTCGAGCGAGCGGCTCATCCGCAGCAGTGCCTGCTCGAGGTCGGAATCCTCGGCGAGCCCGGCGAGCTGGGCCATGACGACGGACGGCGGCATCCCGACGCGGAGCAGCTCGACGGCCCGGTCGACGACGGCGACCGCGGCGGCGTGCCGGTCCTCCGGGGTGCGCCGGCGCCGAGGCGCGCTCGCGCGGGGGCGCGGCGAGGTCAGCGCGCGCAGACGCCGGGCGCCGGCGGGATCGGCGAGCAGCCAGTACCCGCAGCCGACGAGCAGCCCGGTGACCAGACCCAGCTGCCAGCTCATCGCGCCTCCCTCCAGTCCACGACCGGGTTCACGTCGCGGCCCGCTGCTCGAGGAGCCGGCGCACTGCCGTCACTCCCGCCTCGGAGAACCCGTCGCCGGCATCCCACACCGGCAGCATCTCGATCCGGGTGTCGCGGTGCGCGGCGGGCACCGCGATCTGCGCGATGCCGCGGGTGTTTCCCTCACGGCGGACGTGGATGACGAGGTCGATCGCTGTCGCCATCTGGGACCGCACAGCCGCCGGACTCATCCCGGCGAGCGCACCGAGCGCCTCGAGCCGGGCGGTGACGGCCTGCGCGGTGTTCGCGTGGATCGTCGCGCACCCGCCCTCGTGCCCGGTGTTGAGCGCGGTGAGCATGTCGCGGACCTCCGCACCGCGGCACTCGCCGACGACGAGCCGGTCGGGGCGCATCCGCAGCGCATTGCGCACGAGGTCGGTCATCGCGACCTCGCCGACGCCCTCGACATTGCTCTGCCGGGCGGCGAGCTGCACGACGTGGGGGTGGCTGATGAGGAGTTCGCGGGAGTCCTCGACGACGAGCAGCCGCTGATCCGCGGCGACCTCGGAGAGCAGCGCACCGAGGAGCACGGTCTTGCCCGAGCCGGTGCCCCCGGAGATGAGGAAGTTCGCCCTCCGGGCGAGCACCTCGAGGAGCAGCTCGTGGGCCGGCGCCGGCACAAACCCGCCGGTGAGGAGTTCGTCGAGGCGGAAGCCGGAGGCGCGCGGAACGCGGAAGGACAGCACGGTGGTGTCCCCGGACAGCGGTGGGATTACGGCGTTGAGGCGCACCCCGTCCGGCAGCCGGACGTCGACGAGCGGGCTCGAGTCGTCGAGACGGCGGCCGCCCAGCCCCGCGAGCCGCACCGCGAGCGCCCGGACGTCGGATTCGGTGCCGAGCGAGATCGGCACCGGTTCGAGACCCGCCCCGCGATCGGCCCAGATGTCGCGCGGGCCGTTGACGAACACGTCGGTGGTACCCGGCGCGTCGAGGATCGGCTGGATCGGCCCGGCCCCGGCGAGCTGCGCGGAGATCCGGGACACGAGCTCGAGCAGGGCGCCGGCGCCGAGCACCCGGCCGGTGCGCTGCACGGCGGTGGCCACGGCCGAGGCGGTCACCGGCCCCGGGTTCTCGAGCAGGTGGTCGCGCACCTCGGCGATGAGGGCGGGCTCGATCCACTCGCTCATGAGGCGATCCCGGCCGCCGCATCGAGGGCGAGGAGGTCTGCGAGGAGGTCCTCGGCGAACCGGCCCAGGCGGGTGCGACCGGCGGGGATCCCCTCCCCGCGGTCGATCCGGGCGGCGAGCCCGCCGTCGTCGGTGAGCGTCCCGGCGAGGTCGAGCCCGATGGTGTCGGCGACGAGGTGCGGGTCGAGGCCGAACCGGTCGGACTCCCGCACGACGAGGCGCACCCCGGGGTGGACCTCGGCGAGCCGGCGGGCGACGCGGGCGGCGGCGACCGCGGCGCGCACCCGGGCCGGGGTGACGAGCACGAGGTGGTGGCAGGCGCGCGCCCACGCGGCCGGGGCGTGGCGGGGCAGGTCGACGATGACGAGGTCGAAGGCCTGCTGGGAGGCGGTGAGGACGGCGTCGAACACCTCCCCGGTGAGCTCCTCACGGCCCTCCCGGTCCCAGGACAGGATCGCGAGGTCGTCGAAGCGCGGCAGCGCCTGCGTCAGCGTCGAGGGTCGCAGTCGGCCCTTCGAGGCGGTGAGCGCCGGCCAGCGCAGCCCCGGGATGTCCTCGCAGCCGAGCACGAGGTCGAGGCCCCCGCCCAACGGGTCCGCGTCGAGGAGGACGGTCGCGATCGACTGGCCGGCGGCCTGCCGGGCGAGCGCGCAGGCGAGCACCGAGGCGCCCGCCCCGCCGGACCCGGCGACGACGCCGATCGTCGTGGCCGGGGCGGCCGGGGGTTCGACCGCGGTGATCATCCGCTGGGTCAGCCATTCCCCGGCCGCCGGCAGGAGGGCGACGTGGTCCGCGCCGAGCCGGGCGGCGTTCGACCAGGCGTCGTGCGCCTCGGCCGGGGCGATGAGCACGGTGGGCACGCCGGCGGCCTGGGGCGGGTCGACGACGTCCTCACCGAGCAGGATGAGGACGGCGCCCTGCCACCCGCCGGACTGCGGGGCGAGCACGTCGAGGGTGATGCCGATGCTGTCGGCGATCGCTGCGCAGTGGTCGACGAGGCTGGGGAGCTGGGTGAGGAGCGCGATGCGGGGCATGCTCCCACGGTGCGCCGACGGCCGCCGAGGCGCACGCCGGGACCACCGACCTGTGGACGGACCGGCGCCAGCGAGCGACCTGTGACCTCACGTCGACGGCCTGTGACCTGAGGACGAACCGCGCGGTGTCGTCACTGGTCAGATGTTCTGCGGGATCTTCCCGGACTGGACGGCCTGGCACACGGTGCGGCCCTCCCCGGCGCCCTTCTCCACAGCCGTGGCGCAGGAGACGATCCACCCGGGCACGTCGGAACCGGAGGTGTAGGCCGCCCCGCCCTGGCCGTAGCCCTGCACATCGGAGAGGAACGCGGCCTCGGGCACGCCCACCCCGGTGGGGTCGACGCCGGAGGACACGAGCTGGATCCGGAACAGGGCGCGGGCGATGAGCCCGTTGCCGATCACGAACGGGCGCAGGGCGATGATCTCGCCCTGGAGGATCGCGGCGACGACGAGTCCGGGCAGGGTCGGGTCGGCCAGCAGCGCGTCGAGCTGCCCGAGGCGGTCGGCGAGCTCCTCGGGCCCCGGGGCCGGCGGCAGCCCGCCGAGGTCGCCGGGCACCTCGCCGGCGAGCCGGGGGCGGCCGAGCTGCTCGTCGGGCACGAGACCGGCGCCGGCCGCGAGCGAGAGCTTGGAGAGGATGTGAGCGAGCCCGCCGCGCAGCGCGTCGGGCCGCTCCGAGTACTCCTGGGCGACCGCGGCGACGCGCACGGCGGCGGACAGCTGGGTGCCGGACATGTCATCGGGCACCTCGCGCCCGGCGCCGATCACCTCGCGCACGTAGGCGATGGGATAGCGGGCACCCTCGAGCGCGGACGAGGCGCGGGCGGCGCGCACCGTGGATTCGACGCGGCACTCGGGCATCCGCTTGCGCAGCGCGTTGTGCCAGCGCAGCTCCGTGCACGCATTGCGTGCCCTGGTCACGGCCTCGTCCACCGGGTCGAGAGCGGCCAGGGCACGCAGCGCTGAGCCGAGCTCACTCATGCTCAGCCACGCTGGATGCCCTCGGTGTTGCGGAGGATGCCTTCGCGGCCGTCGGTGTTGCGGACGGTGAACTCCCCGCCGTTGTCCGACAGCGCGAGGAACCACTCACCGGGGGTGACGGTGAACGCCGGGAACCCGGTCGCGGGGTCGACGGCGTCGCGGGGCTCCGGCACGGCGAACCAGAAGGCCTGCTGGACCGGCTGCGCCTGGTCCTGCTGCGCCTGGTCCTGCTGGGCGGCCTGGTCCTGTTGCTGGTCCTGTTGGGCGGCTTGGTCCTGCTGGGCGGCCTGGTATCCGTACTGCGACTGCTGGGCCTGGTCCCCACCGGCGGGCGCGGCGGAATCGACGGCGGTGGCGTCCGTGTCCTCGATCCGGGTGAAGCCCTTCTCCGAGTAGTCGAAGGCCTTGAACCACTGGGTGGGCTCCTCGGCGGCCTCGCGCTGCGCCTGTTCCGGGGCACCCGGCTTCTCCCAGCCCTGGCGCGCGGTGTCGTCCGCCGAGGTGGCGGCCGAGGTGGTCTCACCGACGGCGGGTGCCGGGGCGGAGTCGCCGGTGGGCGAAGCCGACTCCGGCGCGGGGTCGCCCTCGCCGGTGGCGTTCTGCAGGTCTGCGGCCGACATCATCACCGTGGACTCGCCGTCGGTGCCGGTATCGGCAGTCGGGGCGTCGGTGGTCGACGAGTCGGTCGTGGGGTCTTCCGCGGATCCACCGCTGTCGGAGGTCTCGCGATCTCCTGCAGGGGCCTCGGCGGTCGCCCCATCGGTCACTGCGGAGTCGTCGGCGAGTGCACCGTCGGCTGCGGGAACGGGGCCGTCGGTCTCCGGGCGGACGTCGGCGGCACCGGCCGCGGTCGAACCGCTGCCGTACCCCGGAGAGCCGGAGTCCGCCTCGGCGTCGCGCGAGAAGCCGCCGGACATGAAGGACTGGGTGGGCTCGTTCTGGGCGTGCGCCGGGGCGTCGGCCGAGCGACGGCCGAGATAGGCCTGGTCATCGCCCGACACCTGCTGCACCGGGCCGTCGGAGTCCGGCGCGCCCGATCCTGCGGCGGCACCTGCGCCCACCGCGCCTCCTCCGGCGACCGCACCGAAGCTCGGCGCGGCCTCGGAGAGTGCAGGAGCGGAGGCACCCTGCGGGCCCGATCCGAACTGCTGGCCCTGCGCCTGCTGCCCGTATCCCTCCGGGCCGGAGCCGTACTGCTGGCCGACGGGGCCGGAGCCGTAGGGCTGAGCCTGGTGCTGGGCGTCGACGCCGAACTGACCGGAACCGTAGCCCTGGGGACCGGAACCGTACTGCTGGCCGGCAGTGCCCGGGCCGTACTGGTCGCCCGCCGGACCGGAGCCGTACTGGTCGCCGGCGACTGCGCCGCTGTGGCCGAGTGCCCCGAAGCCCTGCGCCGACTCGCCCTGCTGGCCGTGCGCCTGCTGGCCCTGCTGGCCATAGGCCTGCGGGGCGGAACCGTAGGGCTCGGCGCCGGCGTTCGCAGCGGTGCTGCGGGTGACCGGGCGGGCCTTGGGGTGGGCGGGCGCTTCGGCGCGGGCAGTGAACTCGGAGCCGAGGAACGGGATCACGGTGAGCACCCCGGCGAAGAACGCGATGAGCGAACCGAGGAAGGCGAACCATCCGCCGACGTGGAAATGCTGCACCGAGGTGACGAGGACGAGGAAGTTCGTCGCGAAGCCCACGGCGGTGAGCACCGCGATGAGCTGATCGGGGCTGAGCGAGCCGATCCGCTGCGGGAAGCCGCGGACCACCTTGTTGAGCAGGGTGAGGATTCCGGCGGCGAGGATCGTCAGCATGCCGAGGATGAGCCACATCAGGGCGAATCCATTCCAGGAGAAGTTCGGCATCCAGGACCAGATCCATGTCCTCTCCCGGAAGCCCTCGCCGAATGCGAATCCGAGCACCGGGGTGACGAGTGCGATGAGCGCGAACAGGGAGCCGACGAGAAGGAGGATGTCGCGCAGCGTGAGCGGACCGATGATCCCGGCGCCGGGTTTCTTCTCCTTGACCGGCGCCTGCCCGTAACCCGCCTGCCCGTAACCGGGCTGGCCGTAGCCGGCGGGACCACCGGCCTGCTGAGCATCGTAGGGACCCGGCTGGGAGCCGTAGGCCTGCACTGGACCCGAACCATAGGCCTGACCGGGCTGGGAACCATACTGTCCGGCAGGCTGGGAACCATACGCCTGTCCCGGCTGGGAGCCATAGGCCTGGGCAGGCTGGGAGCCGTACTGCCCGGCGGGCTGCGAACCGTACGCCTGTCCCGCCTGGGAACCGTACGCTGGGCCGGGGCCGCCGGTCTGGTCACCGTGGACGTCGGACTGCGGGCCCGGAGTTCCGGGCTGCGCACCGTACGGGCCCGGCTGCTGGGCGCCGGAGGACTGGGGACCGGGTGCTCCGTAGGGACCGGGCTGCTGGCCCCACTGCGGCTCGGAGCCGGAGGGCTGATAGGGGGTGCTCATCGTTCGAAACTCCTTCGGAGGCTTCCGGCGGCCGTGACCGGTCCCGGGACGTTCTCGCTCACATCCTGACAAACTACCCCGAGTCTTGCACACCGGATGCGGCACCCAGGCCCGGATTCCGCACTCGCGGGAGGGCACCTCGGGAGCGGGACCCGATCCGACCCGACAGCCGTTCGGGAACCGTGTGCGGGCTTAACCCGTGTCCGGGACTCGTTGTACAGTGCGAACGTGCCCGGCAACGCCGCCGGGGCGTGAGCGCGGGTACCCCGGGCCTCTCACTCTCAACGTCGGAGGGAAGCATGACGAACACGACATCACAGGACCGGCAGCACGGCGAGGAACAGACGTTCGAGCCGAGCGCGGAGTTCGCAGCGCAGGCCAACGCCACCGCCGGCCTCTACGACGAGGCCGCCGCGGACCGCCTGGGATTCTGGGCCGAGCAGGCCCGCGAGCTCATCTCCTGGGACACCGACTTCACCGACACCCTCGACTGGTCCGACCCCCCGTTCGCCCGCTGGTTCGTCGGCGGGAAGCTCAACGTCGCCTACAACTGCGTCGACCGCCACGTCGAGGCCGGCCACGGCGACCGCGTCGCCATCCACTTCGAGGGCGAGCCTGGCGACACCCGCACGATCACCTACGCCGACCTCCAGCGCGAGGTCAGCCGCGCGGCGAACGCGCTCGCAGCGCTCGGTGTGGTGCAGGGCGACCGGGTCGCGATCTACCTCCCGATGATCCCGGAGGCCGTGATCTCGATGCTCGCCTGCGCGCGCCTCGGCGCCGCCCACTCCGTGGTGTTCGGCGGGTTCTCCTCCGACGCCCTGCGCTCCCGCATCCTCGATGTCCAGGCCAAGGTCGTCATCACCGCCGACGGCGGCTACCGGCGCGGCAAGCCCTCGGCTCTCAAGCCCGCCGTGGACGAGGCGCTCGCCGGCGGGGACACCCCGGTGGAGAAGGTGCTCGTCGTCGAGCGCACCGGCGAGGACGTCGCCTTCGACGCCGAGCGCGACCTCCACTGGGCCGAGGCGCTCGCCGCGCAGCCCGACACCCACGAGTACGAGTCCTTCGACTCCGAGAACCCGCTCTTCGTCCTCTACACCTCCGGCACCACCGGCAAGCCCAAGGGCATCCTCCACACCTCCGCCGGGTACATCACGCAGAACGCGTTCGCCATGCGCACGGTGTTCGACATCAAGCCGGAGACCGACGTGTTCTGGTGCACCGCGGACGTCGGCTGGGTCACCGGCCACTCCTACGTGGCCTACGGTCCGCTCGCGGCAGGCGCCACCCAGGTGATGTACGAAGGCACCCCGGACACCCCGCACCGCGGCCGCTGGTGGGAGATCGTCGCGAAGCACGGCGTGACGATCCTCTACGCCGCGCCCACCGCCATCCGCACCGCCATGAAGTGGGGCGACGAGATCCCCGCCGAGCACGACCTGTCCTCGCTGCGCCTGCTCGGCAGCGTGGGCGAGCCGATCAACCCCGAGGCGTGGATGTGGTACCGCCGCGTCATCGGCGGCGACCGCTGCCCGATCGTCGACACCTGGTGGCAGACGGAGACCGGCGCGCACATGATCGCCCCGCTGCCCGGCGTCATCGCGACCAAGCCCGGCTCCTCGCAGCGCGCCCTGCCCGGCATCTCCGTGGCCGTCGTCGACGACACCGGCGAACCGGTCGAGCGCAACGTCGCGGGCTACCTCGTCATCACCGAGCCGTGGCCGGCGATGCTGCGCGGCATCTACGGGGACCCGGAGCGCTTCAAGGACACCTACTGGTCGCGGTTCGAGAACATGTACTTCGCCGGCGACGGGGCACGCTACGACGACGACGGCGACATCTGGTTCCTCGGCCGGGTCGACGACGTGATGAATGTGTCCGGCCACCGGCTGTCGACCGCGGAGATCGAGTCCGCTCTCGTCTCCCACGAGGCCGTCGCCGAGGCCGCCGTCGTCGGAGCGCAGGACGAGACCTCGGGCCAGGCGGTCGTCGCCTTCGTCATCCTCCGCGGCGGCGAGGAGCAGACCGAAGGCACCGTCGAGGAGCTCCGGGCTCACGTGGGCCGCGAGATCGGGCCGATCGCCAAGCCCAAGCGCGTCCACATCGTCGAGGAGCTGCCGAAGACGCGCTCGGGCAAGATCATGCGCCGGCTCCTCAAGGACGTCACGGACAACCGGCTGGTGGGCGATGCCACGACGCTCGCCGACTCCTCGGTGATGGACGTCATCTCCGCCTCGGTCGCCGGCGAGAAGTCCTCCGACGAGGGGTGAGGCCCCGGTCCTCGCCCGGCCGCACCGTGCAAGTGGGTGCGCGGTCGGGTGAGGGATTAGTCTAGGATCAGATCCGTACGTTTCGCACCGAATTCAAAGGAGCCTCCATGCCCGAGCGGTCGATCTCGCAGCTCATCAAGGACATCAAGGCGGATACTCAGGCCCTGGCCCAGGAGGAGTCCGCGCTCGCGAAGTCGGAGATCCAGGCCGGCGCGAAGAACCTCGGCATCGGAGCCGGGCTCGCCGGCGCCGGGGTCTTCCTCCTGTTCCTCGCCTCGATCATGGCGATCTTCGCCGGCGCCGCGGCCTTCCACGAGGGCCTCGGCTGGCCGTGGTGGGGCAGCTTCCTCATCGTGTTCGGGATCCTCGCACTCATCGCGCTCATCCTCGTCGCGATCGCGATCCCGCTGTTCAAGAAGGGCAACCCGACCCCCACCTCGGCGATCAACGGCGGGAAGTCCGCCGTCGAGGCGCTCAAGCGCTCGCTCACCAACCCGAGCGGCCCCCGCTACTGAGCCCACGGCCGGCTCCCGGCCGGGCGCGTCCGACGGCACTGCCCCGGTTCGGTCACGCCCGAGCGAATCGCTGATCGGGCGGTGCGAGATTGCGATATCCCGCGGATTCCTTCACAGGAACCGCGGGATATCGCTGTCTCGGGTGAGTCTCAGAGCTGGATGTGGATGTAGGCCTCGCGGTCCCAGTCGCTCGCCCAGCCGAGCTCCTCGAGGGCGAACTCGAGCAGTCCCGCGGTGAAGCCCCAGACGCGCAGCACGCCGACGTCGAATGCCGGGGTCGAATAGGCCCGGTCCGGGGGCGAGAAGGTGCCGCGGTTCGCCGGGGCCACGAGGTCGGCGATCGGCACGCGGTACACCCGGGCGGACTCCCCGTGGTCCATCACGCGCACCTCGGTGGGATCCGGCCACCAGGCGATGACCGGGGTGACGTCGAAGCGGCTCACCGGGATGAACAGCGGGTCCATGGTGCCGATGACGTCGATGCCGTGCGGGTCGAGCCCGGTCTCCTCCTCCGCCTCGCGCAGGGCGACGGCCACGGCGTCCACGTCCTCGGGGTCCCGGCCGCCCCCGGGGAACGCGACCTGCCCGGGGTGATGCCGCAGGGTCGAGGCGCGCTCGAGGAGCAGCACGTCGACGTCGGCAACCCCGAGCGCGTCGAGGCGCTCCGCCTCCGCCTGCCCGGCCCGGGTGCGCGGCGGCACCCCGCGGCCGAACAGCATGAGGACCGAGGCCTCGCGCACGATCTCGTCCGGCTGGGCATGCCGACGGCGCAGCCACTGCTCGTTGCCCATCGAGCCGGGCAGCGCCTCGAGCGCGCGACGGGCCGGGTCCGGGTGCGGACGCGGATCTGCGGGTTCGGTCGTCATGCGGACGCGTCTCCTCTCGGCCCGGCACCGGACGGTGCGGATCCCCGTGCCTCCGGCTCCCCCGGCGCCCGTCCCGCCGCGTCCGGTCCCGTCCGCGCAGCGCGGTCGAGCTGCACCGCCGTCGCGGTGCGCACGAGTGCCTGGGCCTTCTCCGGGTCGGGCTCGCCGATCCCGAAGCTCGGGCACAGCCGCGTGAGCGGGCAGACCCCGCAGGCCGGGCGACGGGAGTGACAGATCCGACGGCCGTGGAAGATCAGCCGGTGCGACAGCATGGTGAGGTCGCGCGGCGGGTAGAGAGCGGCGACGTCCCGCTCGACGGCCACCGGGTCGGTCGCGGCGGTGAGGCCGAGGCGTCGCACGAGCCGGCCGACGTGGGTGTCGACGGTGAGCCCGGGCACGCCGAAGGCGTTGCCGAGCACGACGAACGCGGTCTTCCGGCCCGTCCCCGGCAGCGCGACGAGCGCGTCGAGGTCGGCGGGCACCTCGCCGTCGTGGTCGTCGACGAGGTCCCGTGCCAGGGCGACGATATTGCGGGCCTTGGCGCGGAAGAAGCCGGTGGGGCGGATGATCTCCTCGACGTCGGGGAGTTCGGCGGCGGCCAACGCGGGGGCGTCCGGGTAGGCGGCGAACAGCACCGGGGTCACCCGATTCACCCGCACGTCCGTGGTCTGGGCGGAGAGCACGGTGGCGACGAGGAGCTGGAACGGCGTGTCGAAATCGAGCTCGCAGGCGGCGTCGGGGTGCGCCTCGGCCAAGACCCGGTTGATCCTCCGAGCACGTCGGGTCCGTCCCAGCGGCGTCTCGGCGGCGAACCGGCGCGCGCTCTTCTCCGCAACTGTCAGCACGGATCCCAGCTTAGGCCACCGTGCGGCGGGCCGGCCGACGGTCCGGCGGGAGCACCGCCTGCGGTGATGCCCGCCGGAACTCTCTTCCGCCGATCGTGTCCGAATCCGCTACCAGCCTGTAGATTTGAGGGCAGGGAACCTAGAGGAGGAAATCAGTGGACATCGAAGTAGTGCGGAACGCCAGTCTGTTCAACGGTCTCGACGACGAGTCGACCAGTGCGCTGGTGAAGATCATGAAGCCGCGCAGCCTGCGCCGCGGCACCGCGCTGTTCCACGAGGGCGACCCGGGCGACGAGCTCTACATCGTGTCGACCGGCAAGCTCAAGATCGGACGCGAATCCCCCGACGGCCGCGAGAACCTGCTCAGCGTCGTGGGCCCCGGCGAGATCATCGGCGAGCTCACCCTCTTCGATCCGGGCGCCCGGTCGACCACGGCCACCGCTGTGTCCCAGACCGAGCTGCTCAGCCTCAAGCACGAGGACCTCATGACCTGGCTGCGGGAGCGCCCGCAGGCTGCGATGAACCTGCTCAAGTCGCTCGCCCAGCGCCTGCGCCGCACCAACGACATCGTCGGCGACCTCGTGTTCTCCGACGTGCCCGGTCGCGTCGCCAAGTCGCTGCTCGACCTCGCCGAGCGATTCGGCAAGCAGGCGCCCGATGGCACCCTCGTCGCCCACGATCTCACGCAGGAGGAGCTCGCCCAGCTCGTCGGCGCCTCCCGGGAGACGGTGAACAAGGCGCTGGCCGACTTCGCGGCCCGCGGCTGGCTGCGCCTCGAGGCGCGCGCCGTCGTCATCCTCGACTTCGACCGGCTGCGCAACCGCGCGCACTGAGCACCTGCCGGCGCCGGCCGCGCGGCCCGTGTGCGCCCGGTCGGCTGAAGCCGCAGCCTCGTCCACGTCCAGCGGCCCCGGACCACTCGGTCCGGGGCCGCTGTCGCGCTCCGTGCGCCCGCCCGGTGGATCTGCTGGGATCACCGGGCGAATGCTCTGGGTTCACCGCGGTCCGGCGTCCTCCCGGAGGGCGCCATCCGGGCCGACCGAGACCTCGGCTCAGAGACGCCCGAGGTAGTCGAGCTGCGCCTTGACGATCTGGAGGGCGGCGCCCCGGACGTCGTCGGGCACGTCGTGGTAGACGGCGTCGCGCACCTCCTCGGGCGTGCGGGCGCCAGCTTCGAGTGCATCGCGGACCTGCTCGATGCGCTCCGCACGGTGTGCGGCGTAGTGGGCGAGCACCTCGGCGGGGTTCTCGATCGTCGGCCCGTGCGCGGGCTCGATGACCTCGACCCGCCCGGTGTCGACGAGTCGGCGCAGCGCTTCGATGCTGCCGAGGTAGTCCCGGATCGACCCCTCCGGGTGGGTGACGACGGTGGTGCCGCGGCCCAGCACGGTGTCCCCGGAGTACAGGGTGGCGCCGTGGATGAGGCTGATGCTGTCGGAGGTGTGGCCCGGGGTGGCGACGACCTCGACCACGTCCTCCGGGGCGTCGCCGAAGGTGATCTCCTGCCCGTGGACCACCGGCTCCGTGTGCCGGGCGAAGCGCTCGAGCACGGCGTGGACGGGCACCTCGGGCGCCCAGTCGTCGATCGAGCCGAGCATCTCCGAATGGTCGGCGTGCTGGTGGGTGAGCACGATCGCGCGGAGCTCTCGCTCGCCGATCTCGGTGAGGAACGCCTCGCGGTGGGCGGCGAGCTCGGGGCCCGGGTCGATGAGCAGCGCGCCGGAGTCGTCGGCGCTGAGGAGCACGTAGGTGTTCGTCCCGTCGAGGGTCATGGGCGAGGGGTTGTCGGCTCGGATGCGCATGGGGCCTCTCGTCGTCGAGGAAGGTGCGGATGGCCCCAGTCTATCGAGGTGCGACGAGCAGCCGGGCTCAGGCGCCCGATTCGTCGATGACCGGCTCGTCCTCCTCGTCGTCGACGAGCGAGGCGGATTCCTCCTCCGGCGGCTCCTGGAGATCCGTCGCCTCGCTGTCGCGCTGTGCGCGGCGCGCCGGCTCACCGGGGGCACGCACGGTCGCCCACCACCGGTCGTCGTGGCGCACGATCTCCGGGTGCATGGGACGCACGTCGCGCACCCGCGCCATCGCCGCACCCACCGTCGGCACGGCGGCGAGGCTCTCGCAGACGAGGCGCATCGCCACGGAGATGTGTTCGCCCCCGGAGGGGCCGATCGCCTCGAGCACCTCGGCCGGGGTCATCCAGCCGCCCCAGGAGTCGTTCCGGGAGCGGAACTCGAGTGTCTGCACATGCGGCAGCGCGGCGACGAAGAACACGGTGTCGAAGCGCCGCAGCTGCCAGGGTGTGTTGACCCAGCGCAGCCACGGATGGAGGAGGTCCGGGCGGAACCGCAGGCTGCGGTCGTCGAGCAGCTGAGGGAAGGTCAGCCGGCGTTCGGCGAGCTCGGACCGCCCGTCGTCCCAGTCGGGGGCGTCCACGGTCGTCACCACGCGCCCGTCGATGTCCTCGGCGAGCAGGATGCCGGTGGTGAGGAGCGCGGCCCGGGCGGCGCCGGCGAAGTACGACAGCGCCCGTCCGGAGCTGCTCATCTGCAGCTGCTCGGCGCACTTCCCCGGCGACCAGCCCGCCAGGGGGAGCCTCCGCAGGTCGCTCGGGCTGAGCTCGACGCTGGGGAACGACCACCGGTTCCGGTCGGCGTTGCCGCGGGCATCCGATTGGCGGGTGACAAAAACCTGCACCCCGGCTACCGTGTCGCGGATGAGCGCGATCGCGGCAGCCGGGGTGGGGGTGTCCGGGTGCGGGGGCCGGTCACCGGCGGCGAACAGGCTGAGCAGACGCTCGAGCTCGCGCGAGACCGGGAACTCCCTATCAGACGACGGCATCCAGGCGGCGCACCTTGACGATGAGCTCGATCTCCACCGGGGTGTTCATCGGCAGGGCGGCCACGCCGACGGCGCTGCGGGCGTGCGCGCCGCGCTGGCCGAACACCTCGTGGAGGAATTCCGAGGCGCCGTTGATGACCTTCGGGTGGTCGGTGAAGTCCGGGGCCGAATTCACGAACCCGGTCATCTTGACGACCTGCTCGATGTTGTCGAGGTCGCCGATCACCGACTTGATCGCGGCGAGCGCGTTGAGGGCGGCGATCCGGGCGGCGTCGTAACCCTTCGCGACGTCGACCTCGGCACCGAGGGTGCCGGTCACGGCGAGCTCGCCGTCGACGATCGGGAGCTGCCCGGAGGTGTAGACGAGGTCGCCGACCTCGAGGGCGGGGACGTAGGCGCCGGCGGGTGCGGCGACCTCGGGCAGGGTGAGGCCGATCTCGGAGATCTGGGTCTCGATGCGGGTCATATGAGCCTCCTCGCTCAGGGGGTCGGTGCTGATGTCGTCGCAGCTGCGACGGCCGGCGCGGCTGTTGCAGCCGGGCCCGTCGTCACTGCTTGGGGCGCTTGAGGTAGGCGACCAGGCCGTTGTTGTCCGGTCCCGGGATCACCTGGACGAGCTCGTAGCCGTCCTCGCCCCACTGGTCGAGGATCTGCTTGGTCGCGTGGACGATGAGCGGAACGGTGACGTACTCCCACTTCTGCATGTCTGGTGCCTTTCTGTCGCTGTCGTGGTGCGGTGTCAGGTGTCTGCTGCCACGGTACCCGGTGTCGCCGTGTCGGGGCGCCGGGTCTCCCCCACCGGACCACCGAGGTGCGGGCCGGGTGGTGTGCTGCCGCCGAGGTGTGCGGCGCGCCGGTTCCGTGCCGGTCCGGTCGAGGTCAGCCGCCGATGGCCGGAGCGAGGTCGTTGCCGCCCTCGTCCTCCTGGCCGCCGCCACCGCCACCGGTGTCGCCACCGCCGCCGTTGCCACCGCCGCCGTTGCCACCGCCGCCGTTTCCTCCACCGTTGCCGCCGCCGTTGTCCGGGGCAGGCGCCGGTGCCGGGCGGTTGTTGCCGCCTCCGCCGCCACCGCCGCCGGTGCCGCCGCCCCCGCCTCCGCGACGGTTGCGCGGGCCGGATTCGCCCCCGCCCCCGCCGGAGCCGCCGCCGCGCATGATCGAGGGATCGGGCCGGGCGAAGGACGTGTTGCCGTCGGTGTGGTCGACAGCCTTGCTCATGTAGGACTGCCAGGTCTTGCCGGAGAAGGTCGCGCCATAGACGAAGCCGCGGACCTTGCCCTTGCGGTTCTTGCGCCAGTCCATGCTCTTGTCCGGGTGACCGGTCCACACGGCGGTGGAGATCGACTTGGTGAACCCGGCGAGCCAGGTGTGGCCGACCTCGAAGTTCGTCGTACCGGTCTTGGCGCCGGCCGGCTTGCCGATCTTGAGCGAGGACGTGGTGCCGCCATTGAAGGTCTGGGTCAGCGCATAGGCGACGCCCTGGGCGACCTTCTTGTCGAGCACCTCGTGGCAGTCGGCGTTCGGGATCTCCACCTTCTCACCCTTGCGATCAGTGATCTCGGTGATCGGGGTGGGGCGGCAGTAGGTGCCACCGGAGGCGAACACCGCGTAGGCGCTGGCGAGGTCGATCGGGGCGACCTCGACGGTGCCGAGAACCGAGGACGGCAGCAGGGCCAGGGTGAGGCCGCTCTCCGTCGTGGTGTCGAGCTGCTCGCCGGTGCCGTACTTGAGCCCCATGTCCATCGCGGTCTTCATGGTCCCGCACATGTTGAGCTGATTCGCCATCGCCGCGTAGCCGGTGTTGACCGAGCTCTTCGTCGCCTGCAGCGCGGTCATGCTCGAATTGCCCTTGCCGTCGCCGGCGTTGTTCGGGTTCCAGTTCGCGCCGTTGTTGTCGCAGCCGTCGTACTTCCACGATCCGGCCGCATATTCGCGCTTGGTGCCGTTGACGGTGGTGTTGAGGCTCTTGCCCTCCTTGAGCCATTCGGTGAGCACGAAGGGCTTCCACGTCGATCCCACCTGGAAGCCGTTGGCCCCGTTGTGCTTGCGGTCGACGTTGTAGTTGATCTGGGTGTCCGATCCCTTCTCGCCCTCCGTCACCGTGTAGTTGCGGTTCTGGGCCATCGCGATGACCTGACCGGTGCCGGGTTCGACGGACACGATCGAGTGGCCCGCACCCGAGGGGTCGCCGACGGGGATCCGCTTCTTGACCTCTTTGTCCGCGATCTTCTGGATCTCGGGGTTGATGCTCGTCTTGATCTCGAGTCCGCCGCGCTGGAGGAAGTTGACGCGCTCCTCGTCGGTCTCGCCGAAGGCCGGATCGGTCTCGATGACGCGCTGCACGTAGTCGCAGAAGTACGCCATGTTCCCGGCGGACGCGCACCCGTTCGGAGTCGTGTGGATGTCGAGGTCGAGACCCGAGTCGACGGCTTCGTCGTACTGCTCCTGGGTGATCTTCTCCTGGTCGAGCATGAGCCCGAGCACGACGTTGCGGCGCTCGATCGTCTGCTCCTCGAACCGCTCCGGGTTGAACGCCGAGGGGTTCTTCACGATCCCGGCGAGCATCGCGGACTGCTGGATGTCGAGCTCGCTCGCGGACTTGCCCCAGTAGCGGTAGGCGGCGGCTTCGACGCCGTACACGTTCGGGGAGCCGGAGTAGTTGTTGATGTTGAGGTAGCGGTTGAGGATCTCGTCCTTGGAGTACTTGTTCTCCACCGCGACGGCGAGCTTGGCCTCGCGGAGCTTACGGGCGTAGCCGGCGGTCCCCTCGCTCTCCTTGGCCGCGTCGACACCCTCGGCGTCGTCCACGGCGTGGGCGTTCTCCGCCAGCACGTTCTTCACGTACTGCTGCGTCAGCGTCGACCCGCCCTGGGTCTCGTCGGAGATGAGGTTGTGGACGACGGCGCGGGCGATGCCCTGCACGTCGACGCCGCCGTGCTCGTAGAAGCGGGCGTCCTCGACGGCGACGGTGGCGTCGCGCATCTCCTGCGAGATGTCCTCGAGCGGGATCTCGCGGCGGTTCTGCCAGTAGAACGTCGCGATCTCGGAGCCGTCGGCGGCGAGCATGCGCGACTGCTCGGCGAGCGGACGCTCCTCGAGCTCGGCGGGCAGGGCGTTGAACACGTCGACCGCGGTCTCCGCGCCGGCGGAGACCGCACCGACCGAGGGAATCGCCAGACCGGCACCGACGACACCGGCGATCACGCTGACCGCGATGAATTGGAACCAGGCCCGGACCTTGTTCTGCTGGGGATCTGACGCAGGAGACACCATGCTCGCCATGATAGCGAAGCCGCGTGCCCGGAGCTTTCAGCGCGCGCCCAGCCCGATCGCGGGATTCCGACCCTCCTGATGAGGCGCTGGTGAGGCGCCTGCGGACCCCTGCTCGAACTCCCGAAGCCCCCTGAGGCCCCTGAGGCCCCGTGCTCCATGCTCCAACTGCGCGGTATCCGACAGCAGCCGCGCAATTGAGCGTCGATCTTCGGATACTGCGCAGTTCGCGCGGCCGACGCCCGGCCGGCGCCCGAGCCCGAGCCCGCCTGCGGTGGTGGCCGTCAGTCCGCGCGGGGCACGAGCTCGAGCAGCGAAACCTCGGGCGGGCAGGAGAAGCGGGCGGGCGCGAACGGGGAGAACCCGAGCCCGGCCGACACGTGCACCGTCGTGCCGCGGTGGTCGAACACACCGCGCGCACGTGTCCGGTCGAGGTCGCAGTTCGTCACCGGGGCACCCCAGAAGGGGATCCGGATCTGCCCGCCGTGCGTGTGTCCGGCGAGGACGAGGTCCGCGCCGGTCCGGGCGAAGGCGTCGAGAGTGCGGAGGTAGGGAGCATGGGTGACGCCGAGGCGCACCCCGGCGGTGGGATCGAATGCCGGGTGGTCCGCGGTGATCCGGTCCCGGTCCATGTGGGCGTCGCCGAGGCCGGAGACGGAGAACCGCACCCCGTTGACGGTGAGCTCCGTGCCGCGGTTGTCGAGGAGCTGCCAGCTGCGGGCGGTGAGGGCCTCGACGAGATCCCGGGTGGGCAGGGGATGCGGCGGACGCTCCTCCTCGATCTCCGAGGGACCCCTGAGATAGCGCGCCGGGTTCTTGGCCCGGGGTGCGAAGAAGTCGTTCGAGCCGAGCACGAACACGCCGGGCACGTCGAGCAGCTCCCCGTAGGTGTCGAGGACGGCAGGCAGGATCGGCGCGGACCAGTTGTCCCCGGTATTGACGACGAGGTCGGGCTCGAGCGCGGCGAGCCCCCGCACCCAGGCCATCTTGTGGCGCTGCCACGGCGCGAGGTGGAGATCGGAGAGGTGGAGCACGCGCACGGGCGCAGAACCGGCGGGCAGGACGGGCAGCCGGTGCCGGCGGATGCGGAACAGGTGCGGCTCGATGCCCAGGGCCCAGACCGCGCCGAACGCACCGGCCGCGGCGAGTGCGCCCGTCGCCCGGCCGAGGCCCTGGCGGTTCAGGATGCCGTCCCACCCTTCTGCGCGGCGATGAGCGCGGCGATCTGCACGGTGTTGAGCGCGGCACCCTTGCGGAGGTTGTCGTTGGACACGAAGAGCACGAGGCCGCGGCCGGCCGGGGCGGACTGGTCGGCGCGGATGCGGCCGACGTAGGACGGGTTCCGCCCGGCCGCCTTGAGCGGGGTCGGCACCTCGTCGAGTTCGACACCGGGGGCCTGGGCGAGCACCTCGCGGGCGCGCTCCGGGGTGATCTCGCGGTCGAACTCGGCGTGGATGCTCAGGCTGTGGCCGGTGAACACGGGGACGCGCACACAGGTGCCGGCGACGAGCAGGTCGGGGAGGCCGAGGATCTTGCGGCTCTCGTTGCGGAGCTTCTTCTCCTCGTCGGTCTCGTTCTCCCCGTCGTCAACCACGGAGCCCGCCATCGGCAGGACGTTGAAGGCGATCGGCTCGATGTAGATCTCCGGCGACTGCTGCACGGCCCCGCCGTCGCGGACGAGCGCGCGGGCCTCGGGCAGCGCGGACTCGGCCTGTGTATAGAGCTCCTCGACCCCGGCGAGCCCGGATCCGGACACCGCCTGGTAGGTGCTGACGATGAGGCGGGTGAGCCCGGCCTCGGCGTGGAGCGCCTGGAGCGGCGGCATCGCGGCCATGGTCGTGCAGTTGGGGTTCGCGATGATCCCCTTGCGCGCCTCGGCGATGGCGCCGGGGTTGACCTCGCTCACGACGAGCGGGACCTCGGGGTCCATGCGCCAGGCCGAGGAATTGTCCACCACGGTGACGCCGGCAGCGGCGAAGCGCTCGGCCTGCGCGCGCGAGGTCGCCCCGCCGGCGGAGAACAGCGCCACGTCGAGCCCGCTGGGATCGGCGGCCGCGGCGTCCTCGACGGTGACCTCGCGGCCAGCGAACGGCAGCGTGCTGCCGGCGGAGCGGGCGGAGGCGAAGAAGCGGATGTCGCCGATCTCGAACCCGGGGTCCGCGGCGAGGAGGTCGCGCATGACCCCGCCGACCTGGCCGGTGGCGCCGACGACGCCGATGTTCAGTGCGCTCATCGTCCGGTCCCTCCGTACACGATCGCCTCGGTGTCCGCGGTGTCGAGCCCGTAGGCGGAGTGGGCGGCGCGGACGGCGGTGTCGAGCAGCTCGGCGCTGGTGACGACGCTGATCCGGATCTCCGAGGTGGAGATCATGTCGATGTTGATGTGCGCCTTCGAGAGCGCGTCGAACAGGGTCGCGGTGACGCCGGGGTGCGAGCGCATGCCGGCGCCGATCACCGAGAGCTTGCCGATCTGGTCGTCGTACTGGAGGTGGTGGAAGCCGATCGAGCCCTTGGCCGCCTCGAGCGACTCCATCGCCTTGCTGCCGTCGGCCATGGGCAGGGTGAAGGAGATGTCCGTGCGGCCGGGATCCCGGGTGGAGATGTTCTGCACGATCATGTCGATGTCGATCTCCTGGCCGGCGATCGTCCTGAAGATCTCGGCGGCCTTGCCCGGCACGTCGGGCACGCCGACGATGGTGAGCTTGGCCTCCGAGCGATCGTGCGCGACTCCGGAGATGATTGCCTGTTCCATGGATGCGTCCGTTTCTGGTTCAGTGGTCGAGGTGCGCAGGTCTTCCGGGATGGGCGAATCGGTCACCCAGGTGCCCTGCCGCTGGGAGAACGAGGAGCGCACGTGGACGGGCACTCCGTAGCGCCGGGCGTACTCGACGCACCGGAGCATGAGGATCTTGGCGCCCGAGGCCGCCATCTCGAGCATCTCCTCGTAGCTGATGATGCCGATCTTCTTCGCCGAGGGCACGATCCGCGGGTCCGCGGTGAACACGCCGTCGACGTCCGAGTAGATCTCGCAGACGTCCGCGCCGAGCGCGGCGGCGAGCGCCACGGCGGTGGTGTCGGAGCCGCCGCGGCCCAGCGTGGTGATGTTCTTCGTCGTCTGGCTCACGCCCTGGAAGCCGGCGACGATCGCGACGTTGCCGTCGTCGAGCGCGGACCGGATGCGGCCCGGGGTGACGTCGATGATGCGGGCCCGGCCGAAGGACTCGTCGGTGATGACCCCGGCCTGGGAGCCGGTGAAGGACTGGGCCTCGTAGCCGAGGTTCGCGATCGCCATCGCGAGCACCGCCATCGAGATCCGCTCGCCGGCGGTGAGCAGCATGTCGAGCTCGCGGGCCGGCGGGATCGGGGAGACCTCCTTGGCGAGGTCGATGAGGTCGTCCGTGCTGTCGCCCATCGCGGACACCACGACGACGACGTCGTGCCCGGACTTGCGGTATTCGACGATGCGCCGTGCGACGCGCTTGACTGATTCCGCGTCGGCGACGGACGAACCGCCGTATTTCTGGACGACTAGGCTCACGGCTGTCACTTTCCTCGGGGTGCGTTCGCGACCATTGTACGGTCGGCCCCGCGCACGGTGCGGACCCGCCCGGCATGCGGATCCGCGGGCAGGAACGGAGCGAACTGTGGGGCGTTCGGCGGAGAGTGCGACCGTTGATGGTCCTACTCTTCGCCGAAAGTCCTACAGTCGCGTGGTGCCGGGGTCGAGGGGTGTGCGGGTGGGTGTGCTTCCGGGTCGAGGGGTGCCGGTGGGGATGGTGCCGGGGTCGAGGGGCTCGCCGCCTCGGGTCACTCGTTCGGGTCGGTCATTCGACGGTGAAGAGGTCTCCGGGCTGGCAGTCGAGGGCGCTGCACAGGCTCACCAGGGTGGTGTAGCGGATCGCCTTGGCCCGGTTGTTCTTGAGGACCGACAGGTTGGCGACGGTCACGCCGACCTCGGTGGAGAGCTCCGTGAGGGTCTTGCCGCGCTCCGCGAGCAGGCTGTCGAGATGGCAGCGGACGCTGTGGGTGCCGATGTCGACGCTCATCAGATGACCCCTTCGAGCTCGTCCTCGACGCGGGCACCGCGATCGAGGAGCAGGCCGATGACGCCGATGCCGCCGAGGACCGCGAGCCAGCCCCAGATCAGTCCGCTCTGGATGCTGTTGTCGATCGGGAGCTCGGCCAGACCGAGGTCGCGGATCACGAGGTTGTCGCCGAGCATCTGCACGATGCCGGACACCGCGCCGGCGGCGAAGACGGAGAAGAACAGTCCGCGCATCGAGCGTCGCGTGCGGGGGTCGAAGGCCAGCCCCTTGGACACGAGGCCGATCGCGCGCACGGCGCACCAGCCGGCCAGCAGCAGCCCGAGGACGAGGATGATGTCGGCTGCGATGAGGAAGCCCTGGGTCGCACCGGCGAGGTCGTCGGCCGGCAGCCGGAAGTCGATGACGCCCCGGGCGAGCACCTCATGGTCGCCGAGCTGCGTGGTGACCGGCTCCTCGCCGCGCAGGGCGAGATCGACCTCGAAGGTCCGGTCGATGAAGGCCCGGAACAGCTCGGTGACCCGTCCGCCGATGATGAGGATGACGACGACGAGGGGGTAGATCTCCAGTCCCGTCCAGGTGCGCTTCGATCCGCTCGGCGCGGAGGTCTCCGGAGTGGGTGATGCGGGGGTGGGTGAGGGGGTGCTCATGGTGACTCCTTGTCTTCGATGGACTCGATGTCTTCGATGGACTCGATCGACATATCGATTTTCGATGTATCGATAGTCAATATCCTTATCGAGATTCGATATGGAGTCAAGCGGTTCGAGGTATCGATTTTCGATACGTGTGAAGGTGCAGGTGAGGCGGGGCCGCGCGATCGATCCCGGCCCACCTGCGCGCGGTCGTCCTCGGCCGCGACAGGCGGGCGGCCGGAGCCGAGGTGCGGGCTCAGGTGACGGAGCGGCGGCCCTCGAAGGCGCGACCCAGGGTGACCTCGTCGGCGTACTCGAGGTCACCGCCCACGGGCAGGCCCGAGGCCAGACGGCTCACCGTGATGCCGACGCTCGAGAGGAGCCGCACGAGGTAGGTCGCGGTCGCCTCGCCCTCGAGGTTGGGGTCGGTGGCGATGACGCACTCGGTGACCTCGCCGGACTGGAGGCGGGGCAGGAGCTCCTTGATCCGCAGATCATCGGGGCCCACTCCGGCCATCGGGTCGATCGACCCGCCGAGCACGTGATAGAGGCCCCGGAACTCGCGGGTGCGCTCGATCGCGACGACGTCCTTGGGCTCCTCGACGACGCAGATGAGCGTCTGATCGCGGCGCGGGTCCTTGCAGATCACGCACTGCGTGTCCTCGGACACATTGCCGCAGGTCTCGCAGAAGCGCACGCGCTTCTTGACCTCGGCGAGCGCCGAGCTCAGCGCCTCGACGTCCTCCGACGGACTCTGCAGGACATGGAAGGCGAGACGCTGAGCGGACTTCGGACCGATCCCGGGGAGCTTGCCGAACTCCTCGACGAGGTCCTGCAGGGCGCCTTCGTAGAGCATGCTCATTCGTTGACCTCCTCGATGACGACGCCGCCGAGGAGGCGCACGACCACGGGCACGCCGAACTCCGGCGCCTCGCTGATGTCGATGTCGCCCTCGGTGTCGTAGTCGACGTAGTTCTCCACCGGGTCGGGCTCCGGTTCGGCGGGTGCGGGTGCGGCGGCGGGTGCGGAACCCTGGCCGCGGCGGGCGGCGAGGTGCGCGAACCGGTGGTCGGCAGGGGGTTCGGAATCGTCCCGGGCGGCTTCGCCAGGGGCCGGTTCGGTCCCGGTGTTGCTCGTGAACGCGATGTCGGGGTCCGCGTAGGCCCCGAGGAAGTCGAGGTCGTCGTCGAGGCCGCCTGCGATATCGGTGTCGCCGGGGCCGGCATCCGGGGCGCCCGCGCCTGCGGGGTCGGCGTCGTTGGGGCCGACCCGGCGGGCTCCGGGCGGCCCCGGCTCACCCGGACCGTCGCCGTGATCGGGCTCGTCGTAGGGCTCGCCGTAGTCCTCGTCGTAGGGGTAGTCCGGGATGTCGGAGGGAGGCGGGACCGCGACGAAGGGAGCGTCGACCGCACCGCTGCCGGCGCTGGTGTCGACGTCCCTGGCCATGCTCTCCATGTGGAGTCCACTGCCGGTCTGCCCGCCGCCGGCCGGTCCGCCGTCCTCGGTGCCTCCGTCGCCGCCGGCCTCTGCGGCGCCCTCGACAGGCGCGGAGTCCCGAGCGCGCTCGTCTCCGGTGGAAGGCACCCTGCTGTCAGGGGACCCGCCGTCTGCAGGCTCCGCACCGGTGGGTCCGGTGTCAGGGTCCGATTCGCGCCCACCCTCGAGCGCAGCGGTCTCCCCGGGAGCAGGGTCCGAGTCCCCGGGTGCGAGGTCGGAGTCCCCGGGCGCGAGGTCGGAGACAGCGCCGGGCCCATGATCGGCGTCGATCGAGTGGTCAGCCGGCGGGTCGCCCTCCGCGTCGTCGTCGCCGGAGTCCTCGGTGCCCCAGGCACCCGCGGGGGGTGGGGTCTGCCAGAACCGGTCGTGGTCGACGGGCTCGCGGTCGGCCTCGCGCAAGCCGACGACCGAGTCGACCTCCTCACGGCTGGGACGGCGCGCGGCCGGACCGCGGTTCGGCTCGCCGCCGGGTCCCGGCGCGGTACGGCCGACGGTGGCGCCGACCTCGCCGACCTCGACGCGAGCCTCGATGCCGAGGACCTCGGCGACGGATTCGGCGAGCTTCACAGCGTTGGCTCCGCGGGTGAACCCGGAGACCGAGCCCTGGTTGTTGAAGCCGAGGGTGAGGACGCCGGCGGCGAAGGCCTGCGGCACCGCGTTCGAGCTCACGATGGCGCGCGCGAGCTTGCTCCGCCGACCGAGGGCTTCCAGGATGTCCGGCCAGGCGCGACGGATCGCATCGATCTCCGCACCCGCCGCGGCACCGGGAGCCGCAGGCTCCGCGGCCCGCGGACCCGGCTGCTGCTGCGAGGTCGGCCGCTGTGGTGCGGCCCCTTGCTGCTGCGCCGCCGGCTGCGGTGAACGCTCCGTCGAGCGCTCCGGCGCCTCGCCCTGTTCCTGGCGCGGGGGCGCCGCCGGTCCCTGCGCGCCGGTTGCGGGCTCTCCCCGCCGGACGGAATCCGCCCGGCTCGCAGCCGGATCTGCTGCGCTTGCCGCACCCGGCCCCGGCGCAGGTGCAGGCGCAGGCTCAGGTGCAGGTGCAGGGGCAGGGGCAGGTGCTTGTTCCGCACGGGACGAGGGCTCACCGCCGGCAGGACCCCCACCGGACGGTGCCCCATCGTTCGCAGTCCGTCCGCCGCTCGAGGCCGGCCCGGCATCCACGCCCGACCCGGCATCCACGCTCGCTCCGGCACGTGCGGCCGGCCGGGCCGTCGGCGTGGGCCCGGCGGGGTCCTCTTCGAGGAAGGATTCGGCTGCGGCCGCCGCTGCCGCGAAGTCGCCCAGCGCGTCATCGACCTGCCGGGCCGCGGGGGTGGTGGGTCGGCCCGCCTGCTGCGTCATGCCCCGGCCGTGCGCGGTCTCCTCCGGCGCACCGGGGCCCGTGGCCGCCGGGCCCGGGGACCCGGCCTGTCGTCCGGGAACCGGACCACCGGCTCCGGCCCCGTCGGCCACCGTTCCACCGCCGGCCGCGCCTCCGGCACCCGAGCCGCCGGCTTCCGATGCTGCAGGGATCGCGCTGCCCGGGACCACGCCGGCGGGGGTCATGCCGATCCGTCGTTCGAGCCGCTCCACCCGGGAGAGTGCTGAGCGGCGGGAGTCCTCCGCACCGGGGAGCAGGATGCGGGCGCACATGAGTTCGAGCTGCAGACGCGGCGAGGTCGCCCCCGACATCTCCGTCAGCCCGGTGTTGAGAAGGTCCGCGGCGCGCGACAGCTCAGCCTGTCCGTAGATACGGGCCTGCTGGACGAGCCGCTCGAGCCGGTCCGCGGGCACCTCGGGCAGGAATGCCGCCGCGTGCTCCTGGGCCGCGCCGATGACCACGAGGTCGCGGAACCGCTCGAGCAGGTCCTCGACGAAGCGGCGCGGGTCCTGACCGGATTCGATGACCCGGTCGACGACCCGGAACACCCCGGCGCCGTCGCCGGCGGCGAATGCGTCGACGATGTCGCCGAGGAGCGAGTCCGGGGTGTAGCCGAGCAGCGCGACCGCCGTCCGGTAGTCGATGCCGTCCGCGGTGGAGCCGGCCATGAGCTGGTCGAGCACGGACAGGGAGTCGCGCACCGAGCCGCCGCCGGCGCGCACGACGAGCGGCAGCACACCCTTGCCCACCGGCACCGACTCCCGTTCGCAGAGCTCGGACAGGTAGCGGGTGAGGATCTCCGGGGGGACGAGCCGGAACGGGTAGTGGTGGGTGCGTGAGCGGATGGTGCCGATGACTTTCTCCGGCTCCGTCGTCGCGAACACGAACTTCACATGCTCCGGCGGCTCCTCGACGAGCTTGAGCAGGGCGTTGAAGCCCTGGGTGGTGACCATGTGCGCCTCGTCGAGGATGAACACCTTGTACCGGTCGCGCGCCGGGGCGTAGACCGCACGCTCGCGCAGGTCGCGGGCATCGTCCACGCCGTTGTGGCTGGCCGCGTCGATCTCCACGACGTCGAGCGAACCCGGGCCGCCGTTGGCGAGGTCGCGGCAGCTGGGACACTCTCCACAGGGCTGCGGAGTGGGCCCCTGCTCGCAGTTGAGGCAGCGGGCGAGGATCCGCGCCGAGGTGGTCTTGCCGCAGCCGCGCGGGCCGGAGAACAGATAGGCATGGTTGATGCGGCCGTTGTCGATGGCGGCCTGGAGAGGCCCGGTGACATGGTCCTGTCCGATGACTTCGTCGAAGGACTCCGGGCGGTAGCGGCGATACAGTGCGGTGGACACATCGACCACCCTACTGGGTGCCGCGGACACGGCCCACCGAACGCTGATCCGCGCCCGGCCGCCCGCCGCGAATGCTTGAGGCGGCCCGCCGCCTCGGGCAGGATGGTCCCATGACGACACCCCCCGCCCGCTCCCCCGAACCTCCCGAGAACACGCCGGCCGACCCGGCCCGGACCATGCGGATCGGCCACGCCGAGCGCGACGAGGTCATCGAGGTGCTGCGGGAGGCCGCGGGCGAAGGGCGCCTCACCACCGAGGAGCTCACCGAGCGGATCGAGCTCACCGCGGCCGCGAAGTTCTACGTCGACCTCGACGCGATCGTCGCCGACCTGCCGGTGCCTCCGCCCTCGGATCGGATCCGCCCGACCCAACGGCCCCCGCGGGCCGCACCCGGGGCCTCCGACGCCCCCGGTCACCACCCCTTCGACCCGCTCGTCCTGCGCGCCTCCTGGGACAACGCCAAGCGCAAGGGCCGCTGGACTCCCCCGCCCTTCATCCGGCTCGAAGCCGTCGGGGCGACCGCAGAGGTGAATTTCCTCGAGGCGACCACCGACCTGCCCGAGATCGACGTCGAGGTCTCCGGCGGCATGGGCAACGCCGTGGTCGTCGTACCCGAGGACTGGGGCGTCAACATCGATCGCCTGAGCTCCAGCTGGGGCACCGTGCGCTCGAAGGTCGCCGCCGACCCGCAGCCGGGCAAGCCCCTCGTCCGCGTGCACGGCTCGATGGGCATGGGCGCCTTCACCGCCCGCCACGCGGGCTACTTCGAACGCAAACGGCTGGAGAGCAGCGGGAATGGATGAGCCCCAGATCCTGGTCGTCCTCATCGTCATCGCGTTCTTCGCAGTGGCGCTGTTCGGCGGGGGCTACCTCATCTTCCGGGTGATGAACCGGCCGGACTCCTACATCGGCTCGCACCTTCCCGGTGACCGGGCGGAGGAGACGACGCCCCACTTCGTCGACGACGACACCACGGACGACACCCCCGACGGGTCCCCGCAGGGTCCCGAGGAGCCGCACGAGGACACCGACCGCGGTCCGGGCTACTGAGCGCCGCCACCGGTTCCGGCGGTCCCCGAATCCGACAGGCCCCCACATCCGATGAGGACCCCCGCCCGGCGTGCCCGCATCCGGCAGGATCCGCGTCCGGGCGTGTCCCGTGCCGTCGCGGAGCCGAGGCGCGGGCTCAGTCCGCCGCGGACTCGCTGACCTCGACCCGCGCATGCTCGTCGCGGCCGAACAGCCACAGCAGGAGCTCCACCGGCGTGCCGCGCAGCGTGGTCGAGGCCGCGCCGGTGCGTCCGGCCGAGGTCATCCCGAACCCGGGCGCCTCCACCACGAGGTGGGTGCCGGACTTGAGGCTCGCCGGCAGGATGATCGCCTTGACGAGCGCGAAGCAGCGGGAGTGGAGCTCCCAGGGCAGGTCGCGCGGCTCCCAACCGGGCTGGGCGCGGCGGACGTCCTCGTGGTGGACGAGGAACTCCGCAGTATTCATGAGCCGGTCCACCGGACCCCAGCTCGCCGGGTTCCAGACCGGAGCACCCTCGGCCACACGGCCGACGAGCTGTTCCCAGGGCAGTGCGGTGAGTTCCGCCTCGGCGCCGGCGGCCCGCTCCTGCAGGAGCTGCGACTTCCCTGCGAGCGCGGGGAACGCATTGCCGACGAGGGCGTCCGGCCGACGGTCGCGGATCACGATGTGCACGGCGAGGTCCCGGGTCGTCCACCCCTCGCACAGGGTCGGGGCATCGGGGCCGATGGTGCGGAGCAGGGCGGCGAGGGAGCGGCGCTCGGAGCGGGCGAAGTTCGTCATCCGTCCAGTCTGCCCTGCCCGTGGGCGCCTGTCGACGCGGCGGGCTTGCGGGCTGCGGGCTGCGGGCTTGCGATCAGCCTGCGCCCTCCAGCGCGCCCTCCCAGGCCGCGAGGAAGTCCGCGACGCGGCTGACCGAGCGCAGCACCGGGAGCTCGTCGGCGCGCGTGGGGCCGTCGGTGACGACGACGACCGGCATCCCGGCCTTGACGGCCGCGCGCACGAACCGCAGCCCGGAGTGCACCGCGAGCGAGGTGCCGAGCACCGCCAGGCCCGCGGCCTCCTCGACGAGGGCGAAGGCCGCGTCGACCCGGGGCCGGGGCACCGATTCGCCGAAGTACACGACATCGGGCTTGAGGAGGCCGCCGCAGCGCGGGCAGTCGTAGACCCGGAAGCCCGCCGTGTGCTCGAGCTCGACGTCGCCGTCTGGCGCGGTCTCGAGCGTCTCCGGGGACACCGCGAGCTCGGCGAGGAAGTCGGGGTTGAGCGCGTCGAGCTCCTCCTGCACGCGGTCGCGGCCGAGGGTGAGCCCGCAGTCGAGGCACACCACTCGGTCGAGGCGCCCGTGGAGATCGATGACCGGTTCCGACCCGGCCGCCTGGTGGAGGCCGTCGACGTTCTGCGTGATGATGCCCAGCGGTGCGATCCGGGCCAGTGCCCGGTGCCCGGCGTTCGGATGGACCGCGGTCATCCGCTTCCAGCCGATCCACCCGCGCGCCCAGTACCGCGCGCGCTGCGCGGGGTGGGAGAGGAAGGTCTGCACGGTCATCGGGGTGCGCGCCGGGGAACCGGGCCCGCGGTAGTCGGGGATGCCGGAGTCGGTGCTGATCCCGGCACCGGTGAGAACCGCCCAGCGTGCGGGCGGGATCGGCGACATGGCGGCGACGATCTGCCCGTCCGTGTGCTCCGGTTCGGGGCGCACACGCCCGCGCAGCGGGTCCCGGACGACTCCCACTGCACCCTCCTCGCACATCGTGGTGCGGCGCTCGGCGCCGCCGGATCCCGCGCTCGGGGACCCCGGACCAGCCTACGGCCTCTGCGGTTGCCCGCACGCGTTCCAGGACCGCAACACCGACCCCGCTCGTGTGTCCGCACCGCACGGTAGTCTTGGTTCGGTCAGCCGCCCCCGAACCCGACCGGAGCCGTCATGGGAGACTTCCTCTCCACCCTTGTCACCGCCGTCATCGCCATCGGGATCGTGCTGGTGATCATCCTCGTCGTCAAGCGGATGCGCGCCTCCGATCGCCCGGTGCACGTCGATGCCGGCCCGCGCGCCCACGACCCGTTCGCGCCCGGGCAGGACACCGGCGGGGACCCGCTGAAGATCCACGCCGGCGACATCCTTGAGTTCGGCTCGGAGAAGCACTTCGTGCGCGGCACCCTGCGGATCGCGGAGGGCGGCTACACCTGGGCGGAGCACTTCTTCCAGGCCGACGGCAGCGCCCAGCGGCAGTGGCTCACCGTGGAGGAGGACCCCGACCTCCAGCTCTCGATCTGGAAGGACCGCCCGGACCTCGACATCGAGCCGCGCTCCGAGCAGATCGACCTCGAGGGCACCTCGTACACGCTCGTCGAGCACGGCACCGCGACCTACCGCTCCGAGGGCACCACCGGGCTGCGGCCGCAGGGCGCGCTCGACTACGTCGACTACGAGGCCGGTGACGGCCGTCATCTGTCCTTCGAGCGCTTCGACCACGGCCGCTGGGAGGTCAGCACCGGGCAGCCGGTGGCCCCCGGCTCCTTCACGATCTATCCGGGCAGCTGAGATGCACACCGTCGAAGTCCCGTTCGCCGACACCGCGGCGGCCGACCTCACCTTCTCCCTTACGCAGGGCCGGCTCCCGTCCGTCCACAGCTCCGTCGCCCACCTCACCGCGGGCTCCGGGCGGGCGCTGCGGGTGGAGCTCGCCGTGCTCGGCTGCTCCCACCAGGTGATCGTCAGCGGCGGCGGCACCGCTTTCATCGAGACGCTCGCCTGTCTGCCGAGCTCCGCCCCGACGCTGCCGGACAGCCGGCTCACCGCCGGGATCGCCGGTGCCGGGGTCCACGACTTCCGCTCCCGCGTCGAGCGCGTGGCGGCGGACCGGTTCCTCACCGCGGTCGACGACATCGTCCGGGCCGCCCGAGGCGCCGAGCACCACGCCGTCGTGTCCTTCCCCGGGCATCCCGGCGCCGTCACCGCGCTCGCCCTGGGCACCTCGGCAACGGCCGGTGACCCGGCAGAGACCGGGGCCGAGGCTGGTACCGACGCCGAGGCGGGCACCGCCGGCGGGCACCCGACCGGCGATGCCCTGTCGTGGCGGACCTGGCACTGCTACCCGCAGCACGGCGAGATCGTGCACACCCGCACCACCCTCACCGGACTCGCCCACGCCTTCCGTCCGTCCGCCGGCGCCCACCCGTGCCCGGCTCGACCGAGCGAGGTCTCGATATGACCTTCCCGCCCCCGAATCCGCAGCCCGGTCCCGGCGACCGCATCCCGCTGCCCGGCTCCGGCCCCGGCCGTCCGGGTCGCGGCCCATCGGGCCCGGGCCGTCCCAAGGTGACGATGAGCGGCCGGAGCTTCGACTTCGACGCGGAGAACGGCCGCGGCGGCCCCGGCGGCGGCCACCGGCCGTGGACGCCGGGTGAGAACGAGTCGGCCAAGCGCGGCGGCAAGGGCTGCGGCTGCATCATCGGTCTGCTCGTCGTCCTCGTCCTCCTCCTCTCCCTCATCGGCTCCTGCTCGAGCTCGGCGACCTCCGGCTCGGCACAGTGCGGCGACTACGACCTCGTCAACGGCGAGTACGTCAGCGCCCCGAACCGCGGCGACTACGACAAGCAGGGCGAGAACTACACCTACGTCGGCTGCGACTCCTCGACCCGTTCCGGCGGCGGGGGCTTCTGGTTCTTCCCGTTCATCTTCGGCGGCGGCTCCTCCGGCTCCGACTCGAACTACGGCGGCGGCCCCGGCTACCGCGGCGGCGGCTCGGGCACCGGCAAGTGACCGGCTCCCCCGCCCAGACCGGCGCTCCCGCACCGGCAATCGCACCCGACCACCTCAGCTGACATCCACCGTCCGAAAGGCCCATCATGATCGTCCCCCTCCTCATCGAATCCGGAGTCGTCCTGGCGTACGCGGTGGCCGGCCTCCTCCTCATGCTCGTCGGCTACGGCGTCGTCGACCTCATCACCCCGGGCAAGCTCCACGAGCTGCTGTGGACGGAGAAGTCCCGCAACGCCTCGATCCTCGTCGCCTCGAACCTGCTCGGCGTGGCGATCATCGTCGCGGTCGCGATCCGTGCGAGCGCCGGCGACCTCGTCTGGGGTCTCGTCTCGACGATCGTCTACGGCGTCATCGGGATCATCATCATGGCGGCGAGCTTCCTCATCGTCGACGCCCTGACCCCGGGCCGGCTGGGCGAGATCGTCCACTCCGAGACCATCCACCCTGCGGTGTGGGTCAACGCCTCGGCGCACTTCGGCATCGCCCTCATCATGGCCTCCGCCCTCCTGTGATCGGCTGACCCGCGTCCTCCGTGAGCACCGCCGCCGCTGAACAGGAGTCCCTGCGCCTGCCGGTGCGCCCCGGACCGGCGCGGTTCCTCGTCCTCTTCGCCGTCTTCCTGTGCGCCTCGTGCGGCATGGTCTACGAGCTCGCGCTCGTCGCGCTCGGCTCGTTCCTGCTCGGCGACACCATCGTGCAGGCCTCGATCGTGCTGTCGGTCATGGTCTTCGCGATGGGCGTCGGCTCGATCCTCACCAAGCGGCTGACCCACCTCGCCGCGGTGTCCTTCGCCCTCATCGAGGCCTCGCTCGGGATCATCGGCGGCCTGTCGGTCCTCGCCCTCTACCTCGCGTTCGCCTACCTCGACCTCTACACCGCGGCGATGATCGTCATCGCCTTCGTCATCGGCGTCCTCATCGGGGCGGAGATCCCGCTCCTCATGGAGCTCATCCAGCGCATCCGCGCCCAGCGCGCCTCGGCCGCGGTCGCCGACCTCTTCGCGGTGGACTACGTGGGCGGGCTCATCGGCGGCCTCGCCTTCCCGTTCCTCCTGCTGCCGCTCCTCGGCCTGCCCCGCGGCGTGCTCGCCGTCGGGATCGTCAACGCCGTCACCGGCATCCTCATCGTCGTGTGGCTGTTCCGGCACGAGCTCTCCCGGCGGGTGCGCATCGGGCTCACCCTGCTCCTCGTGCTCATCGTCGGCGTGCTCACCGCCGCCTGGGTGTACACCGATGCGATCGAGGTGACCTCGCGGCAGAAGATCTACCGGGACCCGATCGTCACCGCCGAGCGCAGCGCCTACCAGGACATCGTCGTCACCCGGCACCCGCGCACCGGCGACACCCGCCTGTTCCTCAACGGGGACCTGCAGTTCGCCTCGAACGACGAGCACCGCTACCACGAGTCGCTCGTGCACCCGGTGCTCGACGGCCCGCGCACCCGGGTGCTCGTGCTCGGCGGCGGCGACGGCATGGCCCTGCGCGAGATCCTCAGGTACTCCGACGTCGAGGAGGTCACGCTCGTCGACCTCGACCCGGCCGTCGTCGAGCTCGCCCGGACGGACGAGGCGTTCACCGAGTTCAACCGGCAGTCCTTCGCCGACCACCGCGTCGACTACGTGCCCGCCGACGCCTTCACCTGGCTGCGGGAGGAGAACGAGAAGGCCTACGACGTCGTCATCGCCGACCTCCCCGACCCGGACGACGTGTCGACCTCGAAGCTCTACACCATCGAGTTCTACGGCCTCGTCGAGCGCGCGATGAACCCCGGGGCGCGCCTCGTCGTGCAGGCCGGGTCCCCGTTCTTCGCGCCCGAGGCGTACTGGGGGATCGGGGAGAGCATCGCGCAGGCCGGCTTCGCCACCACGCCCTACCACGTCGACGTCCCGAGCTTCGGCGACTGGGGCTACTTCCTCGCCGCGACCGGCGAGGCACCGGAGATCGGGGTGCCCGCCGATGCGCCGGACGACCTGCGCTTCCTCACCCCCGAGGTGGCCCGCGCCTCCCTCGTGTTCCCGCCGGACCGCGACCGCGACTCCGTCGGCGCGGTGGAGCCGTCCTCCCTGCTCCACCCGCGGGTGATCGATCAGCAGCGCGGCGCCTGGGTGGGGTACTGAGCGCGTTCGGCAAGCGCACTCCCCCAGGTGACCGGACATCACTCCACCACGGGCCCGGACATGGAGCCGAGGCGCCCGCCGGCACCCTTCAGGTCACCGGCGGCGTCCGTCCGGAGGCCGGCGGCGTCCGGACGGAGGCCGCCGGGACCATCGACCGCGGCGCGCTCGATGCGTAGAGTGACTGCATGAGCACCGTTCTCCTCGTCCATCACTCGCCGTCCGATGCCACCGCCGCGCTCGCCGAGGCCGCGCGCGCCGGGCTGACCATGCCGGAGCTCGAGGGGGTGGAGCTCGTCGAGAAGGCCGCGCTCGAGGCAACCGTCGAGGACGTGCTCGCCGCCGACGCGTTCGTGCTCGGCACCACCGCGAACTTCGGCTACATCTCCGGGGCGCTCAAGCACTTCTTCGACACGACGTACTCCGCCACCCGCGAGCAGACCGCCGGCCGCCCGTTCTCCTACTGGATCCACGGCGGCTACGACACCACAGGTGCGGAGCGCGCAATGGAGTCGATCACCACCGGCTACGGCTGGGAGAAGGTGTGCGACCCGGTCGTCTTCACCGGCGAGGTCACCGAGGAGCACACCGCGGCGGTGACGGAGATGGCGGCCACGGTCGCCGCGACGACGATGGCCTGAGCCGCCCGAGCTTGAGCGGGAGGCGCGGCGCACCCCCTGAGCAGGCTGTTCAGCTGGGCATGCTGTTGAGCCGAGTGGATCGCTGAGCCGAGCGTGCTGTTCGGTTGAGCGGGTCGTTCAGCCGAGCAGGTACATCACCGAGTGGGCCGCGGCGGCGCCCGATTCGAGCGCTCCGTTGTGCGAGCTCGTCCGGTACCGGTCCCCGGCGACGACGATCGGCCCGTCGAGCGCGGGTTCGCGCCGGTCGAGCACCCCGACCCCGGAGGCGGGCAGGGCATGGGCGATGCGGTCGACCGCGACGACCTCCCAGCGGGCGGCGTCCACCCCGGAGAGGTCGGCTGCGGCGGCGCGCACCTCGCCCTCGGTGGGCTCCCGGTGCTCGGCCTCGCCGCCGGGTCCGGTCTCCCCCAGCGGCACGTTCGCGGCGAGCAGATGGCGGCCGCGCGGTGCGGCCTCGGGCACGGGGGCGGTGACCTCGGCCAGGGTGGTCACCGGTCCGCGCGGGTGCCGGCCGTCGATGCCGAGCAGCCGCTGCCTCTGCGGCGGCTCGTCCGCGGCGAACCACCACGTGGTCATCCCGCGGGTCCGCACCGGCGGCAGCGCCAGGCCGAGGTCGGTGGTGAGCCCGGCGGCGACGACGACCGCCGCCGCCTCGCGCGGGCCCGCGCTCGTCTCGAGGCCCACGCCGCTGCCCGTGCGCCGCACCCCGGTGACGCGGACGCCGGTCTCGATCACGGCGCCGGCCCGGTGCGCGACGGCGGCGAGCGCCTGCGCGAGAGCCTGCATGCCGCCGGCCGGGAGCATGGGTGTGGCCGAGGCGAGGAGCTTGAGCTGCCACAGCAGGTACTGGGCGCTCGAGGTCCGCGCATCCTGGGCGACGAGGCCGGAGGCGAAGGGCTCGATGACGGCACTGCGCAGCGGGCCGGTGATGCGGTGCTCGTCGAGCCAGTCCGCGAACGGGATGTCGATGGCCGGTGCGCGGCCGAGCAGGGCGGTGAGCCGCGGGATCTCGCGCGGGGAGAGCAGCCCGGAGCGCAGGGTGCGGAAGGCGAGCTGCGGTTCCCGGGAGGGGTCGGCGAGGACGACGCGGGACTTCGCGGTGCGCACCGACACCCCGGCGGGGAAGGCGGTGAGGTCGAGGGCGTCGACGTCGAGCGCCTCGCGGAGCGCCGGATAGGCGGGATTGACGAGCTGGAAGCCGTGATCGGGCCGGAAGGGGCCGACGGTGCGCCCGCCGATCCGGCCGCCCACGCGCTCGGCGGCCTCGAGCACGCTCACCTCGTGCCCGGCCCGGGCGAGGTGCGCTGCGGCGCGCAGGCCGGCGGCACCGGCGCCGACGACGATGATCTCGCTCACGACTGTCCTCCCTCACGCGTGCGCGGCGCCGGCCGCGCCACGGGATCCAGCGTAGTCGGACTGCGGTGAATGGCGAACGGGCCGGACGACCTGGTGGTCGTCCGGCCCGTCGAGCGGTGCCGTGCTCCGGCGCGGTGCGGCCGGGATCCGAGGCCCGGCCGTGAGCACAGCTCAGTACGTCGAGTACGAGGCGCTTCCCGCCACGACGACGAGGATGATGGCGAGGATGATGCCGATGACACCGAGGATCAGGAAGATGATGCCGAGGATGAAGCCCCACTTGCCGAGCGTGTTGTCGGCCAGGCCGGCCTCACGCGACTTGGTGCGGGCCATCTTGCCGCAGATGATGCCGACGATCGGGCCGATGATGGCGAAGCCGATGAAGGTCGACAGCGAGGCGATGAGGGCGACGATGCCGAGGGTCTGTCCCGGATCCTGCTGGCCCGCGCCCGCCGTTCCGGCCGGCTGCGAGTACTGGTTGGAGTAGGACGAGTTGTCCGAGTAGGACGAGTTGTCCGAGTAGGACGAGTTGTCCGAGTAGGACGAGTTGTCCGAGTAGGACGAGTTGTCCGCCTGCTGGGGATTCTACTGATCGTTCAAGACGACCTCCTTGGATGGTGGTCCACCGCTGGTCTGCGGCGGTACTTCAGGGAATGCCAGGCTCATCGTAACGCCACCGGGCGCCGGGTAGGAGTCACGACACTGTTCCGATCTCGTTACACCACCGGTGCAGGAGCGCACCCCGCGAGGGTGAGCGGACGGCCGCCGGGGCCGTCCGCCCGTCCCCGCGGGGACGGATCACTCGGCCCGGCGACGGGCGAGGAGCAGCAGCGCACCGCCGGCGAGGAGCAGGACCGCACCTGCGGCGAGTGCCGCAGTCGTCTCTCCGGCGCCCGTGCGCGGGAGCCGGTCGTCGCCACCCGGGTTCGTTCCCGGAGCCGGGTTCCCGGGCTCCTCACCCGGTGCGGGGCGGTTCGGCTCGTCACCGCCACCGGGTGCCGGAGCCTCCTCCGGCGCGGTCGTCGAGGGCTCCGGGGAAGCGGAGCCCGTGCCCGTCGGCGTCGGCGTCGCGGTCTCCGACGGGGACGGGGTCGCGGTCTCCGTCTCCGAAGGTGTGGGCGAAGCGGACTCGGACGGGGTCGGGGTCGCGGATTCCGAGGGAGTCGGGGTGGGCGATGCCGTCTCCGAGGGAGTCGGCGACGGGGTGGGCGACGCGGTCTCCGGGGGCGTCGGCGACGGGGTGGGCGATGCGGTCTCCGAGGGGGTCGGGGTAGGCGATGCCGATTCGGACGGGGTCGGTGATGCGCTCTCCGAGGGCGTCGGCGAAGCGGTCTCCGAAGGCGTCGGGGTCGGGGTCGGGCTGGGCGAGGCGGTGCCGGATCCGTCGCCGCTGCCGGACACCGTCACGACCTGGGTGTTCGTCGACCACTCATCGACCTCGTCGGCCGACAGGGTCGCGGTGTTCGTGTAATCGCCGTTGACGAGATTCGGGATCGTTCCGATGATCGGGTCGAAGGTCACCGTCGTGCCCGCGGGGAGGCGATCGATGCGGATCTCGAGCCGCTCCGGATCGCAGCTCATTGAGATCGTGCTGCGGTCGATCGACCCCTCCGGTGCGATCCGGGTGCTGCGCTCGGTGAGGAGGTTGGCCTCGATGTAGGCGCAGTTGAAGCTCCACTTCTCATCGGTCGATTCGTCGACGATGACGACATTGTTGAGGTCGGTGTCGTACTTCGGGGTGATGATCCGCCAGCTCAGCGCGCGCTGCGGGTTGAAGTACTGGTGGTCGACGGGCAGGGTCAGCCAGCCGTCCTTGCGGAACAGATCCGCCGGCGGCGGGGCGAGACCCGGCCCGAGCTCGATGGTGATCGTCTTGAGGTCTTCGAACTCGATGGGGTACTCGGTCTGCCCCTCCTGGTGGTCGACGATGATCCGGGCCCGGAACCGCAGTGTGCCGGAGAAGTCCTGCTTGCCCTCGACCTGATCGTTGAAGACGGCGGTGACGAGCCCGCCGCTGGACACCTCGGCGCATCCGACGATCGCACCGGTGCCGGGGTCGATGATGTCGAAGGTCGGCACGGCCTGCGCCCCGAGCGCATCGGCGGGCAGCTGGTAGGTGAACCAGTCGCCGCCCTGCGCGGCCTGCTTGAGCGAGTAGTCGAGGCGCAGGTTCGCGACGTCGTTCTCACGGTAGGACGGGGCGTCGATGACGACGCCGTTCTCGTCGACGAAGTTGATGTCGTCGACGCTGTTCGCCAGTTGGGCGCCGGTCGGCACGCAGTCGGCGGCTCGTGCCGGCGCGCCGGTCATGAGGATCAGGCCGCTGCCGAGCAGCCCGAGGATGAGGGTGATCACGAGGATCACTGCGCGTGGGTGGAAGGTTCTGACCATGGGGTGTCCTCGTGCTCGCGTTCCAGGGGCGGCGCACCGCGCGCTACCCGCTGGGACGATCCTACGTCAATCGTCTGGTCATGCACTCTCCGGGCTGATCAGATCGAACAGAAGTCCATACCGCGCCGCGGAGCGCGCTCGGCATCACTGGGATCACCGGGTCCACCGGGTCCACCGACATCACCGGGGTCGGGGTCGCACACCGGAGCACGGACCCACGATTGACTCGACGACCTCGGCGACGGCGAGCAGCCGGGAGTCGCAGTCCCGCGGTCCGATGAGCTGCACCCCGAGCGGCACCGGTCCCGGCGACTGCGCAGCGGGCAGGCTGAGCGCGGGGTGGCCGGAGAGATTGAACGGCGCGACCATGCGGGTGAGCGCGGCCGGGATCGGCATCCGGGTCGTCGTCAGTGCGGCGTCGACCTGCCCGATCTGCGGGGACAGGACCGGGAGTGTCGGGGTGAGCATGACATGGCACTCGGCGAAGGCCGCCTCGACCGCAGAGCCCCACCGCGCACCGACGTCGAGTGCGAGCGCATGGGCCTCGGCCGGGACGAGCAGGCCGGTCTCGAGCCGCAGTCGGACCGCTTCGGGCAGCACATCCGCGTCTGTCCGCAGGGTGGCGAGGTTCGACGCGAGGGCCTCGGCCCCCATCACCAGGCTCTGCGCGACCCCCGCAGCGCCGCCTGCCGTCAGCGCGACCTCGACGAGCCGGATCCGTTCGTCCTCCTCGAGCCGGAGCAGGACCGCATCGAAGGCCGTGCGGACCGCCGGCTCCAGCTCGTCGAGGAAGTACGCGCTCGGCATCCCGATGACGATCACAGCGCCGTCGTCGACCGCCGGGCCCCGGCCGGCCGCGCCGCGCGGATCGATCACCGAGAGCACTGCGGCGACGTCGGCCACCGTGCGAGCCAGGGGTCCCAGATGATCGAGCGAGGGTGCCAGGGGCATGACGCCGGCACCGGGGATGCGCCCGCGGGTGGGCTTGAGACCCACCACGCCGGTGAGGGCGGCGGGGATCCGGTTCGACCCGCCGGCGTCGGTGCCGAGGGAGAAGTCGACGAGCCCGGCCGCGACGGCGACTCCCGATCCGGAGCTCGAGCCCCCGGGGATCACAGCAGGATCGAGCGGATTGATCGCCGGGCCGAGCGCACTCGACATCCCGGTGGGCCCATAGGCCAGGGCATCGAGATCCAGCATCCCCCTGATCCCGACACCGGCGTCGCGCAGGCGCTCCACCACCCACGCGTCCCGTTCCGCCACCGGCACCGGTGGCCGGCGCAGCCCCGCGCTCGAGGCGTGGCCGGCGACCGCGATCATGTCCTTGAGACCGACCGTCGGCACGCCCTCGGGAACGTCGTCGACGACCGCGGTGAACGCATGCAGCTCATCGGGATCGTCGGGGCGGCGCCGCCCGGCCGGCAGCGGTCGGTCGACGTCATGGAGCGGGAGCCCGTCGATCACCGCCGGCACCACCTCGGCCGCGTCCGGCAGCCGCGCACCGCGCAGCGCCTCGATCGCGCGCTCCACACGCGGGCGATGCTCCTCCCACAGCTCGACGCGTCCGGCCGAGGGGATCCCCCGGGCCGCGGCCTCCTCCACCAGATCGATCCGCATCGTCACCGGGCTCCTCTCCGCACCATGTCTGCCTCGCACACCACGCTCGCAGGCGCTCGGCACGGCGGCCATGTCGCCACGGCCCACCAGCCCACAGTTCCGGACATCTCCGCGCGCGAGGATTAATGCTCGAAATGTGTGTACGGGCTCAGCTCCCTGACCAGTCGCCCGGAGGGCAAGGACGGCCTGCACGTGCTCTGCAAGCATGTGGAGTGCCCGGCAATAGCGAACAGCCCCGCTGCGGTGAATGGGCGAGAGGCCCTCTGATCGCAGATCAGAGGGCCTCTCGGCGGCGGAGGATAGGGGATTTGAACCCCTGAGGGCGTTAACCCAACACGCGTTCCAGGCGTGCGCCATAGGCCGCTAGGCGAATCCTCCGCAGAGAACGTTACCCGAACGCGGCGTGAATAGGCCAATCAGCCGAGCATCGGGCGCCACGGAATACACCTCCCCCGTCGTCCCGTTCCCTTTGTGTACACGCAGTCCCGGACGCCCCGCGCTCCGGGCGCACCCGCGTTCCCACCGAACGCGCACCCGACCACGAAGGAGCATCACCATGGCAGTGTCCGAGAAGAAGGTCGCATTCCTCCTCACCCGCGGCGTCGAGCAGGTCGAGCTCACCAGCCCGCGCGCCGCGCTCGACGGCGCCGGCGCCACCACCGTCATCGTCTCGCCCGCAGAGGGCACCCTGCAGGCGATGGAAGGCGACTGGGAGCACGCCGACACCTTCGACGTCGACGTCCCCGTCGCCCAGGCCTCGGCGGACGACTACGACATGCTCGTGCTCCCCGGCGGGACGCTCAACGCCGACTCCCTGCGCCTCGACGAGGATGCGGTCGCCCTCGTCAAGGCCTTCTTCGCCGCGGACAAGCCGGTCGCCGCGATCTGCCATGCGCCGTGGATCCTCGCCCAGGCGGACCTGGCGCGCGGGCGGAAGCTCACCTCGTACATCTCCATCCGCACCGACCTCGTCAACGCCGGCGCCGAATGGGAGGACTCCGAGGTCGTCGTCGACGGCAAGCTCATCACCTCGCGCAACCCCGGCGACCTCGACGCATTCAACCGGGCGATCGCCGCAGCGCTGAGCTGATCGGCAGCCGACCGCGCCCGAGGCGATCCGCGGGCATCCCGGCGGGCGCACCTCGGGCGCGGTGGCGGCAGAGCCCGGGTGATTTCTCGTCCCCCGGGCTCTGCACTACACTGGGTGGCGGCTCTCCGTGTGGCGTCATCCTGCGAACCCCCCAGGACCGAAAGGTAGCAAGGGTAAGAAGGCTCTGGCGGGTGCACGGAGAGTCCTTCACATTCACCCGCGCCCGCCACTGCGCCCCGCTGGCCTGCGCGCAGCCGCCCGAACGTTCGAGACCGACCGGTCACCCCCGACTGTTTCAATCCGACCCGAACGTACGCTAGGGTTCGATTCATGGAAGCACCGGCGCTTTCACCCCGGGTCTGGCCGCTGTACCTGGCGACTTTCCTCTCCACGTACGTGTTCGCCGTCGCGAACATCTCCGTTCCCGGGATGCAGGCCGCACTCGACCTCCCCGGATCACGGACGACCCTGGTCATCGGGGCCTATTCGGTGTCCTTCGCCGCCGGTCTCATCATTTGCGGGCGCCTGGGCGACACCTTCGGCCGACGGCGCCTGTTCCGGATCGGGATCGCGGCGATCCTCGTCTGCTCCGTCCTCACCGCGTTCGCCCCGAGCGTCGAGCTGCTCGTGCTCGGCCGCCTCCTCCAGGGCTGCGCGGCCGCGCTCACCACCCCGCAGATCCTGTCGACCGTCCAGGCCACGCTCACCGGCACCGCCCGCTCCCGCGCCATCAGCGGGTACAGCATCTTCGCCGGGATCGGGACCGTGGGCGGCAACATCATCGGCGGTGCGATCAACAGCCTGTTCCCCGTCGAGTTCGGCTGGCGCGCGGCGTTCCTGTCCATCGCCGTCATCGCCGCCGTCACCTGGGCCGGCACCGGGTACCTCCGCGAATCGCGCTCCCCCGACCCCGAGGGCTTCGACGTCCCGGGCTCCGCGATCGTCGCCTTCGCCCTCCTGTGCCTCATCACCGGCCTGACCAACGCCGCCGCGCTCGATCCGCTCGACCCGTTCTCCACCCCGGGGATGCTCGCGCTCACGCTGGGACTGCTCGCCGCCTCGGCCGTGGGGTTCCTCGTCCTGCGCCGTCACCTCCTCAACCGGGAGCTCTCCCAGCGGCCCTCGGTGCTGCCCCTCCACGTCATCACCGAGCCGGCGGTGAAGATCGGGATGATCCTCGCCGCCCTGTTCTTCCTCATGCTGTCGGCATTCATGTACAACTTCGCCGTGTTCACCCAGCAGGGGCTCGGCTGGCCGCCGCTCAAATCGGGGATGTCGCTGCTCGTCCTCGCGACGTCCTTCGTCATCTCCTCGACCTTCGCCACCCGGCTCCTCGATTCGTTCGGCCCGCGCATCCTGCTCGTCGGCTCGGCCTTCCAGGCGACCGGGTTCGCGGTGCTGGCGACCCTCGCCTTCGTCGACGCCCAACCGTTCCTGCTGTGGTACCAGCTCGTCGGCATCCTCATCGGCGGCGGGCAGGGGCTGATGTTCGGTCCGCTGATCTCCGTGGTGATGAACCACGTCCCCAACCGCGTCGCCGGCCTCACCGGCGGGCTCATCGCCACCACCCAGCAGGCCGGGATGGGGATCGGCGTCGCGACCCTGTCGAGCCTCTTCACCGTCCTCTTCACCCTGCTCCCGCCGATGCACGCGTTCGGCTGGGTGCTCATCGCCTCGGTCGTTCTCTCGCTGCTCTTCGGCCTCATCGCCACCCGGCTCGTCCGGCCCGCCGCCGGGGCGTGAGCCGGGGCGGAGTCGTGTGGGCGCCCCGGGCGCCCGCTGTCACAATTCCGCAACGTCTGCTCCGATCGAAGCCGCAGGTCAGAGGCCGTGATCCGGCACATCCCGGGCGGTTCCGGGAGTCGCCGCCGACGGATCGCAACACACCGCGGTCTACTCTGATCCAGAGTCCCCCGACATCCCGCTTCCGCACCGCCCGCCCCTGCACTCCTGTGCTCGCCTCGGCGGCGCCGCCCGGTCGGACCCGGCTCCACCCCACCCGCATCGTCCTCAGGAGAGCGCCCGTGCTCCGTCGCCCACTCACTCGGCTCATCGCCGTCGCCGCCACTGCGGCCCTGCTCAGCGCGTGCACCGCCCAGCCGTCCGGCCCGTCGACCCCGGACAGCACCCGACCGACCGACAGCGCCACCACCGCCGCCGCGCCCGCCCCCGTCGTCGAGGTCGTCGACCCCGAGCAGGTGGATGCCGATGACGCGGCCGGTGCGGACATCGATTTCGCGCCCGGCGACACCTTCGCCCTCGCCGTCACCGGCGGGGAAGTCGCCTCGGTCGAGCTCCTCGACGCCGACCACGACTCCGTGCCGGCGGATCCCGGCACGGTGAGCGAGGACGGCACGGTCTGGGAGTCGCGCGCCGGACTGGCCGGCGGCGCCTCCTACGAGTGGCGGGCCGTGACCACCGCCCCCGACGGCAGCGAACACACCGCCACCGGCACCTTCGAGACGAGTGCTCCGGCCGGCGGCCCGCAGCGGGCGCGCTCGGTCATCGCCGATGACGACACCGTGGGCGTGGGCGCCCCGATCATCATCAACTTCGGCGGCTCGGTCGATGAGGAGTTCCGCGACGACGTCGAACAGCGCCTCAGCGTCGCGGTCACCGACGAGGACGGGAAGCCGCGCGAGGTCGACGGTGGCTGGGCCTGGCTGCCGAACATCGACGGCCACTCCCGCATCCACTACCGGCCCGCCGAGTTCTGGCCCGCGCACTCGCAGGTCGCCGTCGACCTGCCGCTCGAGGACGTGCCGTTCTCCGAGTCCGCGCACGGCGGCAAGGACATGACGCTCGACTTCGAGATCGGCCGCGAGCAGATCACCGTCGCCGACGCGGAGACCCACCGGATGACCGTCACCCGCGACGGCGAGGAGGTCATGGACTTCCCGGCCTCGCTCGGCGCTCCGCGCTCGCCGTCGTACAACGGCATGCACATCGTCATGTCGAAGGCCGAGTCCTACACGATGACCTCGGAGCAGTGGGGCTACTCGACCCCGGTCACCCACGCGGTGCGCATCCACAACAACGGCGAGTTCATCCACGCGGCTCCCTGGTCGGTGGGCTCGCAGGGTTCGGCGAACGTCTCCCACGGCTGCATCAACCTCTCCACCGAGCGCGCGAGCGAGTACTATGACTCCGCGATCTACGGCGACCCGGTGGAGATCACCGGCTCCTCCGTCGACCTCACGGTGGACTCCGGCGAGGTCGCCGACTGGGTCTACACCTGGGAGGAATGGCAGGAGCTCAGCGCGCTGCGCGACTGAGGCGGGTGCCTACGGTGCGGTGACCGAGCCTCCGGGACCGCTCCCGGCGGATGCGATGCCGCCCGGGCCCGCGCCTCGGCTCCGGTGATGATGCGGTGGGGTGGGCGCCTCGGCGGCGGCGTCCGCTGCGGACCGTCATTCCGCGGGCGACGTCACTCCATGAGCGCGGAGCGGATGAGGAAGCGCTTGCCGGTGGGTGACTCCACGCTGAAGCCGGCGCCGCGGCCGGGCACCACGTCGATGGTGAGCTTCGTGTGCTTCCAGTACTCGAACTGCTCCACGGACATCCAGAACTCGAGCGGGCTCGTCCCGCCGTCTGCCAGCGGGACCTCGAAGGTGCCGAGCAGCACGTCGGCGTCCGAGGTGAGGAACTCCCCGGCGGGGAAGCACATCGGCGCCGAGCCGTCGCAGCAGCCGCCGGACTGGTGGAACATGAGTTCGCCGTGCTGGGCGATGAGGTCCTGGAGCAGGTCGATCGTCGCCTGCGTCAGGCCCACGCGGGAGGCGGCCTCCCCGGCGATCGCCGGGGTGGATTCCAGGACTGCGGCTGCGGTGCTCATGTCGTCACGCTCCTCCTCCGGGCGGGCGGTCCGCCCGGTATCGTCCTCAGCTGCGGGGCATGCGGCCGAGGAGGTAGAACTCGGGGTTCGGGCGCATCCCGGTGACCGTCGCCAGGCGGTTCGAGAGGCCGTAGAAGCCGGTGATCGCGGTGATGTCCCAGATGTCCTCGTCGTCGAAGCCCTGGGCGTGGAGCACGTCGAAATCGGCGTCCTCGACCGTGCCGGGGGCCGTGCAGACCTTGAGGGCGAAATCGAGCATGACCCGCTGGCGCTCGGGGAGACCGGCCGCGCGGTGGTTGACCGCGACCTTGTCCGCGATGTGGAAGTCCTTGGCGTAGATCCGCAGCAGCGCCCCGTGGGCGACGACGCAGTAGAGGCAGTCGTTCGCCGCCGAGGTGGCGGTGACGATCATTTCCCGGTCGGCCTTGGTGAGCCCGCCGGTGTCCTTGTCCATGAGCGCCTCGTGGTAGGCGAAGAAGGCGCGGAACTCCGCTGGCCGGCGGGCCATCGCGAGGAACACGTTGGGGATGAACCCGGCGCGCTCGGCCTGCTCCTCGATCATCGTGCGGATGTCGTCGGGCAGGTCGGCCAGCTCGGCGGGCGGGTATCGGACGTCGTCGTCGCTCATGACCCCACTGTAGGCCCGCGCCCCGGACCGGTCCAGGTGCGGCTGAGATCGCGGAGTCCGGCGGATCCGCTCTCAGGAACCTCCGGTCATCGCACTCCCGGTCAGGGGGATCGCCGGCGCAGGACGAGCACGACCGCGGCGATGACGACGAACAGCACCGCCCCGACGAGCACCGCCTGCCCGGACACCGTGAAGGCGAGCAGCAGGCACAGGACGAGCCCGAGCACCTGGAGGACGCGCGGATAGAGGCGCTGCGCACCGGTCTGGGTGAACGCGGTGATGTTCGTGATCGCGTAGTAGACGAGCACCCCGAAGGACGAGAACCCGATCGCCTGCCGGATGTCGCCGAGGAGCACGAGCACGACCGCTGCCGCGCACACGAGGAACTCCGCCCGCGCCGGGGTCCGGAACCGTTCGCCGACGTGCGCGAGGAACCCGAAGTGCCGGGAGTCGCGCGCCATCGCGAAGATCGTGCGTCCGAGTCCTGCGGCGAGCCCGAGCAGCGCGCCCAGGCAGGCGAGCGCGGCCCCCACCCGCACCAGTGCCTGCGCCCAGGTGGAGCGGCCGACCGCCTCGGCGAGGGGCACGGCGCTCTGGGCGAGCTGGGCGGGGCCGAGCACGCCCATGACCGCGACGGCGATGACGGCGTAGAGGGCCGCGGTGATGGCGAGCGCGGTGATGATGGCGCGCGGGATGGTGCGCCGCGGTTCGCGCACCTCCTCGCCCAGAGTGGCGATGCGGGCGTAGCCGGCGAACGCGAAGAACAGGATGCCGGCGGCCTGGAGCACGCCGAACAGGTCGAAGCCGGCCGGCACGACGAGGTTCCCGGACGCATCGATGCGGGAGGCCGCCGAGGAGATGACGCCGAAGGAGAACTCGTCCCCGGCGGCGATCACGGCGAGCAGCACGCCCAGGATCGCGAGCACGCTGAGAACGATCCAGCGGGTCATCCGCGCCGTCTTCGAGATCCCCAGGGTGTTGACCGTGGTGATCGCGAGGAGGGCGAGGACCGCGAGCGGCTTCTGCCACGCCTCCCCCGCGGCATAGGCCGCGAAAGTCAGCGCCATCGCTGCGGCCGAGGCCGTCTTGCCGATGACGAATCCCCACCCGGCGACGAGTCCCAGGGAGGGGTTCAGCTGTGCCCGGGCGTAGGCGTAGGTGCCCCCGGAGGTCGGGTACTGGGCGGCGAGCTGGGCCGAGGAGGTGGCGTTGCAGTAGGCGACGAGCGCGGCGAGGGCGAGGGCGAGGAACACCCAGCTGCCCGCCTCGGCGGTGGCGGGGGCGAGCGCGGCGAAGATGCCGGCGCCGATCATCGACCCGAGCCCGATGATCACCGCATCGCTGAGGCCGAGGGTGCGCGACAGCGCGGCACCGGGCTGGGAGGCCGCGCTGGTGCGGGCCGGCGGGCGGTCCGGGGTGGAGTCCGGAGGCGGAGGGGGCTGAGTCGTCACACGAGCCGTTGTACCAGAACCGTCCGACGCCCCGGTGAACTCCACGCCGCAGACGCCCATTCGGTGCGGCATCGAATGGGCGAGGGGAACTGCTGCGGCGGGCGCAGCCTGCGAATTCTGCGTCCGCCACCGCCGTTTCCGTCGCACTCCGGCGCGGCGCACAGCGGGAACACTCCCCGAACTCGCTGCCGCTCGGGGGCGCGAAGCCGCCGGCGCGATTCGACGGATCCCCGGTACGAGGCGCCCCGGAAGGCGCTGACCTTGCAGAGATCGGCGGAACCGTTCACAGGAACCGCCGAAAATTGCATGGTGGATGGGGCCTCAGGTGAGCGCGGGGCGGGAGCGGCGCAGGAGCAGGGCGATGACGAACGCGGTGGTCATCATCGCGCCGGTGAGCACGGTGACGCCCCACCAGCCCTGCGCCTCCCAGGCGACCGGGGCGAGGTTCCCGTTGATCGAGGACCCCGTGTAGTAGAAGAGCATGTACATCGACGCCGCCTGCGCGGGCACCCCGACCGTCGCGGTCGAGCGGGAGGCCACCCATGCGGAGGCGAGCGAGTGCATGACGAAGAAGCCCATCGCGAGGATCGCCATCCCGAGCACCACGAGGACGAGCGGACGGGCGGCCATGATCCCGATCCCGGCCAGCGCCATGAGCGAGCCGAGCGGCAGCACGGAGCGCAGGGAGTACCGGTCGGCCGCCCGCCCGGCGAGCACGCTCGCATAGCCGGCGACCGGGTAGATGAGGTAGAGGAGGCCGATCGCCCCGATGCCGAGCAGATAGGGCGCGGCCTCGAGCCGGAAGCCGAGCACGTTGAACGCCCCGACGAAGGTCCCCATCCCCAGCCCGCCGGTGAGGTAGAGGCCGAGCAGCACCGGATCGCGGAACGCCCGGCCGAACTTCCGCACGAGCGCGGCCGGCGCATCGCGGTGCGGGGAGAAGCCGCGCGACTCCGGGAGCAGGAACCAGCACGCCACCGCACAGCCGATCGACAGCAGCGCGGTGCCGAGCAGCGCCATGTGCGAGGGCGACAGCGGCATCCGCTCGGCGATGCCGAACCGGTCGAGGAGGTCGATGATCCCCGTCGACACGATCCGCCCGGCGAGCCCGCCGAGCGTGGTGCCGAAGATGTAGATGCCCGTCGCGCTCGTCGCGTACGAGCGGTGGATCTCCTCCTTGAGGTACACCGCGGCGGTGGCCGGCAGCCCGGCGAGCGCGAACCCCATGACGAACCGGGTGAGGAGGAAGAGGTTCCAGTCGTCGACGAGGGCGACGAGCACCCCGAGCACGGAGGCGAGCGCGAGCGACCAGCGGATGAGGCGCACCCGGCCGATCCGCTCGGAGATCGGCACCGCGAGGATGAGACCGATGCCCAGGCCCGCGGTGGCGACGGACACGGAGAGCGCCGCGACGGCCGGGCTGATGCTGTACTCGCGCGTGAAATACGGCAGGATGGCCTGAGTGCTGTAGAGCAGGGTGAACGTGGCGAGACCGGCCATGAGGAGGCCGACCTCGATCCGCCGCGTCATCGGGTCACCGTGCCGGTACCCCTCGAATCCGCTCATGGAGCACCACACTACGCGCCCGTAGGAACCGTCGACCCGAGGAGTCCGCAGTGCAGACCGACCAGCGCCCGGCGTCCAACCCCGTCTGGGACTTCGTCTCCGCACCACCCGACCTCGCACTCCCCGACTTCTCCGCATTCACCCCCGAGCACCTCCACGATGCCGCGCGCCGGGCGATCGAGCACCAGGAGACGCGCATCGCCCGCATCCGCTCCGCGTCGACGGACCCGACCTTCGCGAACACCACCCTGCAGCTGGGCGAGGCCGGCCACCCGCTGTTCCGGCTCCAGGCGCTCGTCCGGGTCATCGAGGCGAACCTCCTCACCGAGGAGTGGGCGGAACCGGTGGCCGAGGTGACCCAGGTGCTCCTCCAGGCCCGCCTCCACGCGCTGCTCGACGGGGAGCTCTTCTCCCGCCTCGAGCACGTGCCGACCTCCGAGCTCAACCCGGTCGACCGCCGCCGCCACGAGCTGCAGCTCCTCGATGCGGTCCGCGCCGGCGCCCGGCTCGACCTCGAGTCGCGCTCGCACGCCGGGGAGATCATCGCGGAGATCGAGGCGCTGAGCAGCGAGTTCACCCGCATCCTGCGCCAGGAGTCCCACGACCGCGCGCTCCACCTCACCGACCCCGAGGCGCTCGCCGGGCTCGGGGAGACCGCCCGCGGTGCCGCCGCCCGGGAGGCCGCCGAGCGCGGGGTCGAGGGCTGGGTGCTGCCGCTGGCGAACACGAGCCAGCAGCCCGCGCTCGCCCAGCTCACCGACCCGCGCACCCGGTCGGAGCTGTTCGCCGCCTCGCTCTCGCGCGGCTCGCAGCGCGGCCCCGGGGACCTGCGGGAGATCGTCTCCGACATCACCACCCTGCGCGCGGCGCTTGCCGGGCTGCTCGGCTACCGCTCGTACGCCGGGTACGCGATCGACGCGCAGACGGCGAACAGCCCCGACGCCGCCGGAGGTCTGCTCGCCGCGCTCGTCGATCCCGCCCTCGCCCGGCTCGCCGAGGAGCTCGCCACCGTCCGCGAGCGCTGGTCCCCCGACCGGCTCGAGGCCGCCGACATCTCCCACTGGGTGCAGCGGCTCGTCGCCGAGGAGTCCGGCCTCGACCCCGCCCGCATCGCCGAGTACTTCGAGCTCGACCGGGTGCTGTTCGACGGGGTGTTCTACGCCGCGCACAACCTCTACGGGGTGGAGTTCTCCGAGCGGCGCGACATGCCCGCCTGGCACCCCGACGTGCGCGTGTTCGAGGCCTTCGAGGACGGCCGGGTGATCGGCCTCGTGTGCCTCGACGCCTGCGCCCGCCCCGGCAAGGGCGGCGGGGCCTGGATGGACCAGCTCGTCAGCCAGGGCCGGCTGACCGGTGAGAAGCCGATCGTCACGCTCAGCCTCAACCTCACTCCCGCCGCCCCCGGAGCCCCGCAGCTGCTGAGCCCGGACGAGACGATCACGCTGTTCCACGAGTTCGGCCACGTGCTCCACGGTCTGTTCTCCAACTCGACCTACCCGTCGCTGTCGGGCACCGCGGTGCCGCGCGACTACGTCGAGTTCCCCTCCCAGCTCAACGAGATGTGGGCATTCCACCAGCAGGTGCTGCCCAACTACGCCGTCCACGTGCACACCGGCGAACCCCTGCCGGCCGCGGAGGCCGAGCGGCTGCGCCGCGCCCGCACGCTCGGCCAGGGGTTCCGGACCGTCGAATACCTCGCCGCCGCGCTGCTCGACCTCGGCTGGCACTCGCTCGACCCGGGCGACCAGGTCACCGACGTGCTCGCCTTCGAGGCCGAGGCGCTCGCCGCCACCGGCCTCGACTCGCTCGTCCCGCCGCGGTACCGCACCACGTACTTCGCCCATATCTTCGGCAACGGCTACGCCGCCGGCTACTACTCCTACCTGTGGTCGGAGGTGATCGCCGCGCACGCCGCGGAGTGGTTCGAGGCCCACGGCGGCCTCGACTTCGAGGCCGGCTCCGCATTCCGCAGGGAGATCCTGGCGCCGGGCAACGCCGTGCACCCGATGACTGCGATCATCGACTTCTTCGGCGGTGTCCCGCCCATCGACGCGCTCCTGCGCCGGCGCGGGCTCGACGCCGCAGAACCCGGCGGGAGCGGCACCGGCGGGGACCCCGCCGCGGAGAGCACCACCTCGGCCGCGGAGGCCGGCGCCGTCCCCGAGGTCGACACGAGCGGCGCCGGGTCGCCGGATGACGAGGATGCCCACCACGCCGCCCCCGCCCCCCGAGGAGACTGACATGCACGCCCGCACCGAAGCCGTGATCCGCGACCTGCGCGCCCGCGGCATCGATTCCGAGGTCCGCGACCTCGACACCGGCGCCCACACCGCGCAGGAGGCCGCCGACCACCTCGGCGTCGAGCTCGGCGCGATCGCGAACAGCCTCGTGTTCTCGGCCGACGACGAACCGATCCTCATCATGACCTCCGGCGCGCACCGCGTCGACACCGACCACACCGCCCGGGCGCTCGGGTACACGCGCATCGGACGGGCGAAGCCGGAGATGGTCCGGGCGGCGACCGGCCAGATCATCGGCGGGGTCGCTCCGTGCGGACACCCGGCTCCGCTCACCACCTACGTCGACACGGCGCTGCGCGGCCATCCGGTAATCTGGGCCGCCGGCGGGACCCCGGACACCATGGTCCCGCTGACGTTCGACGAACTGCTCACCGTCACCGAAGGAAGAGAGATTTCCGTTGCACCCGACTGACCCGTCCGCAGCCGACCGCCCCGCATCTGGGCAGCCGGGCCGCCCCAGCGACCCGGCGACAACCCCCCGGACCGACACCTCCCGATCCCCCGAGGCACATCCCCCGGCGCACCGCGCCCACCTCGCGGCCTTCGCCTCGACCCGCGGCGCCTACTACGCCGTCATCCTCGCAGTGTTCTGCTGCGTGCTCCTCATCTCCAACATCGCCGCCACCAAGATCATCGGGTTCGGCCCGATCGTCGCCGACGGCGGCGCCTTCCTCTTCCCGGTCGCCTACATCCTCGGCGACGTGCTCAGCGAGGTGTACGGCTTCCGCGCCGCGCGCAAGGCCGTGATCACCGGCTTCGCGATGCAGATCCTCGCCTCTGCGGTGTTCTACCTCGTCCAGATCTCCCCGGCCGGGCCCGGCTACGAGCACCAGGAGGCCTTCCAGGCCGTCATCGGATTCTACCCGCGGATCGTGCTCGCCTCGCTCGCCGGCTACGTCGTCGGCCAGCTCCTCAACTCCTTCGTCCTCGTCCGGATCAAGCGCCGGATGGGCGAGAAGCACCTGTGGGTGCGGCTGCTGACCTCGACCGGCGTGGGCGAGGCCGCAGACACCGTGATCTTCTGCACGGTCGCGTTCCTCGGCGTCATCCCGGGCACCGAGTTCCTCAACTACGTGCTGTTCGGCTTCGTCTACAAGGTCGCCGTCGAGGTGCTCCTCATGCCGGTGACGTACCAGGTCATCGGCATGATCAAGAAGCGCGAGGAGACCTACTCGATCGAGACCGACCGGCTCCGCCAGGAGACCGCCGCCCGAGTCTGATCGACCCGCGGCACGACCCGCGGCGCCTCGCGCGCAGCACGCACGGGTCGCACCCGGCACATCCGGACCGTCGATCACCGCTCACCGCGGGGTCGGCGGTCCGGTGTCGTCGAGGGACACCTCGGGAGCCCACCGGATCGGCCCTCGGGGACCGTGGGATCAGCGGCGGTTCGCGTAGTAGCGGCCGAGCACCTCAGCCTCGAGCTCGTGGAAGCGGCCGTCGATGATCGCCTGCCGGATCCGCGCGACGAGATCGACGATGAAGTGCTCGTTGTGGATCGTCACGAGCGTGGAGAACAGCATCTCCTTGGCCTTGTAGAGGTGGCGCAGGTAGGCGCGGGAGAAGGTCGCGCACGTGCTGCACGTGCACTCCGGGTCGAGGGGTGAGAAGTCGCGGCGGTACTTCGCCCCGGTGAGGTTGTAGCGACCGTCGCGCGAGTACACCGCGGCATTGCGCGCCACGCGGGAGGGCGAGACGCAGTCGAAGGTGTCCGCGCCGGCGGCGATCGCGGTGAACAGGTCGTCGGGCTCGGAGATCCCCAGCAGGTGTCGGGGCTTGGCCTCCGGCAGCTCCTCGGAGACCCAGCCGACGATCGTGCCGAGCCGGTCCTTCTCGAGCGCCCCGCCGATCCCGAAGCCGTCGAAGTCCATCGCGCCGAGGTCCCGGGCGGCCTTGCGGCGCAGGTCCTCGTACTGCGCGCCCTGGATCACGCCGAACAGCGCCTGGTAGGGGCGGTGGGAGCGGGCGGCGGTGAGGCGCTCGTGCTCGACGATGCAGCGCTGCGCCCACAGCCGGGTGCGCTCGAGCGCCTCCTCCTGGTAGCCGCGGGTGTTGACGAGCGTGGTGAGCTCGTCGAAGGCGAAGATGATGTCCGCTCCCAGCTGGTGCTGGACCTGCATGGACACCTCGGCGGTGAACCGGTGACGGCTGCCGTCGAGGTGGGACTTGAAGGTCACCCCGTCGTCGTCGACGTTCGCCATCCGCTCCTTGCCCGCCGCCACGGCCTGGTCGCTGCGGGCGCCGGAGAACTCCTCGGACAGGACCTTCTTGAACCCCGAGCCCAGGCTCATCACCTGGAAGCCGCCGGAGTCGGTGAAGGTGGGACCGGGCCAGCCCATGAACGCGCCGAGCCCGCCCGCCTCGTCGATGAGGTCCGGGCCCGGCTGCAGGTAGAGGTGGTAGGCGTTGGCGAGCACCGCGTGCGCGCCGAGCGCGGCGACGTCGTCAGGCTTGACGGCCTTGACAGTGGCCTTGGTGCCCACCGGGACGAACGCCGGAGTGGGGATGTCACCGTGCGGGGTCCGGATCACCCCGGCGCGCCCGCCCGACTCCATCCGCGCCTCGACCGCGAACCCGAACCGGGAACGGTCATTCACGCCGGTGTCGCCCGTCGGGGCGGCGCCGGGTGCCGAGGCGGCGCCGGCCTGTTGCGAGGCGGCTGCGGGGCCGGTGGGTGCCGAGGCGCCGGCCGCCGGTCGCACGGCAGGCGCAGGGCCGGCAGGCGCCGAGGTGGCGTCCGCCGGTTGCGAGGCAGGCGCAGGGCCGGCAGGTGTCGAGGTGCCGACGGGCGATGCGGGAGCAGAGGTGTGCGCGGGGACGGTCACGGCCGAGCTGTGCTCGGGAGCGGGCTGGCTGGAAGTCACCGGACCAGTCTAGTGGCCGACCGCATCCGCGCCCCGGAACACCCGGAACCCCCGAGCACCCGGAACCCCGAGCGCCGCTCCCCGGCCGTTCTATCCCGGTTCGCGGGCTCCGGGGTCACCTGAGTGCGGTTTCACGTTCGAAAACGCACTGTGCTGCACCCGGAATGCAGCGGACCGCACTGGATCGCACCGGGAACCGGCAGACCGCACTGTGCTGCACCCGGAACCGGCAGACCGCACTGTGCTGCACCCGGAATGCAGCAAACCGCACTGGATCGCACCCTGAACCGGCAGACCGCACTGTGCTGCACCCGGAACCGGCAGGCCGCACTGGATCGCACCCCGGAACCGGAACCAGTCCGGGACCGGCTCCGCACTGCCGCCTGCTCAGAGGGAGGCGAGCATCTTGCCGGGGTTGAGGATGCCGAGCGGGTCGAGCGCGCGCTTGATGCCCAGGTGGATCTCCTTGGACACCGGGTCGAGCTCGCGGGCGAGCCAGTCGCGCTTGAGGTAGCCCACTCCGTGCTCGCCGGTGATCGTGCCGCCGAGCTCGAGGCCGGCGGCCATGATCTCGCCGAACGCCTCCTGCGCGATCCGGGTCGACTCGGGGTCACCGGCGTCGAAGAAGATGCTGGGGTGCATGTTGCCGTCGCCGGCGTGGCCGCAGGTGCAGATGGTGATCTCCGGGTGCTCGGCCTCGATCTCGACGAGCCGGGCGAAGAACTCGCGCAGCCGGCCGCGCGGCACGCACACGTCGTCGACGAGCTCGCCGCCGCCGTGGGTGCTCGCGTACTTCTCCATCGCCGGGGCGACCGCGCGGCGAGCGGCGACGAGCAGCTCGGAGTCCGCGGGGTCGTCGGAGAACATGACCTCGCTCGCACCGCAGGCGTTCGCGACCTCGGTGAAGCGCTCGAGCTCGCGCACCGCGGCCTCCTGGCTGCCGTCGCCGTTCGACTGCACGAGGAGCATCGCACCGGCACCCTCCGGCAGCCCGAAGTCGCCGTAGGCGTTGAGGATCTCGAGCGTCCGGCCGTCGAGGAACTCGAGCAGCGAGGGCCGCGCACCGGTGGCCATGAAGTCGCACACCGCACCCGAGGCGCTCACCACGTCGGGGAACAGGCCCACCGCGGTGAGAGGGTCGGGGATGCGCGGGATGAGGTCGAGGGTGATCCCGACGATGACGCCGAGGCTGCCCTCCGAGCCGATGAACAGGCCGGCGAGCTCGAACCCGGCCACACCCTTGGCGGTGGGCCGGCCGACGGTGGTGACGCGGCCATCGGCGAGGACCACGGTGAGGCTGCGGACGTAATCGCGGGTGACCCCGTACTTCACGCAGCACAGCCCGCCGGCGTTCGTCGCGACGTTGCCGCCGATGCTCGAGATCGCCACCGAGCCGGGGTCCGGCGGATAGGCGAGGTCGAAGTCGGCGAGGTGGCGCTTGAGGTCCTGGTTGACGATCCCGGGCTCCACCGTGCACGTCATCTCGACGGTGTTCACCTCGAGCACGCGGTCCATCTTCGACACGCTCAGCAGGAGCGCGCCGTCGGTGGCGTTGGCGGCGCCGGACAGACCGGTGCGGGTGCCCTGCGGCACCACCGGGATGCGGTGCTCGCTGGCGAAGCGGAGGGTGGCCTGCACGTCCTCGGCGGTGGTCGCGCGGACGAGGGCGCGGGCGGCGCCGACCTCGCAGAACAGCGCCCAGTCCTTCGAATGGGCGGCGACGACGTCCGGTTCGGTGACGAGCGCGCCGGGCGAGAGCGCCGCGGCGAGCGGGTCGAGGTCGACGTGTGCGGTGGGATGGAGGAGCTCAGCAGTCATCACCCGGACAGTGTAGACCTGCCCGGGCGCGCCCCGCTGGGCCGGTCGCGCGCCGGGCCCCTCAGTGGTAGCGGGCGCGGAACTCCGCGGCGATGTCGAGCACCCGGCGCATCGAGGCGTCGGGTCCGATGCTGATCCGCACCCCGTCCTGCAGGTTGCGCACCGCGATCCCGGCGGCCAGGCAGGCCTGTTCGAAGTCCGCGGACTTCGCGTCGAGCGGCAGCCACACGTAGTTGCCGTGGGAGTCCGGCACGTCCCAGCCCTGCTCGCGCAGGCCGGCGATGAGCTCGTCGCGAGTGGCGGCGATCTCCTTGGCCCGCACCTCGACCTCGGAGACACGGGACAGCGATTCGCGGGCGGCGGCCTGGGCGACGGCGGTGACGGCGAACGGGAGCACGGCCTTGCGGAGCTCGAGGATGATCTCCGGGTCCGCGACCGCGTACCCGATCCGCAGGCCGGCCAGCCCGTGGGCCTTCGAGAAAGTGCGCACGAGCACGAGGTTGGGATGGGCATCCAGTGCGGTGAGCCCGTCGACGGCCTCGGGGTCGGTGCAGAACTCGCGGTACGCCTCGTCGAGGACGACGATGACGTGCTGCGGGACGCGCGCCATGAACTGTTCGACCTCGTCGGTGCGGATCGCGGAGCCGGTGGGGTTGTTCGGCGAGCACAGGAAAACGAGGCGGGTGCTGTCGGTGATCGCATCGGCCATCGCATCGAGGTCGTGGCGGAAGTCCTCGGTGAGTCCGATCCGCCGGTGCGTCGCCCCGCGCAGCGAGGCGATCTGCGGGTACATCTCGAAGGACGGCCAGGGGTAGACGACCTCGGTGCCGGCCTCGAGGGTGATGTTGGCGAGCGCACTGATCATCTCCGAGGCGCCGGCGGAGAACAGGATCATCTCGGCCGGGCGGTCGAGGTGGGCGGCGAGCTCGGCGGTGAGCGCGCTGACCGCGGGGTCGGCGTAGAGCGCCGGAGTGGTGGCGGCGGCGGCGATGACGTCGGTGAGGCCGGGCAGCGGCGGGAGGTGGTTCTCGTTGGAGGAGAGCTTGTACGACTCGATGCCCTCGACGGCCTGGGGCGGCTTGCCCGGGATGTAGGCGGGAGTGGTGGACAGCGCGGAGCGGACGGCGAACTTCTCAGTCATGGCTCGATCATAGTGACTCCGCGCGGCAGCGGGCCGGTAAGGAGGCCGGCGGTGCTCTGCGATACTGGCGTCATGGAATCCACCGAGCCGAGCGCCGACCCCGCGTGGGAGCCCGACCGCCTCGGTGAGGACTTCGAGTGTGCGACCCTGCCCCTGCCCGGCGGCGAGCGCGCCACGCTCATCGCCTTCCGCGGGGAGCGGGCCGCGGACGGTCCGGCCGCCGGACGCACGGTGCTCTACCTCCACGGCTGGTCGGACTACTTCTTCCACGACCACGTCGCGCGGTACTGGGCGGAGCAGGGCGCGGCGTTCTACGCCGTCGACCTGCGGGCCTACGGCCGCAGCCTCGACCTCGAGGACCCCGAGGTGCGGCCCGGCTACATCGCCGATCTCGCCGACTACGACGCCGAGCTCGAGGCGGCGCTGGCGATCATCGCGAGCGAGCATCCGAAGGAGCACCTGATCCTGTGCGGCCATTCGACCGGGGGCCTCGTCGCCGCGCTGTGGGCGGGCCGGAACCCCGGGCGCGTCGCAGCGCTCGTCCTCAACTCGCCCTGGCTCGAGTTCCAGCTCGACTCCTCCACCCGGAAGCTCATCACCCCGTGGCTCACCTGGCGCTCGCGCCGTGCGGAGCAGGCGCCGTTCAAGGTCCGCTTCCCGCACAACTACGCGCGCTCGGTCCTGTTCTCCCGCGGGCGGCTGCCCTATGACCTCGCGCTCAAGCCGCCGGAGAGCTTCCCGGTGTACCCCGCCTGGCTGCGTGCGGTGTTCGCCGGGCACGAGGCGGTGGAGAAGGGCTTGACGATCTCCGTGCCGATCCTCGTCCTCATGTCGACGCAGTCGCTGCGCGAGCGGTCCTACAGCTCGGCGATGAACGCCGCGGACATCGTGCTCGACGTCGACGTGATCGCCCGCCGTGCGCCCTCGCTCGGCCGGACCGTGATGATCGAGCGCGTCCCCGGGGCGCTCCACGACGTCTTCCTGTCCGATCGCCCGGCGCAGAGGTCCGCGTTCGACCGGATCACGCGGTTCCTCCGGGGATACGTGCAGCGCTGAGCCGCATCGCATCGAGCGGCGCCCAGCGGAGTGTGCGGCACCGCGCAGAGCACGTGCGGACGAGCCGCACCGCGGCCGGGTGTCCGGGCTACGATGTCACCATGTCTGCTGCTTCCGATGTGTGGTTCCCCCGGCTCGCCGAACGCGCCCAGGCCGGGCCCAGCGAACTCTCCGCCGTGCTCGCCCTCGCCGCGTCCGGCGGCGGCCTCGTCGACTTCTCCGGAGGCTTCCCCGACCCGGCGCTGTTCGACACCCGGTTGCTCGCGGAGACCGCGTCGAAGGTCATCGAGACCCGCCCCGAGGTGGCGCTCCAGTACGCCTCGAACACCGGCCTGCCGGGCCTGCGGGAGGCACTGCGCCAGGACGTCGCACGCACGCAGGCGGTGACACCGGCCGAGGACGCGCTCATCGTCACCTCCGGCGGCGTCGACGCGATGACGCTGATCTCGAAGGCGATGCTCAACGTCGGCGACGCGGTGCTCGTCGAGGCCCCGTCGTACCTCGGCGCGTTCAGCGTGTTCCGCACGCACGAGGGCCGCTGCCTGTCGATGCGCAACGACGAGCACGGGCTCGTCCCCGATTCGGTGCTCGACGTGCTCGAGGACGCGCGGATGGGCGCCTCGCGGCCGAAGTTCGTCTACGTCATCCCCGACTTCCAGAACCCCTCCGGCCTGCGCCTGTCCGAGGACCGCCGTGAGCGGCTCGTCGAGATCTGCCGCCAGCACGGGCTCCTCATCCTCGAGGACGTCGCCTACCGCGATCTCGCTTACGACGGCTCGTACCTCCGCTCGATCTACGAGATCGGCCCCGACGTCACCGTGCAGATCGGCACCTTCTCCAAGACCTTCACCCCGGGCACCCGGATGGGCTGGGCGTGCGGCCCGGCGACCGTCATCGACGCGATGGCCCAGGCGAAGACGAACACCGACCAGTGCGCCGGGGCGCTCGGCCAGTGCATCCTCGAATCACTCCTGCGCGAGGGCCACTACACCCAGGCGCTCCCCCGCCTGCGCGAGGCCTACGCGACGCGCGCCGGCGCCCTGATGAGCGCCTTCGACGCGGGCCTGAGGGACACGGCGACGTGGACGGTGCCCGAGGGCGGCTTCTTCACCTGGCTCGACATCCCCGGTGTGGACACCCGCCGGCTCGCGGAGGTCGCGGTGGAGAACGGGCTCGCGTTCGTCCCGGGCGCACCGTTCTTCGCCGACCGGACCACGAGCTCGAACCTGCGGATGTCGTTCTCACGCACCCCGACGGACCAGATGGTCGAGGGCGTGGAGCGGCTCGTCCGCTCGATCGAGGCCGTGCGCGCCTGACCACAGCCCCGGGCCGGCCGCGGGCGCGCAGCCGCGCGCTGGACGCCGCAGGGGTCCCGCTCGCTGCGATCGGCCGGCAGTCGGCCGCACCCGGCCTCATGCGGCGGAGCGCACCCCGTGCCCGCGGGTGCACAGCGACACCACCTCCGCCCCGGTCCCGTCGACGGGCTCCCCGCCGCGCGGATACGCGTCGAGCACGAAGGTGCCCACCCGCAGGAGCCCGGGATCGCTCAGGCCCCGGGAGCGGAGCAGCCCGAGCACGGACTCGGTGACCGCCTCGCGCGGATCCGCGACGGCGGCCCGGTGCCAGTTCGGGGAGCTCGTCGCGATCGCCGAGGTCTCCATCGGCGGGGTCCACTCGCGCACCGCGAGCACCTCCGGCCGCTCCTCCCAGACCTCGCTCGGCAGGTACTCCTCGCTCACGATCTCCATCCAGTAGCCACGCGGGTTCGCCGCGATCTGCGCGTACGGCCAGGCCGCGTCCTCCGGCAGCGCCCACAGCCGGTGCACCTCCGGATTGTCCGCCAGCACGGTCCGGTCCCCGAAGCTCGGTGCCGCCCACGGCTGCTCGACGTCGGCCGAGCGCCGCAGGTCCCGGGCGAGCCGGCGCCGCGGGACGGTGCCGAACGTGCCGTCCGGTGCACGCTCCGGCCGCTGCAGGCCGAGCACCTCGGCTTCGCCGTATTCGATGAGCACGTACTGGTTCCAGGTGCAGGCCGCGAGCCGGGCGATGGTGGCGTCGACGAGCCTGCGCAGGGCGTCAGGTGCTGCGGGTGCGGTGCAGGGATCCGTGCGTGTATCTGTCAGCCGGGTCATGATGTCCTCCTCACGAGCGTGTGGAGTCCATCGTCGCGCGAGCCACGGACACGGGCCCGGCGGGCGTCCCCGGCCACGCACCGCTCCGCATGCGAGCCCCGGTCGACGCGACGGCCGAGTCTCCTCCGCCGACCCGAGCTCCTCGGGTCCCGTCCCCCGGCGCCTCACCTCCCCGGACGGTTCCCCGGATCCGCACCTCCCGGCGGCGGGTCGCGCTCGGCCGCCGCAGCGCTGACCTCCCACTGGAGCAGCACACCGGTGGCGGGCACGAGCTGCCCGGTCATCTCCCGGTGCACGGCGTCCGAGCGGAGGAACGGGTCGACGATGTCGTCGGCGGCGGGATCGCCGGCGGCGCGGCTGCGACGGCGCCCGGCCAGCACGACGGAGGACCGCCACCGGGCATCGGCGGACGCGCCCCGTTCCGCCGGCACCTGGGGCAGGATGCGCGCGAACTCCCGCAGGGTGAAGGTCCGGTGCAGAGCCTGCGGCACGATCTCCACCACTGCCGCCCGGTAGCTCCGGTCCATCGCGAGGATGAGGTCCGCGCTGCGGATCTGCTCGGCACTGAGCCGGCGCGCGCGGAACTCGGTGAGCGACACCCCGAGCCGGCGCGCGATCTCGATCACCTGGGGGGTCGCCCGGTCCCCGGCCCGGGCGTGGGTGCCGGCGCTGCGGACGGCGAACCGGCACAGCGCGATGTCGTCGAACCCCGACTGCAGGATCGCCGCGGCCAGCGGCGAGCGGCAGATGTTTCCGGTGCACACCGCGAGGATCTCGAACGCCTCCTCCTCGACCATCCACGACGCGTGCCCTCGTCAACGAGGGCGCAGGCGTGCGCGATGAGCCTGTGGGCCGCGTCCTCGCGGTGCCCGGCGAAGGTGCTGTGCCAGAGGGAGAGTGCGGGGTCGGCATCTTCGCAAGCGCGCATCATCTGCACGTGGAGGGCCGCGCGTTCTCCGGCGGACATCGCCCCGTGGATGCTCGAGCGGATGCGCGGGTCACGGATCCGCAGGTGGGATCCGACCCGACTGACGAGGTCGCGGGCCTCGAGCTCGGCGAGTTCCTCCCCCATGGTCGCATAGCCGGCGAGCAGGGGCAGGAACGACGAGCGCGGAGCGACGGCGAGGGTGCGGAGAATCGTCAGCGCCTCCTCGGACAGCCCGTGCAGCTTTGCCGACGCGAACGCATCCATCGCCTCGGTGGAGCGCAGCGGGTGCGGCAGCGAAGCCCGCCCGATGCGCTGGCGCTCGCCGAGCGTGCCGATCACCTGCTCGAGCGTGAGCAGGTGGCCGACGGCACCGGCTGCGACGAGCCGGGCCGCCGCCGGGTCGAGACCCGGGCTGATCTCGAACGCCGCACGCATGCTCTCGGCCGGATCGAGCCGTTGGAGATCGATGGTCGTCGTGCCGCCGAACGGCCCGTCCGGGTCCAGTGCGGCCACGCTCACCGCGAAGCGCACGCGCCCACCGGTGAGCCGGCGCAGGACGAAACCCAGGAAGGACTGCGTCAGCGGGTCGAGGACATCGGGGTCGTCGAGGTCGAGGTCCTCGATCCGGGCGGCGAGCGTCCCGTCGCCGACCACCCGCAGGGCGGCGGCGAGGATCGCGATCCCCGAGCCCGGCAGCGGCTGCTCCGCGGCGTTGACCGGCACGGTGACGACACGCATCCCGCTCTCCTCCGCGGCGGTGCGCAGCACCGTCGATTTCCCGGCCCCCGATTCTCCCTGCACGACGACGTTCTCGCGGGCACCCAGGAGGGGACGAGCTGGTCGATGTCGGTGCGGCGGCTGAGCACGGTGATCACTGATCCTTCGTGCAGGAGGATCCTGCACCTCAGGTGTACGTCGCGACCGGGAGGGCCTCAACAGTGCGGATCATGGAGCATGAGGGTCGGTGATCCGGTGCTGCCCGTCATCCTGACCGGCCTCCGGCGCCAGGAGCGCCCGTGCGCCGGCGTCCATGCGATCCTGCCCTGGACCCCCACCGGCCGATGGAACGGGGCACGCTGTTCGATTCCCCGGGCCGGGATACGGCGCCGGGTGAGGTCCTCCTGCGGGGAGCCGCACACCGCGGCCCGCGGAGATCGGCGGTCGCCGGGGCGGCTTGCCCGCCGTCCCGGCGGGTCCCCACTTGGTCCGATCATTGGTCCGAGGGGTCAGCGGCCCCGGACAGCCGTGAGGCCCCGGATCCACAGGACCCGGGGCCTCACATTCCATCATTCGAGAATTCATCCCGCTATATGGGCAACGCGGTAGCGGTGGGATTTGAACCCACGGTACGGGGTTACCGTACACAACATTTCGAGTGTTGCACCTTCGGCCGCTCGGACACGCTACCGCCGGATACTCTACCCGGACGGCCCGCTCGGTCCAAAATCGCGCCTCCGACCGACCCCGGTGCCCGCGGCCGCATGGGCGCGGGTCACCGCGGAGCGGTCGGCCCGCGGCGCGTCACCGGCGGGCGGCGAAGAAGTCGCTGAGTCGATCCGTGCACTCTGCGGCGAGCACCCCGGAGTAGACCTCGGGCCGGTGCAGCGACCCGCGGTCGCGGGGCAGGTCCCACACCGAGCCGCAGGCTCCTGCCTTGTCGTCGAAGGCCCCGAACACGATCCGGGAGACGCGCGCGGCGATCGCCGCTCCGGCGCACATCGCGCACGGCTCGAGCGTGACGACGAGCGTCGCACCGGCGAGCCGCCATGCGCCGTGCGCCCGCCCGGCGGCGCGCAGCGCGACGACCTCGGCATGCGCGGTCGGGTCGTGGTCGAGCTCGCGGCGGTTGAACCCGACGCCGAGGATCTCGCCGTCCGCTCCTGCGACGACCGCTCCGACGGGCACATCGTCGCCCGCGGATGCCGCAGAGGCCTGGGTGAGCGCGATGCGCATCCAGGCCTCGTGCTCGGGCAGGTGCTTCAGCGCGCCGCCTCGAGTCGATCGGCGAACCCGGCCTCCTCGCCGACGTGCGCGACGACGCGGGCGGGGTCCGAGGCGTGCGTCCGGGACTGCTCGACGAGCTCCTCGGCAGGCACCCCGAGGTCGGCGAAGATGTCGGCGTCACCGCTCCATTCGGCGTCGTCCTCGAGATCGAGCATCGGCACCTCCTCCACCTCGTCCTCTGCGGCGTCGTCGTCGCCATCGGCCTCCTCGCCGTCCGCGGGGTAGGCGTCCTCGTCGGCCTCGTACTCGTCGTCCTGGGAGTCGAGGTAGTCGACGAACAGCTCCGCGAAGGGGCTGTCGGCCACCGCGTGGACATCGGACAGGAAGACCTTGACCTCGTCGGCGGCGGTGAGCCGGACGAGCGCGAACCACTCGTCCTCGTGCTCGATCACGGCGACGGCCTCGCCATCGCCCTCGCCGCCGTTGCGCATCGTCTCGAGCAGGTCGTCGAGGTCCGCGGCGTCGCGGACGTCGTAGTCGAGCGCACGGTATTCGTCGTCGGACTGCGCCAGTACTGCGGTGAAGTAAGACATGGCCCTATTCTGTCCCCTGCCGCCCCGGTTGCACCACTGCGACGCGGAGGAGCGGACCCTATGACGCCGCCTCGACGACCGCCGCACACCTCGGCGGCGATTCCGGTAGATTCTGGAGCATGCATCTTCACGTGGCTGACCATCCGCTGATCGCTCATAAGCTCACCGTCCTGCGCGACGAGCGCACCGATTCTGCACGCTTCCGACTGCTCACCGATGAGCTCGTCATGCTGCTCGCATACGAGGCCACGCGCGGCATCCGCGTCGAGGACAAGGCCGTGAGCACCCCGGTGGGCCCGATGACCGGGACAGCGCTGTCGAATCCGCGGCCGGTCGTGGTGCCGATCCTGCGCGCCGGGCTCGGCATGCTCGAGGGCCTGCTGCGAATGCTCCCCACCGCGGAGGTCGGCTTCCTCGGCATGGTGCGCGACGACGAGACCTTCGAGGTCACCGCCTACGCCGAGCGCCTGCCGTCCGACCTGTCGGGCCGGCAGATCTTCATCATCGACCCGATGCTCGCCACCGGCGGCACGCTCGCGATGGCCATCGACTACCTGCTCGCCCGCGGGGTCTCCGAGGTCACCGCGATCTGCCTGGTCAGCGCCCCTGAGGGCGTCGCACACATCGAGCACACCTACGCCGGTCGCGCCGACGTCACGATCCACACCGCCGCGCTCGACGAGAAGCTCAACGAGACCGGCTACATCGTCCCGGGACTCGGCGACGCGGGCGACCGCATGTACGGCGTCGTCTGACCCGCGGCGCGGACCGACCCAGCTCCACCAGCGGCGTTCCCCGCTGTCATATTGCGTCTTATTCGAGCGCTTCGGCACCCTCATGCTTGCCGTTCGCGTCGAGCATGAAGAATAATGACGAGCATGCTCAGTTCCTTCCCGGTGCCGCTCCGCCGCACCGCAGACGCCCGGCGCCGATGTCCGCGCCCCCGGTGTGCACAGCTCATGCTGTGCGTTCGCGACTGACCCCGACACTGCCGCACGGTCGCGAACGGTCACCGATGAGCGGCACCCGCGAGGTCCGGCACTCCCGCCTCGCACGCGAACATCGCGCCGACAGAAGGAACCGCACACCATGTCCGTCCCCCAGCCTCAGCAGCGCCCGGTCCACCCACGCAGCGCCGCCGCCACCCGACGCCAGGGAGCCCGCTTGACTCCGGTCGACCCCCGTTCCGCTCCGCGCACCTTCGGCCCCGCAGGCGTGCGCCCCTCGCAGAAGGCCGCACGCGGCATCGTCCTCTACATCGGACTCGACGAGACGAAGGCCGCCGAGGACGGGACCAACCTCGCCGCGATCGCGCAGGCCCTGCAGGAGTACGCACGCGAGCTCGCCTCCCAGGCGGACACCCAGGCCGTCATCGCGCTCGCCCCGGACGGCCCCGGCAAGGACCTCGACGCGGTGCGGGCGGTCGCGATCGGATCGCCCGCCGCCACCGGCGACCCCGCCGGTCGCCACGGACCGGTCCGCTCCCGCATCCCCGCCCGCATGCACCCGCCCGCATCGAGCGAGGACCTCACCCCGGTCGGCGCCCCGGCCCGCCGCCTGCAGATCGACATCCCGCGCCGCGAGGTGCACGTCGACGGTGAGCTCGCCGGGCTCACCACCAAGGAGTTCGACCTCCTCGCAACGCTCGTGTCCCGCCCCGGCGAGACCCTCTCCCGCCTCGACCTCATCGTCAGCCTCTGGGGCACCGAGGACGATGCCCCCGACGAGCGGACGGTCGACGTCCACGTGCGCCGCCTGCGACGCCGGCTCGGCCCGTTCTCTGCGATCGTGCGGACGATCCGCGGCGGCGGATACCGGTTCGACGACCACCCCGACGTCACCGTCTGGCGCGCCACCGCCTCACGCTGAACCGGCACCGCCCGGGGCCGCGGCCGCACCCATCGCGCAGCCCGGCTTCCTCCAGCCTTTCGTCAGTTTCCGGGCATACACTCGGGGGCGATGTCCGCAACTCGAAACCCCTCCAAAGGGATCCTGACCTTCGTCGTCGGCGCCCTCCTCGCAGCCCTGCTCGCGATGCACGAGCTCGTGCCCACCACCCGTGGGCTCGCCCTCGTCGTCGAGTCCGCGCTGCCCTGGACCGGGCTGCTCATCGTGCTGCTCTTCATCGTGGCGCTCTTCCGCTTCTCGGTGCTGAGCATCATCGGCGTGCTGCTCCCGGCGCTCGTCTGGTTCCTCATGTTCGGCAGCTACCTGCGTCCGGCCGACACCCCGGACGACGCCGACCTCGTCGTCGCGACCCAGAACGTCGGCGCGCGGATGCCGCAGCCCACCGCGACGGCGCAGAACATCATCGACCACGACCCCGACATCGTGTCGGTCCAGGAGATCGAATCGCTGTCCGGGGAGATCATCACCGAGCAGCTCACCGAGCACTACGCGCACTCGACGGACCAGGGCACGATCGGCATCTGGTCGAAATGGCCGATGAGCGAGCCCGAGGAGATCGACCTCGGCATCCAGTGGACCCGGGCGATCGCCACGACGATCAGCACCGACCACGGCGATGTGCGCTTCTACAGCGTCCACCTGCCCTCCGTGCGCCCTGGCCAGGAATCGCTGCGCAACAACGCGCTGTCCAAGCTCTCCGACGCGATCGAGGCCGACGGAGCCGAGCACATCATCGTCGCCGGCGACTTCAACTCCGGCAGCGCGGACCGCTACTTCGAGCGCCTCGACGACGAGCTCACCGACACCCGCGAGGCCGTGGGCGGGGGCTTCGGCTTCACCTGGCCCTCGATCTTCCCCGTCGTGCGCCTCGACCACGTCATGGTGCGCGGCCTCGAGCCGGTCGGCGACTCCGTGCTCGACCGCGGCACGAGCGACCACCGCGCGGTCATCGGCTACCTCGACTACCCCTGATCGGCCACCCGACCCCGGGGTGCGACGGACCGGCGCGGCCGCGGCCCGAGCACCGGCCCGGGCTCTCAGCCGGCCGGCGGGGACTGCACCGCGCAGCTGCGGGTGTCGACCGGACGGGTCCGCTCCTGCGCATCGCGCAGCACGCCGTCGATCTCGTCGAGCGTGAGCGCATAGCCGGTCTCCGGGTCCGTGGCGGACTTCGCGAACACCATCCCCACGACCCGACCCTGGGAGTCGAGCATCGGTCCGCCGGAGTTTCCCGGCCGGATGATCCCGCGCATCGAGTAGACCTCGCGAACCACCGTGTCGTCGTTGTAGATGTCGAGGCCGCGCGCATCGAGCCGGTCGCGCACGCGGGTGGGTGAGATCGTGTACGGCCCGTTCTCGGGGAAGCCGACGACCACGGAGTCGGCGCCGACGGTGAGCGTGCTGCCGAACTCGAGCTCCGGCGCGGCGAGCTCCGGCACCCGCAGGACCGCGACGTCGAGCGCCGGATCGAACGCCACGACGTCCCCGGAGTACGGGTGTCCGGTGCCGCCCACCTGCACGCTCAGCGCCTGCGCACCGGCGACCACGTGGGCGTTGGTCGCGACGAGCCCGGAGGAGTACACCCAGCCGGTGCCCTCCTGGAGCGTGCCGCACTCGGTGACGGTGGTGACGATCTTGACCACGGAGTCGTCGACGTCTCGGCCGACGGCGACCATCGCCTCGTTCGGCTCCCCGACCCCCCGGATCTGCTCCGGCTGGCCCTGGAACACCTGCGGGAAGCCGGTGTCGGCGAGAGCGGTGCCGATCTCGCCGAGCGCCTCGGTCGAGGTGATGGGCGCATAGCGGTCGAGCGCGGCGATGATCGCGGACTCCGCAGCCCACCGGTTGGGGGTGAGGAGCGGGGTGGTGGCGATCCAGCCTGCCGCGAGCCACACGATGAGGGTGAAGGCGACGAGCCCGGAGGCGCCGCCGCCGAGCGCATCGACCCCGCGCCCCCAGCGGCTGGGGATCCGGTCGCGCAGGGAGGCGCCGACGAATCCGCCGACACCGGAGAGCACGACGCCGAGCACGAGCGGGAGCGCCACCGTCAGGCCGGGCTCCGCGGACGCGTCGAGCACGCCGGCCCCGGTGAGGAGGTCGGCCGCCCAGGGCCCGAGGAAGCGACCGGCGACGAGTCCGACGACGAACCCCGCCACCGCTCCGCCGCCGGCGAGGAAGCCCTGCTGCCAGCCGAGGAGCGCGGCGAGCAGGGCGAGGGCGAGCAGGGCGAGGTCGACCGGGGTCATCAGGCCCTGCCGGGCCGGTGGGAGCGGTGGTTGACCGCGCCCATGAGAGCACTGCGCTCCATGGTGAACTGCTCGAGCAGGTAGAGCTCGACCTTGCGCTCGGTCTCCCCGCCGACGCCGGCGAGCACCCGGGTGCGGGTGGCCGCGAGGTTGGCGGCGAGCCGGATCATCGTGCGCATGTGGTCGCGCGCGTTCGGGTACTGGCCGGCCCAGCGCTTGCCCGCCCGGCGGCCCTTCCAGGTGCCGAGCATGTCGACCTCGGAGTGGGTGAGCCAACCGGCGTTCGCGTAGTCGCCGAGCGACTGGCGGGTGTGGGTGGACTCGTTGTGGCGGAACACGAGGCCGAGCACGAACCAGCTGATCGCGATGAGGGCGGACAGCACGAACAGGATGCCGAGGGACACGAACACATGGATCGCGCCGGTCGCGACCAGCGCCGAGGTCAGGGTCGCGGTCCCGTTCCACACGGCGTGGAGCACCATGCCGGCGATGAGACCGGGCAGCCACATGATCGCGGTGAGCCACCAGGCGCCGCGGCGGGCTGCGAAGCCGATCGACACGCCGGCGCAGGCGACGAACGTGGAGTGGAGCAGCGGGCTCATGAGGCAGCGGACGATGAAGGTCTGCCACAGCCCCGCATCCGCGTTCTCGACGTAGGCGCTGCCGAGGTAGAGGATGTTCTCCGTGAAGGCGAACCCGGCGCCGATGAGGCTGCCGTAGACCCAGCCGTCGAGCGGCCCCTCGAAGTGTTTGCGGGCGGCCAGCACGATGACGACGAGCAGGACGCCCTTGGTGATCTCCTCGATCACCGGTGCCATGACGACCGCGCCGAATATGTCGCCCGAGGCGTCGAGGCCGACGATGGAGAGCGCGACGAGGCCGAACCAGCTGGCGATGAGGGTCATGATGACCGAGGCCACGGCGCCCCACAGCAGGCACACGAGCAGGAGGAGCTTGGGCTGGGGCTTCCAGCGGTCGAACCACAGCACCATGAGGATGATGAGGACGAGCGGGATCGCGGACAGCCCGATGACGAGCAGGCCGGCGCCGTCGAAGGAGAAGGCGCCGAAGATGAGGATGGCGAGCATACCGAGCAGGAGGATCGCGCCGACGATCGAGGCCGCCACGATGCGGGCGATGTTCGCCCCGGCGGTCGGGTCCTCCTGCGGGAGCCGACGGGCGGCCTGAGCAGCCCACGGGGCGTCGACCGGGGCCCCGGAGCGCTGCTGCACCTGGTGCCGGATCCGCATCTCCTGGGTGACCGTGGGTGAGAACCGCGGCTGGGCGTAGACGCGCTGGGCCGGCTGCTGCGCACCGTGCTGAGGGGCCGGCCGGTACGGACCGCCGGGCTGCTGGGCCTGCGGGTGCGGCGCGCCGTGGGGCACGGGGCCGGAGCCGTACTGCCCGGGCTGCCGGGGGCCGCCCGGGCGGCCGTGCGGAGGCATCCCCTGCGGCAGGGGACCCTGTGGTCCGCGGTGCTGGGGCGCAGCACCCTGCGGCGGCATGCCGGGGTGCGCCGGCGCTCCCTGCGGCCCGCTCGAGTGCCCGCCGGGGGCGGGGCGGGCGTGCTCGTCATGGGGATGGTGGCTCATACCTGCCTCGATCGTCTGCGGCGGCCGGGACGCGCCCGGTGTCTGTGCTCGGATCCAGCATAGGCACTGGCGCGGACGCGCGTGCACCGAACGCGGTGTCGGTTGTGCAACACCGCGGTGCGAGCTCGTCGCACGGGAGACCCGAGTGGGTGCTCGGCACCGTCCTCGGTCCAGCATCCGAGCGACGGGCGAGCGACCGGACGGACGAGGGGCCGGACACCGGTCGTCCGGTGTCCGGCCCCTCGGCGGCGTCGTCTGCCGCGAGTGCGCACGGTGTCAGACCGCGGGCTCGTCCTTGATGAGCTGGAGCGTCCGCGCGGTGTACTCGGAGAGCTCGGTGAGCAGCGTCTCGTCCTCGTGGAGCTTGCGCCCCAGTGAGGGGACCATGGCCTTGAGCTTCGGCTCCCAGCCCGTGTACTGCTGGGGGAAGCAGGTGGCGAGCAGGTTGAGCATGATCGGCGCGGCCGTCGAGGCTCCGGGCGAGGCGCCCAGCAGCGCTGCGATCGAGCCGTCGGCGGCGGAGATGAGCTCGGTGCCGAAGCCCAGCACGCCACCCTTCTTGCTGTCGCGCTTCATCACCTGCACGCGCTGGCCGGCGGTGATGAACTCCCAGTCGCCCGGGTCGACCTCGGGGGTGAACTCGGCGAGCATTTCGTAGCGATCCTTCTTCGAGGAGGCGAGCTCGCCGACGAGGTACTTCACCAGGTCGAAGTTGTCCTTCGCGACGTTGAGCATGACCGGCAGGTTGTTCCCGCGCACGGAGAACGGCAGGTCGGTGATGCGGCCCGACTTGAGGAACTTCGGGGAGAACCCGGCGTAGGGCCCGAACATGAGGTAGCGCTTGCCGCCCACCACGCGGGTGTCGAGGTGCGGCACCGACATCGGGGGTGCGCCGAAGGCGGCCTGGCCGTAGACCTTGGCGTGGTGGCGCTCGACGAGCTCGGGGCGGGAGGTGCGGAGGAACAGCCCGGAGACCGGGAAGCCGCCGTAGCCGCGGCCTTCCGCGATGCCGGACTTCTGCAGCAGGTGGAGGGCACCTCCGCCGCCGCCGATGAACACGAAGCGGGCGTTGACGTCGAACGCGTCGGCGGCTGTGGAATCCTTCACCGACACGCGCCAGCCGTCGGCGGTGCGGTTGAGGTCGGTGACGGCGTGCCCGGTGCGGATCTGCGTGCCCTTGGTGCCCATGTGGGTGAGGAGCTGCCGGGTGAGCGAACCGAAGTCGACGTCGGTGCCGGTCCGGAACCGGGACACGCCGTTGACCTGGCCGGGGCCGCGGTTCTCGAACATCAGCGGCAGCCAGTCCGCCTGCGTCGCCGGGTCGTCGGTGTACTCCATGTCCGCGAACAGCGGGTTGCGGACCATGGTCTCGTACCGCTTGCGGATGTAGTCGCGGCCCTTCTCCCCCCGGCCGTAGCTCATGTGGGGCACCTGGTTGATGAAGGTCGACGGGTCGGTGATGACGCCCTCGTCGATGAGGTAGGACCAGAACTGGCGCGAGACGTGGAACTGCTCGTTGATGTTGATGGCCTTGGTGATGTCGACGTCACCGTTGGCATCCGCCGGGGAGTAGTTGAGCTCGCACAGGGCGGCGTGCCCGGTGCCCGCGTTGTTCCACGGATCCGAGCTCTCGCGCGCGACGTAGTCGAGTCGCTCGTAGACGCGGATGTCCCATTCCGGCTGGAGCTCGGTGAGCATGGCGCCCAGGGTGGCGCTCATGATCCCGCCGCCGATGAGGACGACATCGACGCTTTCCTTGGTGTACGTCATAGTTACCTCGGCTCAGTTCGCACTCGGCGCACCCCTTGCCGGCACGCCCGATTCCATTACCCGACTCTACTCCGCTCGCGCGGCCTGACCGAACTCGGGTCCGCCCTGCGCACAGGCCCCGGGGCCCGCCTTCCGGGGGCGTCCGGGCGTCCCCTCCGATGCGCGTTCGGCTGTGGAACATCGCCGGCACCGATGCGGTCGCCGAGCTGGGGACAGCGGCTCCCCGTCCACAGGCCGAGCGGGGCCCTGTCGCCGGGGCACCCGGTCGAGGTGCGATGGCGCCATGACCCGATACCCCGCTCCCGACCTGCCCACTCCCGCTGCTCGGCGCCCCGTGCGCGCGCTCGCCCCCTCCCCTCCGCGACGTCCCGCTCGGGCGATGCGGCGGGTCCATGCACTCGTGTCCGCCGCCCTCCTCGCCCTGCTCCTCACCACCGGGCCCGCTCTCTCCCCGGATCATCCCCCGGCTGCCAGCGCCGCCGGGCTCGGACCCGCGACCGAGGCGGACTCCGCACGCGCACTCGGGTCCACCGCTCCCGAGGTCCTGGGACCGGGGCGCTGGCATCGCACCAAGGAGGGGCGCACCTGGTACGGGGCGTACCGCTCCCTCGAGGACGGCTTCGCCTACTGCGTCGACGCCGGGCGGGCCACCCCGCTCCCGCGCTTCTTCTCCGAGTCCACCGGCCGGGCCATCACGAGCCCGCGCACGGCCTGGGCGCTGCACACCCACTCCGGCTCGGAGCGGCGCGATGTGCAGTCGGCGCTCTCCGCACTCGCCAAGCTCGATGAGCAGGTGCCGCACCGGCACGTCATCGCTCCCGAGCTGCCTGCCGATCTGGGTCCCGGGTTCCGCGGGGCGGCCGCCGAATTCACCGCGATCTCCGAGGATGCCGAGCGATTCGCCGGCCCGTACACGCTCCACCTGGACATCGCGGAGTTCGCTCCGGGAGCGCACTCGACGACGGTGCGCATCCGGCTCGTGTCCGCGGCCGGGGAGCCCGTCCCCGGCATCCCCGTCGATCTCGAGGCGAGCGGAGGACTGCTCAGGGAGACATCCGTGACCACGGCCGCCGAGCCCGTCGAGGTGGCCCTCCGGGCGATCCCCCGGCTCGAGGCCTACGAGCAAGCGCCGACGCAGGGAGCTGCCGGGCCCGGCGAGCATCCGGCCGATGACGATTCGACCGTCGAGGAGGCGATCGTGCCCGGGGACGGAACGCTCACGGAGGTGAACGTGACCGCCCGGGCGCACGACGTGCCGCCGACCTCGGTCCGGTTCCACGAGGCACAGGGCCAGGGTGCCACCCGGGTGCAGAACGTCATCACCGCTGGTGCCCCGGATGAGATCATCACCGAGCGATCCCGCACCGCCCGTTCCGAGCCCGCGCCGTCACCGGCACCGCCGACCCACCCGGCCCCGTCATCTCCGGCCCCGACGCCTTCAGCCCCGTCGTCCCCGACCCCGACGCCGGTGCCGACGCCCGAGCCGTCGGAGCCTGAGCCCGCACCCTCGGAGTCGACTCCCGCGGCTCCTGAGCCGGAGCCCGCACCCTCGGAGACACCTGCGCCGACAGCCACCGCACCGGAGCACGAACCTGCACCCTCTGCGGAACCCGACCACGAGCCGACACCGCCGGCGGAGCCGGGCGCGACCCCGAGCACGCCGGCACCGGGTGCGCCGGCACCCGGTGCTCCCGAGACCCGTTCGTCTGCTCCCGCGGAACCGGCCGGCGGACCGGCACCCGAAGCTCCTGCGGAGCCGGAGCCCGCTCAGGCCGACGAACTGCCGCGGACCGGACCGACCTCGGGCTCCCGGGCCCTCCTGGGGCTCTCCCTCGTTCTCATCGGCACCGGAGCCGGAGCGCTCGTCCTCGGCGGCCGGGCCCGGCGGAAGTGACGCCGGACCGCTCGGACAGCAGTCCGTGCAATGGCGCAGCCGCCTCCCGGACACACCAGCGGCGCCCCGGCTGTTCGCCGGGGCGCCGCGGTTCGGAGCTCATCGCAGGAGCAGCACAGGGTGCGCCGTCGGCTCCCGCTCCAGCTCGGGCCTCTTCGTCAGCCGCCGGAGACGGCCGCCGCGAGGCGGTTGAGGGTGTCTTCGAGCTGCTGCTCGGACACGAGCGGCAGGCCGATCTTCTGCGCGGTCTGCGCGTCGACCTTGTCCCAGGAGTAGGTGTGCACGACCCGGGTGGCGTCTGCGCCCTCCGGCTCGAGCTCCCACACCCATTCCCAGCCGGGCGGCTCCGTGCCCGCGGGCGCGGTCTGCCAGGCGAGGAGCTTGCCGTCGTCGTAGCCGGTGACATGGTTGTCGGTCTGGTACTCCCCGCCCATGTGCTCACCGTCCATGTTCATCGTGAAGACCTGTCCGGTTCCGGTGATCCGGTCCGTCTTCGAGTCCGACACGATGAAACCGGAGCCGTCGAGCTCGTGGTGGCGTTCGGGGTTGGACAGCACCTCGAAGATGTCCTTGGCGGGTGCGTCGATGGTGCGCGACACGGTGATGCTGGTCTGATCCGTCATCATGACCTCTCTTTCCTCGTCGTTCGCTGTCCTTCGACGCTATCGGTCCTGCCTGCCGGCGGCAAAGCTCTGGGCGTAATTCACATACCAGTCCAAGATTTCTGGGTCGGCGGCCGTGCCGCGGTTGATCGTGTCCGGGGAGGCGCCCTGGAAGATCTTCTTGATCGGCACTTCCATGAGCTTGCCCGTCCGGGTGGTCGGCACGGCCGGCGCGGCGATGATCTCGTCGGGCACGTAGCGCGGGGACACGTCGGTCCGGATCCGCTGCACGATCCTCTCCCGCAGCGCGTCGTCGACCTCGACGCCGGGTTTCGGCACGACGAACAGCGGCATGTAGTAGTCGCCGCCGGACAGCTCCGCGCCGATCACCATCGAGGACTGCACGCCCTCGACGCCGTCGACGGCCTGGCAGATGTCGGCGGAGCCCATGCGGATGCCGCCGCGGTTGATCGTCGAGTCCGAGCGCCCGTGGATGACGTACTGCCCACCGGGGCGCTTCGTCACCCAGTCCCCGTGGCGCCACACGCCGGGGTAGGCGTCGAAGTACGCGGACTCGTAGCGGCTGCCGTCCGGATCGTTCCAGAACTTCACCGGCATCGACGGCATCGGCTTCGTCACCACGAACTCCCCGACCTCGTCGACCACCGGGCGGCCCTGCTCGTCGAAGGAGTCCGCGGCGACCGCGAGGTAGGCGCCCTGGAGCTCGCCGCGCACGATCGGGTCGTAGGGGTTGGACCCGATGAAGCCCGTGGCGATGTCGGTGCCGCCGGAATCGGAGCCGCAGTGGATGTCGGGACTCACGTGCGCGTACACCCATTCCCAGGTGGAATCCGGCAGCGGGGACCCGGTCGAGAGGATCGAGCGGAGAGCGGACAGGTTGTAGCGGGCCGCCGGGGACACCCCCGACTTCTCGATCATCGTGAGGATCGCCGCCCCGGTGCCGAAGTTCGTCACCTTCTCCTGCTCGATGATCTCGAACTGCTTGTCGGCGACCCCGGCGACGGGCGAGCCGTCGTAGGTGACGATCGTCGCGCCGACGAGCATGCTGTTGACAAGGAGGTTCCACACCACCCACGTCGTGGCGACGGCCGAATAGTGCCGGCCGCCCTCGAGCGCCTCCTGCTGGAGGGTGTTGGCCTTGAGCGCCTCGAGGGTGACGCCGCCGTGTCCGTGGACGATCCCCTTGGGCTTCCCGGTGGTGCCCGAGGAGTAGAGGACCCACAGTGGGTGGGAGAACTCGACGGGTTCGAACACCGGCTCCTGGGAGACGGCGACGATCTGCGAGTAGAGGGTCGTCGACTCCCGCGCCGCAGCGGTCTGCTCGGCGCGCTCCCCGGCCCCCGGGAACTGGTCGACGAGCACGTGCTCGCGCACCGTGGGGAGGGCTGCGAGCAGGTCTCCGACGGTGCCGGTGGGGTCCTGTTCGCGCCCGTTGAACAGGTAGCCGTCCACGGTGAGCAGCACGGACGGCTCGATCTGGGCGAAGCGGTCGGCGATGCCCTTGACCCCGAAGTCCGGGCTCACCACCGACCACACCGCACCGACAGCGGCACAGGCCAGCAGCGCCTCGACCGCCTCCGGGATGTTCGGGAGCACCGCGCACACGGTGTCGCCCGGCTCCACCCCGTGCTCCCGGAGCCAGGCCGCGAGCGCTCCCACGCGTCCGCGGAGCTCTCGCCAGGTGATCGAATCGCGGCGCTCGTCCTCGTGCAGGCCGACGATCGCCTCGGCGTCCGGGCGGGTGTCGGCGTGGCGCAGGATGTTCTCCGCGTAGTTGCAGGTCGCACCCTCGAACCAGCGCACCCGCGGCATGGTGTCGCCGGTGAGGACGGGTCCGTCACCGCGGTCGCCGACGACGTCGAAGTACGTCCACATGGTCTCCCAGAAGTCCTCGATGTTCTCCACCGACCAGTCGAGGAGCTCCTGGTACCCGGAGGTGGACACCCCGTGCTCGCGGGCGAGCCAGCGCTGGTAGTCGGCGAGCGCGCTCGATTCGACGCGGTCGCGCGGAGGGGTCCAGAGAACGGTGCGTTCGGGGGTGCGTTCGGTCATGCGGGTCCTTCACATCGGTGGGAAGTCAGCTGTCGACCCCACCAGTTCTACCAGTACCGGAGCCGCCTGCGCCGATCCGCCCGTCTGCGCCCACGAACCGAGCACCGCCGCCCAAGGCCACCCCCTGCCGCGCTTCGCCGTCCCATCCCCCGCCGCGAGCGCGCCTCAGCCGCCGGTGAGCCGGGCCCACACGGTGACGTCGAAGCCGCGGTGCGCGGCGATCCCGGCCATGTGGCGCACCGCGTTGTCGAGCTTGCCGCGCCAGGCGTCGACCGCGGCAGCCGCATCGCCGACCTCGAGGGCGCGGAGGATCCGGCGGTCGTCGAACAGGATGCGGTCGGTGGCCGGGGTGTAGTCGAGGAGGAGCACGGAGATGTACATCCGCAGGCGCCGGGTGAGGGATTCGAAGGTCCGCGCCGTCTGCGTCAGGCCCGAGGCACGCGCGAGCTCCTGCTGGAAGCGCAGGTCCGCGTCGTCGACGTCGGTGCCGCGCCGCAGCGCCGCAACGGCCTCGACCCGCCGCAGCGCCTGCCGGACGGGCACGAGGTGCCGGCGCGGGCGGGCTGCGAGCCCGCGCAGCAGCACGGAGCCGAGCACGAGTCGGGCGGCGTAGAGATCGATGACGTCATCGGCGGTGACGGCCGGAATCCGCACGCCGCCGCGCGAGCCGTCGAGGAGCTCCTCGTCGATCATCCGACGCACCGCGGCCTCGACCGCCGCCTGCGGCAGTCCGAGCCGGGAGGCGAGGGTGCGCGGGCGGATCCGGTCGCCGGACCGGTAGCCGGAATCGATGATCTCCTGCCGCAGCGCGATCGCGAGCTGTTCGGTGAGCGAGAGGTTCGCTCGCGGCAGCCAGTGCGAGTCCGGCACCCACGACCCGGGGTCCGGCCCGCGGCTCGAATCAGGCCCGTTTGAGTCAGAACTCTTGGATTCCCTATGAGGCGGGCGCGGAGAACCCAGGTCGTTCCACTCGAGTCCCTCGAGTCCGCGATTGACCGTCGCCGCCAGCGCGTTGAGGAGGGACCCGGGCACCGCCTCGACCTGTCGCAGCACTGCACCGACCTCTGCGACGAACCCGTCGAGGTCAGTGCTCGCCACGCTCTCCGACCGGGCCGGCACGATTCCGCGGGGGTCGTACGCGATGATCCGGTCGACCGCCTCGGCGTCGAGCACCGACTGCACCGCCGGCGGCACGACCGGCGGCGCGGCGGTCCCGAACTGCTGCGCCCATCGACCCAGACCGGAGCTCCGCAGCGCGGCCACGAGGCCCGCACCGCGGCGGCGGAAGGCACGCTCGGAGCGGGTCCGGGCAGCGGGCCCGGACTCCCCGGGGTCCGGGAGTGCGGCGAACCCGAGCACGAGCACCGGGTAGGCGGCGGCGACGGCGACCAGGCGCAGCCGCGGCGCCAGCGGCGGGGAGGCGAGCTGGGCCATCGCGCGGGCGACGACGCTCTGGCTCAGCCCGGTGGCGGCGGCGACCGCACGGGTCGAGTAGTCGGCGGTGTCGACGCGGGCACCGGCGGTCGCGAGGACCGCGGACACCACCGCGGTCGCGGTGTCCTGGATGCGCGGCCGGCCGGTGCGCGGCCGGTCGCCGAGCCCTTCGCCGGCGGCCGCCCGCGCCGTCCACCGGCGCACCGTCGGGGCGGACACGCCGAGCGACGCCGCGACCTCCCCGGCCGGGCGCCCGGCAGCCACCTCCCGGCACGCCTCCGCCCGCACCTCGACCGGGACCCGTCTGCCGCCCATCCCCGCCCCCCGTCCGGTGCTGTCCCGCCTGCTCCAACGATATCTTCTGACTCATTGTACGTGCGGATGCTCACACCGGACCCTGGTCGTCCGGACAGCCGCCGCGCACACTGGGAGCACGGACGAAGGCCCGCGCTCGACGACGAGCGGACACCCGGGCCGGGCGGTCGGCGCACGGCCCGCCTGCCGGTCCGGGCGGAGCCCAGCACAGCCGCCGGGCCGGACCAGCAGCACGATTCGAGACGGAGGACATCATGCTCAGCACCCCAGGGACCATGCCAGCACTCACCGACGCCGGACTGGCACCCCTCACCGACTCCGCAGTGGCGCGGGTGCGCCGCTGGCTGCGGATCTCCGCCGGCACCCCCACGGCCAAGGACGCCGCCGCGGACCGGCTCGCCGCAGTCCTCTCCGATCCCAACGGCCTCGACTTCACCGTCGGCTTCGTCGACCGGGTCGTCGGCACCGATGACGTCCACGCCGCCGCGGACGCGCTCGTCGACGTCGCACGCCTGACCCCGGACACCATGTCCGCGCTCGACCGCGCACAGGTCAAGGCCGGTGCCGCGCTCGCCCCGGTGCTGCCGCAGGTCGTCGTACCCGCCGCCCGTGCGCGGCTGCGCTCGATGGTCGGCCACATGGTCGTCGACTCCCGCGACAAGCAGTTCGGGAAGGCCGTCGCGGAGCTCACCGCCGACGGGCACCGGCTCAACATCAACCTGCTCGGGGAGGCCGTGCTCGGCGAGGAGGAGGCGGACAAGCACCTCGCCGAGACCCGCCGCCTGCTCCAGCGGTCCGATGTCGACTACGTGTCCGTCAAGGTCTCCTCGGTCGCCTCGCAGGTGTCGATGTGGGCGTTCGACGAGACCGTCGACTACGTCGTCGAGCGGCTCCTGCCGCTCTACCGCGAGGCCGCCGCCTCTCCGGCCGGCAGCAGATTCATCAATCTCGACATGGAGGAGTACAAGGACCTCGAGCTCACGCTCGCCGTGTTCATGCGCATCCTCGACGACCCGGAGCTCGCGCACCTCGAGGCCGGGATCGTGCTCCAGGCCTACCTGCCCGACGCGCTCGGCGCGATGCAGCGGCTGAGCGAGTACGCGAGCGCCCGGGTGGCCGCCGGCGGGGCCGGGATCAAGGTGCGCCTGGTCAAGGGCGCCAACCTCGCGATGGAGCGCGTGCACGCCGAGGTCGCCGGCTGGGAGCTCACCACCTGCCCGTCCAAGCAGGCCACCGACGCGAACTACAAGCGCGTCCTCCACTGGCTGTTCACGCCCGAGCGGATGGCCGGGGTGCGGATCGGCGTCGCCGGCCACAATCTCTTCGACATCGCCTTCGCCCACGAGCTCTCGCTCGCCCGCGGCGTCACCGACCGGGTCGAGTTCGAGATGCTCCAGGGCATGGCCGCGGAGCAGGCCGCCGCGGTGAGCGCCGACGTCGGCGATCTCCTCCTCTACGTCCCGGCGGTGCACCCGCAGGAGTTCGACGTCGCGATCTCCTACCTCGTCCGCCGGCTCGAGGAGAACTCGGCGAACGAGAACTTCATGTCCGGGATCTTCGAGCTCCGCAACGGCAACGCCGTGTTCCGGCGCGAGGAGGACCGCTTCCGCGCCTCGGTCGACGACCTCGCCGCCGTCCTCGCGGCCGAGGGCGAGACCGCTCCCCTGCCCACCCGCCGCCAGGACCGCGGTGCCGAGGCGGAGCAGGGTGCGGCGTACACCTCGGGCGCGGAGCTCGGCGGGTTCGCCAACGAGCCCGACACCGACCCCTCGCTGCCGGCGAACCAGCGCTGGGCACGCGCGCTCCTCGAGCAGTCGTCCGCACCGGGCTGGCTCGACACCCGCCCCGCCCCGGAATCCCTGGACTCCGTCGAGGAGGTCGACGCCCGCGTCGCCTCCGGCCGCGAGGCCGCACTCGCCTGGCGCGAGCTCGGTGCCCGCGCCCGCGGGGAGATCCTGCTCCGCGCTGCGGACGTGTTCGCCGCCCGTCGTGGGGAGTTCCTCGCGACGATGGCCGCCGAGGCCGGGAAGACGCTCGACCAGTCCGATCCGGAGATCTCCGAGGCGATCGACTTCATCCGCTACTACGCGGATCGCGCCCTCGAGCTCGAGGCGGTGGAGGGCGCCGAGTTCACTCCGGACGCGCTCGTCCTCATCACCCCGCCGTGGAACTTCCCCGTCGCGATCCCCACCGGGTCGACGGTCGCCGCGCTCGCCGTCGGCGCCGCGGTCATCCACAAGCCCTCGAGCCCCACCCCGCACTGCTCGGCGCTGCTCGTCGAGTGTCTGTGGGAGGCCGGCGTCCCGCGCGAGGTGCTCCAGCTCGTCGCCCCGACCGAGGGCGAGGTCGGCAAGGCGCTCGTCGCGCACCCCGGCGTCGACCGGGTCATCCTCACCGGCGCCTCGGAGACCGCGGCCCTGTTCCGGGGCTTCAACCCGGAGCTCGACATCAATGCGGAGACCTCGGGCAAGAACGCGCTCATCGTCACCCCGGCGGCGGACCGCGACCTCGCGATGGCCGACCTCGTCCACTCCGCGTTCGGCCACGCCGGGCAGAAGTGCTCGGCGGCTTCGCTCGCGATCATGGTCGGCTCGACCTACGACTCCGAGCGCTACCGCCGCCAGCTCGTCGATGCGGCGTCCTCGCTCATCGTCGACGTGCCCGCGAACCTCCGGGCGACCATGGGCCCGCTCACCGAGGAGCCCTCGGACAAGCTGCTCCGCGCGCTCACCACCCTGGAGCCCGGGGAGAGCTGGGTGCTCGAGCCGCGCCGGCTCGACGACTCCGGCCGCCTGTGGTCGCCGGGCATCAAGGACGGTGTGAAGCCGGGCTCGTTCTTCCACCTCACCGAGTGCTTCGGACCGGTGCTCGGCCTCATGCATGCGGACACGCTGGCCGAGGCGATGGAGCTGCAGAACCAGGTCGACTTCGGCCTCACCGCCGGCATCCACTCGCTCGACGCCGCCGAGGTCGCGACCTGGCTCGACACCGTGCAGGCCGGCAACGTCTACGTCAACCGCGGCATCACCGGCGCGATCGTCCAGCGTCAGCCGTTCGGCGGCTGGAAGAAGTCCTCGGTGGGCCTGGGGTCCAAGGCCGGCGGCCCGAACTACCTCATGCTGTTCGGCGACTGGTCGGACGGCTCGGTACGCGACGAGGCCTGGCTCGACGCCGCCCGCGCGAGCGATCGGCGGGCGTGGGAGCAGGAGTTCGGCCGCGCCTCCGACCCCACCGGCCTCACCGCCGAGGCGAACATCTTCCGCTACCTGCCGCGCGCCGTCACCGTGCGCGTCACCGCCGCCGCACTGGCCGTCGAGGTCACCCGCACCGCGCACGCCGCGCAGCTCGCCCAGGCCCCCATCACCTGGTCGGTGTCCCCCGACGCCGCCGCTGAGGTGCGCGCCGCGGTCAAGGCCGCCGCCCGGGGTGCCGGGCAGCCGGCAGGGTCTGACGGGCCGGCGGGCGCCTCGGGCACGGCCGGGTCCACCGGTGCGGTTTCCACCGGCGAGGGTGGCGTCGCGATCGAGTCGGCGGCCGACTTCGCCGCGCGCGTGGAATCCGGCGCTTACGACGACGGGGTGGGCGCACGGGTGCGGATGATCGGCGCGGTCGAGCCCGAACTCACCGGCGCGATCGCGCAGCGCCCGGAGGTCGCGGTCGTCGACGATGCCGTGACCGGCTCCGGCCGCGTCGAGCTCCGCTACTTCGTGCAGGAGCAGGCCGTGTCGATGACGCTCCACCGGTTCGGCAACCCGAGCCGCAGCTTCAACGCGCTCGCGGAGTCAATCTGCCCCGACCGCCGCGCCGGCTGATCGCGCGTCCGTTCGGGAGTGTGGGGCTTCCGGTGGAGTGTGGTGGCATCAGCGCCACCACCCTTCATCGAAAGCCCCGCAGTCGTGTCCACGGATGCCGTGCACTCGGGCTCGTGCCCCGGGGTGCGCCGGCGGTCTTCCGCGGGGGTGGGCGTTCGCAGTAGCGTGGACGCATGAGTGAGTACACACCGGCGATCGCCACGGTCCAGATCGACAACGAGTTCACCCGCGTCACCGAGTGGCGGTTCCCCCCGGGCACGGAGACCGGCATGCACGTCCACGAGATGGACTATGTGGTCGTGCCGACCGTCGCCGGCACGCTGACGGTGGTCACGCCGGAGGAGACCTTCGCCAATGAGATCGTCCCCGGCGCCTCGTACACCCGGTCGGTGGGCAGCGAGCACAACGTCATCAACGAGACGGATGCCGAGTGCGCCTTCGTCGAGGTCGAGTTCAAGCAGCGCCGCGGCTGATCGACCGCTCGCGCATCACTGGTACGACACGAACCAGGGGCGCGGTTCGACCTCGTAGGTCTGCTCGGGGGTGAAGGTCGGGGTGTCCTCGTCGTAGAAGTTCTTCCACGCCATGAAGATGCCCTCCGGCAGCCCCTCCTGGAGCGCGTTCCACGTGCCCATCTTGAGGTCCGGGGTGCCGTTGCCGTCGGCGTGGAGGACGATCGCGAGCTCGGGGTGCGAGGTGTCGATGTCCTGCCGGTCGGAGATCATCCCGAGCGAGAACTGGTGGAGGATGAACACCTTCTGCGGCAGTGAGTTCTCCGCGGTGAGCTCGGCAAGCCAGGCGGCGGTCTCGTTGACCTCCTCCGCGCTCACCGAGCCGATCTGCTCCATGTGGCGCTGCCCGGGCTCGAGCCGCCATTCGGGATCGAGTGCGAGGCCGACGTGGGGCTCCTTGAGCAGCTCCTCGTACTCCTTGGCCTGGGTGAGGAAATCGGTGGTGCCGGGCTGCAGGTCGAGGACGACGTAGACGCCCGCCTCGCCGGCCGCGTCGACCCATTCGCGGATGAGCTCCGGGTCGAGCTCGGTGGAGTAGTTGCCGTCGGGCCCGGGGACCGCCGAGGCGACGGTCGTGATGATCTCGAACGCCGGCACCACCTGGACGTCGGAGTGCGGCTCGTAGTCCTCGGCCAGCCCCTTGACCCGCTCGATCGTCGCCTCGAGGTCCTGCTCGCCGAGGATCCCGAGCGAGGCCACCCCGGGGGAGCCGTAGGCGGCGATCATGCGCCGGCCCGGGAAGGCGAGCTGGCCGCCGCCGGGGAGCTCGGGGGCGGTCGCCGCGGTGGCGGCCTTCGCGGTGAAGTCGTCCGCCTCGCCGAAGGTCTCGCCGAGGGCGAGCAGACCGCCGGCCGGGTCATCGCCCGCGGCATCCTTCGTCGCGGCCACGGTGTCGCCGTCGAGGCGCGGGTCGCCGCCGGGCACCTCGGCCACGGCTCCGCCGGCGGCCTCGACGTTCGCGCGCGCGGCGACCTCGGCCGGGGACTCCGCCTCCGGGTCGACGAAGAGCGAGGCGCCGGCCGGCTGCTCGTCGACGGCCACCTCGGGAACGGCGCCGGTGTCCTCGGCCTGCACCTCGACGACCTCGAACCCATCACCCAGCGCGGAGAGGTCGGTGCCTGCCGGGGTGACGAGGGTATCGGCGCCGAGGCGCTCGAGCTCGTCGGCGACGGCCTGCTCGGTACCCAGCAGGAGCGGCAGCCGGGCCTCCGATGCCACCGGGGCGGCGGCTTCGGCGGCATCTGCGGGCGCGACGACGGCGACGTCGGCGGATTCGAAGAGGAGGGAGCTGAGCTCGACGGCGGTCTGCGCGGCGTCGTCGCCCGGCAGCACTGCGGTGGCGGGCGGGGTGTCGACGAACTGCACGGACTTCTCCGAGTCGGTCGAGCACGCGCCCAGGGTGACGACGAGGACTGCCGCCGCGCCCGCCGCGACGGACCTGCTGATCCGACCGGACCGACCACTCATCTGCACCACCACTGCGCACCGCACCCTTCTTCGAAACAAGATTCCTTGGCGCCAGTCTACGACCGTCGGGTAGGGCCCGGGTCCGCACGACGCCGGGAGCAGCGACGGCACCAGGGCCGGATTGGTGTGATGTTCAACTTCCGTTGCGACGCCGGCCACCCGTTCCTGAGTGTCGCCTGAGTACAGTGCTGGCATTCCCGCTTCCGAACAAAGGTTCTCCATGCGCATTCTCAGACTCTCGAGCAAGACGGGACCGGTGAGCGTCCTCGCCGCGACCGCCGCCCTCTCCCTCGCCGCACTCCCCGGCCTCACCCCGGTCCTCGCCGCCGCTCCGACAGAGATCTCGGAGATCGCCTACGCCGGCGGCGACGACACCGACTTCATCGAGATCAAGGGTGCGCCGGGCACCGACCTGGGCGGCTTCGTCGTCGGCTCGGTGAGCCGCGGCGGCTCCCCGCAGACCGCCGGTCACTGGACCACCCTGCCCGCAGGCACCGCGGTGGACGACTCCGGCACCGCAGTCGTGCGACTGCCGATCACCAACTCGGTGAACTCCGGCGCCGCGGCGGACGGCAGCTACGGCTCCTCGGTCTTCCTCATCGACCCGGCCGGCACGCTCGTCGACTTCGATCAGGTCGGCGGCGTGGTCGGCGGCCGCGGTGTCACCGCCGGGACCGGTGCCGCGGTGCCGGAGGGCCTGCGCGGCGAGACCGCCACTCCCACCGGGGCGACCGCCCCGCGCGGCAGGTCGATCTTCTGGGACGGCACCACCTGGACCGCCGGCGACCCCACCCCGGGCGCGCTCCCCGACGCCACGCCGACACCGGACCCCACGGATCCGACCCCGGATCCCACCGACCCCGCCGACATCACCGCGATCGCCGACATCCAGGGCACCGGTGCGGCGAGCCCGCTCGACGGGCAGACGGTGACCACCCGCGGCGTCGTCACCGCCGTCTACCCGACCGGCGGCCTGAACGGGTACTACATCCAGACCGAGGGCACCGGCGGGGACGAGCATGCACTCGACGGCGCCTCGCACGGGATCTTCGTCTACTCCCGAGACACTGCCGGTCAGGTGCAGACCGGCGACTTCGTCGAGCTCACCGGCCGGGTCTCCGAGTACTACGAGCAGACCCAGCTCACCGTCGCCGCCGGCGGCTTCCGGTCGGTCGCCGAGGCGGCCGCGGCACCCAAGCCCTACGCCGGGGAGTTCCCCGACGGGGACGAGGCGCGCGAGTCTCTCGAGGGCATGCTCCTGCAGCCGTCCGGTCCCGTCACGGTGACCGACAACTACGGCACGAACCGCTACGGCGAGGTCGGTCTGGTCAACGGCACCGACACCCTCCGCCAGCCCACCGACGTCCACCGTCCCGGCACGCCCGAGGCCCAGGAGCTCGCCGCCGCGAACGCCGAGCGCGGCTATGTGCTCGACGACGGCGCGACGGTCGACTACACCCGCGGCGCGACGGAGACCCCGGTCCCCTACCTGGGCGGCGACGTCCCGGTCCGTGTCGGCGCACCGGCGGCGTTCACCTCGCCGGTGGTGCTCGGCTACGGCTTCGATGCCTGGCGGATGCAGCCGCTCACCCACCTCACCGGTGAGAATGCGGAGAGCACCCTGCCGGTGACGGTGGAGAACACCCGCGAGGACGCCCCCCGGGAGGTCGGCGGGGACGTCACCGTCGCGAGCTTCAACGTCCTCAACTACTTCGTCTCGCTCGGCGAGGACGAGTCGGGCTGCCGGTACTACGCCGATCGCGAGGGCAACCCGACGACGGCGAACAACTGCGATGTGCGCGGCGCCTACGACCGGGCGAGCTTCGACCGGCAGTGGCCCAAGATCGTGTCGGCGATCAACACGCTCGATGCTTCGGTGGTCTCGCTCGAGGAGATCGAGAACTCCGCGCGCTTCGGCAAGGACCGCGACGCCGCGCTCCAGGACCTCGTGACCCGGCTCAACGATGCCGCGGGCACGGAGAAGTGGGCATACGCCGAATCGCCGGCGCAGCTGCCGGAGAACGGCGAGGACGCGATCCGCACCGCGTTCATCTACCAGCCCGCCGAGGTCGCGCCCGTGGGCGATTCCGTGCTCCTCGACGACACGGCGTTCGACAATGCGCGCGCCCCGCTCGCGCAGGCCTTCGCACCGGTCACCGACGGCCCGGACACGGACGATGCTGCCGGTGCCCGCGCGCAGCAGGCCGCGGCGGACGACGACGCGACCTTCGTGACGATCGCCAACCACTTCAAGTCGAAGGGCTCCGGCTCGGGGCCCGGCAACGCGGATTCCGGTGACGGGCAGGGCGCCTCGAACGCGGACCGGGTCGCACAGGCGCGAGCGCTCGTGACCTTCGCCGACGAGCAGGAGGCCGCGCACGGCACCGAGCGCACGTTCCTGCTCGGGGACTTCAACGCCTACACCGAAGAGGACCCCATGCAGGTGTTCTACGAGGCCGGGTACCGGAACATCGGCAAGGAGATGACCGAGGAGTCGACGTACTTGTTCGGCGGCCTCACCGGCAGCCTCGACCACGTGCTGGCCACCGAGCCGCTGTTCGCGGCCGCGACCGGTGCGGACATCTGGAACATCAACTCCGTCGAGTCGATCGGGCTCGAGTACAGCCGCTACAACGCGAACGTCACCGACCTGTACGAGACCGGTCCGTTCCGCTCATCCGACCACGACCCGCTGATCGTGGGCGTGGACCTGGTGGAGGACGACGAAGCACCCGGTGAGGAGCCGAGCGAGGACCCGACCGACGGTCCGAGCGACGACCCGACCGACGGTCCGAGCGACGACCCGACCGAGGGGCCCGGCGGCGATGACCCGTCTGCGGAGCCGACCCCCTCGGACACTCCCGGCGGCGACCCGGCTCCGAGCGATGAGCCCGGCGACCGGCCGACCGACGACGGCCGGGGTGATGACGGAACCGACGGCGGCGATGACGGCCGCGGCGACCGCGGCGACCGCGGTCAAAACGATAGCGGCCAGGGCGGCGACGACCGGGACGACGACACCGCCGGCTCCGGCGAGCGCGGCTCCGACCGCGACGGCGGCAGCCTGCCGCGCACCGGCTCCGAGCTCGGCGGGCTCGCGATCGGCGCTGCGCTCCTCGCGATCGGCGGCCTCACCCTGCTGATCTCCCGCCGCCGCAGGGGCTGATCCCCGGGCGGCCGGCCTGAGGCTGCGGCTCGCGCCTCGACGTACGGGCTGCAGGTCGAGGGCGGTCGTCCATGAGTTCGGCCCGGCGGGATCCGGTGCACCGGATCCCGCCGGGCCGCTGCGCGCAGGCCGGGGGCCACCGCGTGCATGCCGGAGGTCGTGCACGCAGGTGTGCTGCGCTGAAGCATGAGCATCGATCCTGCAGCGCAGGCCGGCAGCGTCCACCGGCCGGCGCGGCCGGGAAGCGGAAAGCAGAACAGGCCCTCACCGACTGGTGAGGGCCTGTTCCGTGCTGTGCGCCACGAGGGATTCGAACCCCCAACCTTCTGATCCGTAGTCAGATGCTCTATCCGTTGAGCTAGTGGCGCCCGTCGCTCGGCGCAGTGCCGTGACGACCGAAACAACTATACACATCTTCCCGCGGAACCGAAAATCGCTGGGCACCTCTCACTGCGAGCGGCTCGGCGCGGGCCACCCCGGAGCACCACGGGCCGCCCGAGGCCATCAGAGCATCAGGGCATCAGCACTCTGCTCGACTCGTTCCCCCGCCACTCCAGTGCGGTCACGCCGGCTCCCCGGTCACTCCAGTGCGGTTCCAGGGCCGAATCCGCACTGGAGTGCACCTGGAGCTGCCGCGTAAAGGTTCCGGCAACCCCGCTCCCCGGTCACCTCAAGCCCCCGGTTCCCCTGCCAGTCCAGCACGGTCGCCGCTTTCCCCTGCCATTCCAGTGCGGTCGCCCCGTTCCCCCGCCACTCCAGTGCGGTCACGCCGGCTCCCCGGTCACTCCAGTGCGGTTCCAGGGCCGAATCCGCACTGGAGTGCACCTGGAGCTGCCGCGTA